>JAIYDQ010000249.1 GCA_027487375.1 Planctomycetaceae bacterium
CCAGCTGCGACGACATGATCAGTCTCGCCAAGGGTGGTTCACGTGCCTCACGCGTTCATCAACATAAAGGCGTCAAGCTAGTTGATCACGGAAAACTCCCGGCCGCAGCCAAAGCATTCGAGCGAGCAATTGCGTTAAATCGAAACAATGGATCGGCACATAACAACCTCGGGCTAGTCTATTTTCAGCAGCGCCGGTTCGCCGATGCAGCAGCCGAGTTTGACATCGCATCGCAACTTCTTCCCGATGACCCAACCCCTTGGAACAACTTGGGGATGACCATGGAGGCAACTGGTAGAGGGATAGAATCGCTAGAGTTTTATTCGCGTGCATACGAACTTGCACCGATGAATCCAGTCTACCTTGGAAATTTTGTTCGCACTCGTATTCGACTCGGCGAAGGCGACGACACGGTGATCGATCAATTGAAAGAGCTTCAGTTCATCGAGACCCGCCCCGATTGGCTCGACTGGATCGCGGACCAACTGGCTCTCCAGATGAACCCGATGCTCGACCGGGGCCCGCCACCGCCGAACCTCAGCGCCAGCAGCAAGAAGAAAGCAGATTCAGATAAGAAAACGGAACTCTCTGATTCTGAAATCGGCCCAAGCGATTCAAGTAACCACATGACGATACCGGAATATGAAATGCCCGGAGCTGAAATGCCTGGACTTGAAATCCCTTCGCCGGATATCCCATCACCTGAAATCATTGACGGATCGATTCTTGTCGACCCGCGACCTGAGCCGATACCTGAGCTCAAAATGGAAGGGCGCGCCCCACGATCTCGGTCCATTCTCCAGTAGTCTCCAGTTTGATTTAGGGCCTAGCTTGCAGTCTTCTGATTCATCGCGTGTTTGCGGCTAAACCGAAATCTCATGGATGCGCATCGGGACGTCCTGTAAGCTATAATGCCTAAATCGATGAATGCCTCAAGCTTCATTGAACTTGGTCGTTAATGCATCCTTCTGTTGCGGCGGCATGCAACTCCCTCCTCGGCTCGAAACCTTCGGATCCTTTCAACATGCTATTGAATCAAAGTACACTTGCGTCAACGTATATGTTTCACTGTGCTCGCCGAGCTTCTGGATTATTTCTGGCGGGAGTTTTGCTTGCCGTCGGCGTACTCCAGGCCTTTGATCCATCCTGCGTGTTCGCACAAGAGAAAGAGGCATCCCCACCTGAGTCGCCCTGGTTGGTTATGCCAGGCAATCCAGCCAAGTTACCTGATGGAGTTAGCAAACCTAAAAAGGTTGTTCTCATATCTGGTGATGAAGAGTATCGAAGCGAAGAGGCCCTTCCGATGCTTGCGAAAATCCTTTCCGAGCAACACGGATTTAATACGGTAGTCTTGTTTTCGATCAACCCAGAAACAGGGACTGTCGACCCAAACTACCAAAAGAACATTCCGGGGCTTGAACATTTACGAGATGCGGATGTGGCTATTTTCTTCATTCGATTTCGTCAGCTACCCGACGAGCAAATGCAACACATAGCAGACTTTGCAAAGCGAGGCGGGTCGATGATCGCATTAAGAACTGCGACGCATCCATTCAACTTTCCTGCTAACAGCAAAAGTCCTTTTGCTTCGTGGTCCTGGAACAGCAAATCATGGCAAGGCGGATTCGGACAACAGTTGCTCGGTGAAACTTGGCACAGCCATCATGGCAAACACAAATCCGAGTCTGCGCGAGGCGTTATTCCAGAGGCAGCAAAAGCGAACCCGATTCTACGAGGCGTGAAAGATCTTTGGGCTCCATCGGATGTTTATGGAGTTGTTCATCTTCCAGCATCAGCAAACGTGCTGGTGCTCGGGCAAGTACTCAAAGGAATGAAACCAGACGATGCACCGGTTGAAGACGGTCGCAATGAGCCGATGATGCCTATGGTTTGGACAAAAGACTACCAACTGGAAGACGGAAAGGCTGGGAAGGTCTTCTGTTCAACGATGTGTTCTGCGATCGATTTGCTTTCGGAAGATCTAAGGCGATTGATCGTCAACGCAACCTACTGGGCCGCTGATATGGAAGCGAGGATCCCTGAAAAAGCTTCCGTAACGATCAGCGAGAACTACAAACCATCGATGTTCGGATTTCAGAAGGACCCCAATTTCTTCAAAGACCAGAAGATTCAACCAAAAGATTACGTCCGGTGAGTCATCGGTTGCTGAAATAGACACACTCGTCAGTGCAACCGCGATTGTGGCCAGCGGTTATGACAATCCTCAAGGATTGATACAAACTACCGAGAGCTTTAACTCGCATTCTTGTCACTTCGTACTCGTGCTCAGCGATCGGCGGTACTCGTCCTCCTAATCGATTTGAATCGCTCCATTGAGTACGAGTACCATTTCATTGAGTACGAGTACGACTGAAACTAGAACCCGGTGCGTTTGCCGAGAAGAGTAGCGTTTATAAGTGAATGTTATTGATCTTTAAGTAACACTATCCAACCCGCCGAACCTTCGTTGGCGTTTTGCGAAGTGTTGTAATGCGTCGCGAAAATCCTCGCGCCCGAATTCAGGCCATGATTTAGGTGTGATCCAAAGCTCGCTGTAGCTGATCTGCCAAAGCAAAAAATTACTGATTCGCATCTCGCCGCTCGTACGAATTAGCAAATCTGGATCTGGCATCCCTTGTGTATAGAGGTGGTTTTGTATCGTCGATTCGTTGATAGATTCCGGAAGCAATGAACCTGACTTTACAGATCCTGCAATTGCTTGAACCGCATCTACTAACTCCTGCCGTGCCCCGTAGTTGATTGCCAAACAAAGCATAAGTCCTTTGTTACCGGCTGTTGCCGCAAGTGACGTATCCATCTCTTGAACGACATCAGGAGGAAGGCCGTCTCGCCTGCCAATCACCTTCAGGCGAACATTGTTGCGCATCATCATCGCTCGCTCTTGAATCAAGTATTGCTTCAAAAGCGACATCAAGAATTCAAGTTCCTGCGCGGGTCGCTTCCAGTTTTCATTTGAAAAACAGTAAAGCGTCAAACACTGAATCTTCAGCTCGCAACAGTACTCGATCATCGTCCGAACGGTATCCGCTCCGCGCCGATGCCCTTCGATCCGAGGAAGTCCGCGAGCTTGCGCCCAACGCCCGTTCCCGTCCATTATCATCGCCACGTGCGCGGGCATAGCAGACGAATGTAGAATCGCATCTGCTGCAGCAGAAGTCACTTTCGCATTACCACGCCACCACCGCAGTGGCCAAACCAACCAAGAAGCATTGCGGAACTTCATATAACGACCAGGTTCATTCAGTTATGGCGAAGGTCGTTGACATGTTGAAAACGATCCAACAAGACGTGGAAAGATTTCGTTGTTCGCCTTTTAGTTGGATTAAGGGAAAAGCAAGATCGATAGTACGACCTTGCAATCCTCGAGTGTACAATACGAATACCGTTTGAATCAATACTTGGAGGGTAAAATGGTTTCCACCGAGACAAAATCTGTGATCTTACGAGCAAAACAAATCTATGCCGATCAGCTAAAAGTGGACTTGGAAGCGACTCAAGCGAATCGATTCGTCGCGATCGAGCCCGAATCAGGCGAGCACTTTCTGGGCGATACCTTCGACCAAGCTGTCCGATCCGCACGCGAAAAATTTCCGACGCGATTATCTCACACAATCCGAATTGGGCACGAAACGGCTTTTCACATTGGAGTACTAACGCTGTGAAAGGATTCGTTGATGAACAATCGCGAGCGTTAGTTAAGCTTAAAGTAGGCAATAAGCTTGAGGGGATCCGAACAGAGATAACCGCCTGGGTTGATACGGCCTTCAATGGTGGCTTAGTCATTCCGAAGCATATCGTATCTGAGCTGCAACTTGCCAAAGAGTCTTCGGCAGAAGCAGTTCTCGCAGACGGCAGTTTGGTGGAACTAGAAACTTTCGCTTGCTTTTTTGATTGGTTTGGCAAGTCATACGAAACGCAGATCGTTGCAAATGAAGGCGAATATGCTTTACTCGGAACGATGTTGTTAAACGGTCACTGTTTGATCATTGACTACAACGATCAAACAGTTGAGTTGACATAGAAGGTTTCTAGTCCAGAAACATCGTTTGCTCGCGATCTGGTCCAACAGACACAACGCCGATTGGTACGCCGATCAATTCGGAGATTCGCTTCATGTATGACTTGGCTTCTGCAGGCATTGCGTCGATGTCGCGGACACCGGTGACATCTTGGTTCCATCCCTTTAGCGTCTCGTAGATCGGCTTCGCGCGTCGAAGATCGTCAGCCAAGCATGGGAATTGTTCAACACGCTTCCCATCGATTTCATAGGCAACGCAAACTTGAATCTCGTTGAAGTGGCCGAGAACATCCATCATCATGAGCGAGAGCCGATCAATCCCACTTAAGCGGGCTGTGTATCGAACGGCTACGGCATCAAACCAACCGCATCGTCTCGGGCGTCCTGTTGTTGTTCCATATTCGCGGCCGATATCACGAATCTTCTGTCCCGTCGCATCCATCAACTCGGTAGGAAAGGGGCCGCCACCGACTCGCGTGGAGTATGCCTTGCAAACGCCAATCACTTTCTTGATCCACTTCGCAGGAACGCCTGACCCGCTGCTGATCCCTACGCCCGATGCGTTGCTGCTGGTTACAAAAGGGTACGTACCGTGATCGATGTCAAGCAGCGAACCTTGAGCCCCTTCCATCAAGAGCTGTTTACCAGCCTCAAGTTGGTCCAAAACAAAATGCGTTGTGTCTTTGGACAACGGGCGCAGTCGCTCGCCCCATCCGCATGCCATTTCATAAATTGCCGACGCGTTCAGCGAGTCCAATTCACCATCATCGGCTAGCGCGGTCAACCAACGTCGCTTGTACTCCGTTATCTCTTCGATCCGCTCTTTCAGATTAGGAGCCAGAATGTCTGCAAGTCGCATCGCGTGAGTGCGACCGACCTTGTCGCGGTAGCAAGGCCCAATTCCCCGAAGAGTCGAACCGATACTCTCGCCACTGACGATTTGACGGTTTGAGATACGATCTTCAACGATGTGCCAAGGCATGACCAAATGAGCACGTTCGCTAATCATCAGGTTTTCAAGAGGATTGATGCCGCGTGATTGCAGGCCGTCCAATTCCTTGAGCAGTGTCGTCGGTTCCATCACGACACCAGGTGCTATTACGTTTGTGACGCTGCGATGAAGAATGCCACTGGGCACGTGGTGGAGCTTGTAGACTTGGTCCCCTGAGACGACCGTATGTCCGGCGTTCGCGCCCCCTTGATATCGAACTACTACATCGTGTCGTGGCGCAAGCAGGTCAACCAGCTTACCCTTCGCCTCGTCACCCCACTGAAGACCAATCACACAAGTTGCTGACACGACAATCCTACTTCCCAAAAGTTATTGAAAACCAGGGGGAGAGTCTAAGGCTGAACAACCAATTTGGTCAAGCGTTGTTTGGATTGCTCCGGCTTGCCAGAACATAAGGGCAGAAGGCAGTAAATCGGTCGGGATCATCGCGTTTTAGCGAGGAATGCTCCGAGACGCTTACAAGCTCATTTTCCGTGAAAGGCTGCGACTTATCGCAGCACTGTGGTTAGATCTTGGCAGATGTCATAGGACGTCTAGGGGCCTCAGATTTTGCTTTTGTTTCCGGCGACTTCGGAATTCTGACGAATTCCGCCGGTCTTAAACCAGGAAAGCCTCAAGGACTAAGCCTTGCTTGCGTATTCGGCTCCGAAAAATTCCTTGCTGCCATCTACGCTTGGTTTGATTGTCCTCTTGCCGG
>JAIYDQ010000353.1 GCA_027487375.1 Planctomycetaceae bacterium
AGAGTCCATTCGCTCGGAAAGGATTCACGCGTACTTGGCAATTGTCGATTGGCTGGAGTCGGGCCGTCGGTTCGTGAAGAGCTGGAAAAGTACCACCTTCGAGCGGATTTGATCGCGAGCTCGCCTTATGGTGCCAAACCGTTGTTACACGAGCTACTTCAGAGCACGAGCGGCCTCTCCGAAAAATCCACCGATCCGAAAATTCGTTTTTTGATTATTGGAAACAACCGAACGGATCCATTTCTGGGGTTGGAGCTTCAATCCGGCGGATTCGAGGTATCGACTGTCTCGGCTTATCGAACGATTGCCGTCCCCTCCCCTGCCCCCTCGATTTCCGAGAAACTCAAGGCAGGTTCGATCGATTATTGCCTAGCGACCAGCCCTGCAGTCGCTCGAACACTGGTCGATTGGTTTGGAAAAGAGCTCAACAAAACACGAATCGCTTCGATTTCTCCTGCAGTGACTGCCGTATTCGAGGGTCTTGATCTGAAAAACATTGTCGAAGCAAAGGAGGCTTCCATGGCAGGTATAGTGGCAGCGATTCGCGATGAGTTTGGTTTGGAGCTTGATAAAACAGACGATGCCAGTTAGCTTTACGCCCAGGAATTCGACGGATTTGTCGATCGACTGCACACGACCGCTCACAAGTCTGTGACTGTCGAAGCCAGACCAGTAAGTCACCGCGAAATTCGCCGAACAACTCCGTTGCTGATGCCTCAGCAGGATTACTACATTCAATTTTTACTCAGCGTGCCTTCAACAGCAGCGATCGAACCAAGGGTGCATATTTTGAACAGCTTCCGATATTCCGCGACAGTCTCTGCCCTCGCCCTGTTGGTACTCGCCACAGGCTTGAAGTTCGCCCCTTGGATCCCCAACGTTGCCTTGTTTGGTGCTCTTTCGGTTTTCTGCGGAGCTTACCTTCGAGGGCCTTTAGCCTGGATCATTCCTCTCGGCGGAATCATTGCGAGTGACTTCCTGGGAGAATTCCTTGGTGTTGCTGGAATCTATCGATACACCGCCATCAGCATGATTTTGAATTACGTAGGTTTTGCTGCCATGGTTGGAGTTGGACATCTCTTGCGGTTGCGAGACAGCTGGGATGTTGTGCTGGGAACTTCGATCGCTGGCTCCGTAGTATTCTTCATCATCAGTAATTTTGGATGCTGGTTAGATCCTGTTATGAAATACTCAACAAACTTGACTGGTTTGATTGACTGCTATATTTCTGCGATTCCATTCTTCAGAAATTCGTTCCTCTCAGACGTGATTGGAACTGCAGCAATAGTCGCGGTACATCAGCTCGCAATGACCTATCAAACCAATGAAGTCAGCGAGACGGTTTAATCTGGCGGCAGGGCGAAGAATAGTCGTAGCTTAGGACCATTGTCCCGAACAAACAAACAAACGATAAACAAATGCGTAGCCGGACGGGACAGAGGTCCCATCCTATGGTAGTCGTGTTCTTGCGACTGGGCTAAACGCGATTGCCTTGCTCTGTTGATGCCTTCCATCCCGAGTCTTCGTGGAATCTGCGTAATCTGTTACGGTCGTACCTCTTATGACTGTACAAGCTATGAATTATGCGCTCTAGCACGTGCTGAATGTTCCAGCGGTTACGAAACTGCTTCCGATACCAATTCTGACGAAGAGTCACGAAAAGCGTTGTTTAACGCTTTGATAGCAATCGGATGCCCGATTCGGGTAGTGATCAGCGGATAGGCTAATAAAATGAAATGCAAAACAGATTTGCGACGATGGTTGAAGCTTTCCTTGGCTGCGACGACTCTCGTTTCCGGATGCCGCGGCCCTGTTCAGCGCTTCTCCGCTTGGCGTGACTCGAAGGATACAGCTTACTTTCAGTCATTTGCTCATCAGATCGAGTATCCAGACGTTGCTTCGGTTGGAGATCCGGATGCGACAGGCATACCGCTACCGCTTGCGATCACTAATCCCGCCGAATTGCCGGCATGGGAGCTAACGCTTCAGGAAGCAGTGCAAACAGCATTGCGGAAGAGTGACGTCCTGCGATCCTTGGGTGGCTCGGTCGTACAGGCGCCTGCCGCGACTCCAACGACGCTCGATCCTGGTCTCACCGAATCAAATCCTCAAACTGGTATCGAAGCAGCCTTGTCGGCATTCGATGCACAAACAGCGACACAGCTCTTCTGGGGCAAAAACGACCGTCCCAACAATCAGCAATTTGCAGGTTTTATTCCTCCAGCTTTTCAGCAGACAACTGGAAATTACATCAATGCTGTCTCGAAAACGACTGCGACGGGCGGGGTGTTCTCACTTAGCAGTAATGTCATTTACGATCGAAACAATAACCCAAACCAAAACTTCCCGAGCAGCTTCTCGGGCTTCTTGCAAGCAGGCGTAAGGCAACCTTTGATGCAGGGTTCGGGGCTAACTTACAACCGAATCGCTGGTCCAACGCAATACAACAGCGGGCAATTTGTGAATCCACAGATCGGTGTTTACAACGGTGTTCTGATCGCACGCGTCAATATGGATATCTCGCTTGCGGACTTTGAGAACGGAGTCATTACCCTTGTCAACGACATTGAAACCGCTTATTGGGAACTCTACTTCGCTTATCGTGCATTAGATGCGCAAGTGACAGGTCGAGAAAACGCGTTACGAACTTGGCAGCGTATCAACGAACTGAAAAAGGTAAGTGCGCGTGGTGGCGAAGCGGATGCTGAAGCACAAGCGCGATCGCAATACTATCTATTTGATTCGCAAGTCAATGATGCTCTTGCAGGTCCTCAAGGTTTGTACACTGCAGAGCAACGTTTACGTTACCTCATGGGCGTTGCGGCTAGTGACGGCCGACTGATTAAACCAATCGATCTGCCTCTTCAAGCAGAAGTGAATGTTGATTGGTTCCGAGCGGTTGCCGACGCGACGACTCAACGTGTTGAAGTACGCCGACAAAAATGGACGATCAAGCGTCGCGAGATGGAGTTACTCGCATCGCGATTGAATAGACGCGCTCGATTGGACTTGGTTAGCCAGTACCGATGGCGAGGATTGGGCGATCACTTGATTGGTAGCCGCAATCCAGATAACAGCTTCGAAAGTCTCGCTCAAAACGTCACTGAAGGTAACTTCCAAGAATGGCAAGCGGGGATGGAATGGGCTTATAACATAGGACTTCGCCAAGCTTCTGCCGGTGTTAGAAATGCTCAGTTGAATTTGGTCCGTGAGAACAGCTTGCTGAAAGAAATCGAACTCAAGATTTCCCATGATCTCAGCAACGCACATCGACAAATGGACCGTAGCTTTGCTCAAGTACAAACAAACTACAATCGCGTCGCTGCTGATACACTCCAAGTAGAAGTCCTTCGCAATCGATACGAACGAGGTTTGATCAACATCAATATCTTGCTTCTTGCCCAACAGCAACTCGCGACGAGCACAAGCTCCTATTATCGTTCGCTCACCGATTACATGCTTGCGATGCGAGACTTCCATCGTGAGAAGGGATCACTACTCGGCTACAACCAAGTGCAATTAACTGAAGCGGGCTATAGCGGTGATGCATATCGTGATGCCTATCAAAAAGGCCGCGACTACACACCATTTGCTCCCGGTGTTCGCGTCCAAAACGTCGAACCAGGACCGTTTAGTGCGGGTCCTTTTGATCCAACGGCGGTAGGCGAAGAACTTCCGGCACCCCTCACGACTGAACCGGAAACGACGACAACTATCGAAGCAGATAATCAGTAACCGTGCAGGTACTGGACAAACCCGTCTTAAACTTCCATCGCGTTCGAACTAAACATGTTCCGCTCGCATGAACAGGATCGAATATTGGATACCGCGACACAAGCTTTGGGACATGCTATCGAGCCTGCCCTCGAGCTGGATAGCGCAGCGATCTCCAAGACCAAGTCGCAGATTAGCGGCCTCGTTTCGGAGATAGCAGCTCTCGCACGGTCACATCGTGATCCAACCTCCTACGCGATGGATATGCTCCCACGATTAGCCCAATCGATGGCGGCCACCGGCGCGGCTCTCTGGTCGGTCGATCACGATGGCAGTTGGCATGCGATTCACTGTTACGCGATGCCCCATGTTCTCTTGGAAGAGAACTCGTCAGAAGACTGCTCATCAGATAATAGCCAAGAAGCGAAATCACTTGAATCGAAGATTGACCGCTCGATTGGAAGAAGCCTGAACTCGATCGATAGCCTGATTCACGGTGACAAGGCTTCCTCGCTAACAACCAACTCCGACCAATTAGTCGATACCAGTCAATCAGCAGGAAAGACTACCCACCGTCGGCCCTCTGCCGTTCATCAGGCTCTCCTAGCCAAGGTACATCAAGAACGACAACCAGTCCTCGTTCCACCTGGCGCGTCCAAGATCGATCAAGGCAGCAGCTCCACCAAGGAATCTTTGCTTCCTGTGAATCCAACTGCCATGGCTTTGATCTTCGCACCTGTTCCTGTGGAAAACAGTCTAGGAAGTTGGTGGTTGCAAGTCGTACAAGCGCCTAGCGGCGGAGTAGCAACGCAGAGGGGGTATCTGCGATTCGTTGCGCAAATTGCGGATCTCACCGCGGACTTTCTCAAAACGTATCGACTTCGTGAACACCAATACCAAACACGAGTCAGCGCCGAAACCTCTAAACTCCTCGAAATCGCATCGAATCGAAATACGTCTGCCAGTCGAGGGGATATCCTTCCATCGATCGCCGCTCGAATTCGCGACATCCTTGAGTGCGATCAAGTTTTTATTGTTCATCGATATCATCGCAACCAAGCGTGGCAAACGCTGGTTGCAAGTGGGATGCGTTCCGTTAAATCGCAAAGCGACGGAATCTTAGCGATCTCACTTGCTGTCAACTGGTTCCTCCGACAGTCCGCAGTTCATCAGCAGCCACTATGCCCGACGTCTATGTTCGCCGAAGATCGACGCCTACGAAAGGAGGACCCGAATAAGCCCGGCGCAATTGCGATCAGATTCGCAAACGCACCAACACGTCAGAGGCGGGCTGGAGCATTACAGGCGGATGCATGTGCAGATATCTCGCGCACTGCCGAGTCGGATGACGAAGCTATTCTTCGGTTCAACGCGATGTTCACGTCTGCAATTACAACCTGGATTCCGATCTTTTCAGATGCACCGAATCATGATTCCGGAGTAGGACTGCTAGTATACTGGTCTTGGCCTTCGACCCGTCCCTCTCCAGAACAACTTGACCGGCTCCTCGCGCACACACAGCAAGTTACCTCGGTAGTACTCCAAGCGTCACGCCCGCCGGCGATTTCGACCTGGACTGGCAACTCGCCTACACGACGAAGAAAGGTAAGCTCACGAATCCTTTCGGTTCTAAAATCACGAGTTACTGTCGCTTTGATAACCGCTGCCTCGCTCGTCGGTGCCGGTTTCATCCCTGTTCAGTCTTATTTGATTTCGCCTGCTACGATCGTTGCAGCCAAGCAATATCGACATTACGCAAGTAGCGATGCAACCGTCCGTGCCGTCCACGTTGACTACGGCCAGGAGGTAACCGCTGGACAGATTCTTATCGAGCTAGAGGACCGTAACCTTCAACGACTGTACGATCAAACCGAAGCCGAGATGCGTCAGATCGACCAACAGATGATAGGCCTGAATAATAGGCTGCTCCGCGATCAACAACTCTCTGAGTCAAATCGATTCGCTTTGGAGGGAGAACTCGATACGCTTCGGAAACTGGCGCCACAAACAGCAATCAGGTTGAGTGACTTGCGAAAGCAAATCGATGCACTCAAGATTGTTGCGTCTTCAGATGGAGTTGTCACAACTTGGAATGCGTCGCAATCGCTTCAAGACAGACCGGTTCGGACTGGTCAATTGCTGGTCTCTGTGCAAGCAACCGAAAGCCCATGGATGATCGAAGCGAGAATGCCTCAACATCGTTCTGGTCAGTTTTTAAAACTTGCATCAGAGCAATCTGCTTCCAACAAACCCATTGAAGCGCAGTTTTCTTTGGCAAGCCAACCACTTCGCAATATTCCAGCGGTTTATCGCCCCGACGAAAAGGGCTCAATAGTCGCTCTGACTGCTGACTCGATACATGATTCTATTTACCGGGTTCGATTCGCGATTCCAAAAATCAGCGACAAGACTATTAGCTCTGGCAGTGCAGCGACACTACGAATTGATGCCGGGCGTGCTCCACTCTGGAAAGCACTTTTGGGCAACGCGATCAATGGGGCGTGGGCAAAATGGAGGCTTTGGACCGGCTTATGATTACCACAAAAATGAACCGCGATTTCTGGAATAGTGCGACCGGCTTTCCGATTCATGGGCTTACCATCGCGATCCGAAGATTTGAATTGATTTCAAAATTCGTTTTAACATCAACGATTGCGATTCTCGGAACGGCTATACCAACGCATGTTTGTTGGGCGGAAGGAGAGCCGTTCACTTCCTCCGTGACCACTGAAACCGGCGGTTGGTTGAGGTATCCGAATTCACCTGTGTTCGCAATCGACTCGCTGGAAATCCCCGCAAAACAAACAGGTGTATTGGAGAATCTCTCGGTCGAAGTCAATCAGTCAGTCGCCGCGAATCAGAAAATTGGAAATCTAGATCGAAGTGCGGCAAAGCTAGAGGAAGCTGCTGCGATCGTCCAATCGCAATTTGCAGCTACTGTTGCCAATGATGAGAGCGATGTCGCCTTTGCAAGAATGATTGTGGACGAGGCAAAGATTGCATTGGAGTCTTACGAACAAATCAGTGCTCGAGGCTCAGCTACCGATGCGGAAATGCGATCGAAACGATTGGCGGTTTCTCAGGCTGAACTCAAAGTCCACAACGCGCTCCAGGCACTTGAACAGGCAAAGCTGAAAGCACGACTCGCACAGGTGAATGTACTTACCGCTCGCCATCAGCTTGATAGTTTAGATATCGTAGCACCGTTTGCAGGAACAATCACCGAAGTCCTTTGTGAAAGTGGTGAATGGATTCAAGCGGGTCAACCGGTGGCGAAGCTCATTCGGCTCGATGAACTCCGCGTCGATTGCTTCGTATCGCGATCTCACGTGAATGTTGCGAGTTTAATTGACCAGCCTGCCCTCATCTCAATTTTAAGCCACAGTAATCAACGCGATACACTTGCTGGTCGAGTTACACGATTTGAACCACAGGTAACAGCAACCGGCGATATTCGCGTGAGTGTTGTTGTTCAAAATCAGCGTCGCAACGGCGAATGGCTCTTGCTCCCAGGCATGACGGTTGATCTGCAGATTCAACCAGCAGTCACCAGTGTTTCCAAAAGCATGCGATCGTTTCCTTTAGCCAGATAAAATTGCGACGACGCTTCTTGAGGGAACACATCATGAATTCTGAAAGGCAACCCAAAGATACGATCTCTTACCGCCTTCGTTCCGACCTTCAATGGACAGAAGTCCGAGGAAGCAAGCGAGATTGGTGGATCGCTACGGACCCGCTCCGATCGCAACACTTTAGATGCTCTCCAGAAGAACGTGAGCTTCTAAAACTGCTTGGTACATCTCAAACTATTAGCGATTGGCGAGAGAGTTACCTCTCCAAAAACAAAGGAAAGTCAATCCGCACAGACGACCTTCAACGATTGCTTTCGAGGTTTTTCGAATACGGGTTTCTACGCCCGCAATCAAATCAGTCACTGACAAATCAATCGCAACCCAATCCGACGGGCGCAGAATCTTCGTCTCGAAACGATGAACTAAGACGAACTCGTACAAGCTTACTTGAAAAGGCCGTCTATGCTATCCAATGGGTCGAGCAACTCCCGTGGAAGTTGATCCAATCACGATGGACGCTTGGGAATCCCCAACGGTTTCTGCAAGCGATCTCAGGTCGATTTGACCTCCTCTACGAACCGCGTGCTGTAACAGTATGGCTCTATGGATTTCTTGTCGCTTTCTCATTGGTGATTTTGCGGCTTGCGGCAGAGGCCGATCCTCTTGCATGGCACCCAAGCCGCTGGACAACACTTACACCATGGATGCAATTTGGGAACTGTGTGGTCATATTGATGGTCACAAGAATTTTCCATGAAATGGGGCACGCGATTGTTGCAACTCGGTTAGGTGCAAACGTGCGCGACATCGGCATTTTTTGGGTTCTTGGAGTTGCCTGTCCGTATGTTGATGTCAGTGATGCTTGGCGGCTTCCCTCTCAAAGCAAGCGTATCTTTGTATCACTTGCCGGCATCTACACCGAAATGGCCATAGCAACCGTCGCTGCGATCGTTTGGCTAAACACGTCTCCTGGTTTCTTAAACACAACCTGCTGGCAAACCATGCTCGTATGCTCGGCGATGACTATCGCAATAAATGTGAATCCACTCGTACGTTATGACGGCTATTTCGCATTGTCCGATTACTTAGAGATCGCCAATCTTCGAGAGTCATCCACGCTTGCCTTACGTAAATTGCTCGCAAATAGCGCAAAGAATTCCGAGTTGAAAACGAACGCATCACCCCATCGAGCCACTATTAGCTTTTCAGAATTCGGACTGGCTCTCTTCGGGCTTGCTTCTGCCATATATCGTTTCGTTTTAACATTTTCTTTCGCACTTGCCGCAATAGCGGTCGGGCGAATGTGGGAGCTCGATTCGATCGGCCTTGGAGTTGCTATCAGCTTGGTAATCTGCGCATTTGTGCTACCCTTGCTTCGCAGCGCCATTGGTTTGCTGATCCAACGGAGTTTGCTCTCACTGCGTACGGTGGTTGGTTACAGTTTGCTCTTTGCGATCACCATCTATGCATGCGTAATACCGCTTCCATCGTTTGTCGTTTGTGATGGAATTGTAGGTTGGTCAGAGCAAAAAATGGTTTACACAAAAGAGTCCGGACGGTTAGTAAGTGTTGCTCCGATTCAACTTGAAAATGCAACGCTTCGATATCAGAACCAATCCGCGTTGGAGAAGCTTACGCAGATCCAATCCAAAGTCGATCAAGCGAAGCTCGCCATGCACCATGACCCTTCTGCCGCTTACCCTATAGAGAAGCTTTCACTTCAAGCGGCTATCGCCAGCGAGACACAGCAACACATCCAATATCAGCTCGAATCCATGAATATTGGAACCATCGGAAACCCTCAAGCAGTTAACGAATCTGACTCACTAGCATCAGCCGATTGGCATCCACTTGAACTTCCGCCTCCAGAGCAAATCGACTCGACATTGGAAAGCGGAATTGGAAGGTCTTTGCGTAGCGAATACGGTTATTCCATCCACGATGAAAGCAATATTGGTCGCTGGCTACCGGCAGGCACGGCAATAGGGGTTTTCATTCGAGGCGATCGCCTACGAATAAGTGCTACGGTGGATGAAGATACCTTGTCCCAAATTCAATTGGGAACCCGCGCTCGATTTATTCTTTCGGCCTATCCGACGGAGATCCGATATGGCCGTGTCGTGAGCCTCTCCGACATCGCATCGCTAGAGATCAGCCAGGCATTCTCCAACCCTGATCGCGGAAATCTTGCTATCCAAACGAAGGCCGAAGGAGATCCTTCATCAGCTCCGCAAAGTTTTGGAATTCTTATCGAGATGGAAGATAACTTCAAAGAGGCAGATCAACTTTCGTCGTTCGATAAAAGCCTTTTCGGTTCCACTGCGTCAATCGTACTTGAAACGCAATCCCAAAGCATTGTCGATCGAATCTGCCGTTATGCTGAAAAAGTGATTCGCTAATTCGTTTAACTACCACTTGTTCGAACTCCGTGCAGTCATGAATGAGATAACACTTCGAATTAGAGATCTCTTAAAAAGCAGTGGCAATCGACTCGTGCTGGTTGAAAGCTGTACATCTGGTTGGGTCGCGTCGCAATTCGGAATGATCCCAGGGATCTCGGAGTACTTTTGCGGTTCCTTGGTAGTTTATCGAAACGACAGTAAACACCAGTGGCTTGAAGTCGATCAAGCGATACTAGACGACCCTCGAATCGGTCCTGTTAGCCATCGCGTCACGACAGAGCTTGCTGTTTCTGTGTTAAAGAAAACTCCTGAAGCCACTATCGCAGCGGCCATCACAGGGCACTTAGGCCCAGGAGCTCCATCGACACAAGATGGTAATATTTTTGTATCGATTGCTTATAGGACAGTTTCCTCGATTGAATCGGTCACCACAGTTCTAAGGCAGTTGAAAGCGCCATGTCCTCAGCACGATTTAGATATTAGCGCTCGCTTTATAAGGCAACAGGAAGCAGGAGATTTTCTCTTGACGGTTCTTGAGGGCATTTTGAGCAGCAAGTAGCGTTATGAAGTCATCTTCAAGTGCTCTACCTGATTTTGTTCTTAATTGGCGTCCGGTTGCTGCCACTGAATTACCAGTGCGACCAATGCGACTGCGAGCGAGGCGATACTGAATTGGAGAGCTGTTCGCCAGACAACTGAAGTCCCTTCGCCTAAAACAAACGCATCTAGAGCATTCGCCATAAGCCATCCAGATCCTTGTGCGAACAATATCGAAGCTTGAGCGCTCACATCCGACAGAATGCGTCCAACTCTTTGCTGCACCATGACGACTCCGCCACAGTTGAAACCCTGTAGCAGAATCGCGTAGGCAAACCAGGGTGAGCTTTCGATACCGATCGTACATGACGCATATAAAAGTAACCACGCGAGCGGTTGCACCAAGATAAGCGATGCAAGCCAGCCCGTCGGATTCGCTGGGTAGATAAACAATATGACGATTTCAATTAGTACAGCGAAGCCGATCCAGTCCGTTCCCGAGGCACCGAAGTGCTTGGTCGCAAACTCATGAGCATAAAGGGTATGAAACTGCTCGGATGTTCCCGTTAGAAACAGCATGACAAGCAATGGAACAAGAATAGGGAGCTGACGGTTCCACCGACTTGAATGAAGCAGCGTCTCCGTGTTGGAAGCAGTCGCTACGGCTTGAATCCTGGGAAGGAATCCACAAACGATAGCTCCGAAGACTGCCGTCCCTGCGGCGAAGAGAAGGCCCTGACTAGGAGCTACGAGGTTGTCCATTGCAAGTGCCACTAAAGCATATCCCAGCGACCCGATTGCGCGATACCTTGGAAGATTATCGTGATAGCGGGAAGCAACAATCATGCTTGAAATCAGCGCGTTGCCCGACGCTTGACATAGCCCCATCACGATGAACATCGGAAGCAAAACCCACTCGACGCGGACACCGGTGGTACCGGCGAGGTAACTTGGCAGCATGTAAAGCGCTGCGAAAGCAACCAAGTAACAAACAGCCATGCCCGCTTCCGCACCAGCGCACCACAGTCGCCGCCGAATATGTGGCCAACGCGATTCAATCCCAAGAAAAAGAAATAGGGTCAGGATTGCAGCAATCGAAGGACCGCTGCCGCAAATGGCTGCTGTTTGCTGTCCGTGGAGTTCTCGAAGCTTTGTGAAGAGCGGAATCCATGCAAATCCTATCGCGGCAAAGTGGAGGCCAAACAGCAGCCCATAGACCCACCCATTAAGACTGTCCCACAGGTTAGTCGGCTCCCCTGCTTCGTTAGGCTCGCCAAGCACATCTTTGCTGAAATCGTTATCTGTTGCTTCGTAGGGATTGTTTTCACTGGGTATTTTCAAAGGAAGGCTCCTCCTGAGCTTAGATAATTTGGCAACAGATTCTTTTTTGGACGGATATATTCCCTGGAAAGGAGACCAAAATGCCTGAATGCCAAAGGCCTTTCCCAATCGCCCCGAGTTAAAAGGTAAGGAAGAGACGCAAGGGAGACGGTTCGGTATGGGTCGTCTAGACCATTTTTTCGATCGGACTTACCATATAACCGCGGACGCGTGTCGCACCAAGAGGGTGCGTCGTAGTATTCCTATGATTGACGAAGGTTGTTTGCGTGGATCGTTCAGTAGGTCGAGACGAAGATTTAGTTCAGGTACTTGGATACCTGCACGTTTCGTCGGGAAGATCAGACCCCAAGACGCTGGCAGCCATCAACCGCCTTTATGGCTGGGCATTAGCGAGCGCAGGGGCGAGTTTTCACACCACAATCATCCAGACCACTCCGCAGAGTAGCTCACTGAGCAAGTCCGACTCGGGGGCCGACGGCGTTTCCCCTGTTTCCAAGACGTCTCCAAGTCCCTTCGCCGGGATGCCTGCTTGGCTGACATTGCAGCAGTGGTTTCAAGACAGGCTCTTTGTACTGGAGCAGGAACGTCCGTTCTTTCGCGATAACGATCAAGCTAAAAGTGTATTGAAGCTTATCTGGTCGCATGTGATGCCTAGCTACATGGACTATCACAGCGACCTGCTGTTTCATCAAGAACCAGAAGCACTCTTTAATGGGCTTTTTCTTGGACGAGTCATGGAAGCCGTTCTGTCCGAAGGAGGGCCTTGGAATGAAACAGACAGAATAGTCGATGGTGCCATCCGCAGGCTGAATGACTACATCGGTTATAGGCCGATTGCTGTTCTAGAAGGCAAGCGGCAACAAGCCTATCCGCACGAATGGGTCCGACCGATCCCGCTATACATTGAAAACGTGGGAGTCGCACACGGTCCCTATTTCGACATCATCTCACAAGCGATGAACATTCTACGAAGCACAGAGCCAGATGTTCTTCGCGCTGCACATTTCTCACTGGACATGCTGTCTGAATTAGCCTTAGATCCTCGTGCGTATGACTTTGATCATCCTGTTAACAAGCGCCCCAATTATCATTTTGGTCAGTGGGATCCAAACCTCATCGATCTCGACGGAAACTATCGGCGGTTTGTTATTCAGCAAGTCACTCTAGATGCTTTGCTCGCGCGGCTCAATGATGACAGCAAGCTGCCAACTCAAGAATTAGTCTTTGAAGCAGCAGCGGTGTTAGCGGGAACGATGTTGATGGCTTCAGGAGTGTGCGGCTCGGCGCCGAATACGTACTCATCGAACACATCATTATCGGATTTGTTGAATCCTATAGCAGAGTATCGTGATGCTTTCTATTCACAGCTGATTCGTCGCATGGAAGGTCCTCACGCGGAGAGACTGCGAGACGAAGAGTCACGCCGTCGACAGCCTTTCGGTGGAGCAAGACAACATCTCAATACGAGACTCGCAAGAATGCGAGCGACACAACTTGCGCATGTCCAGCTTGCTCGATTATTCGCACGCATGGGAAGCCCACTCGCTGCGAAGGAAGAGTCCGATGATGTCCAAGTTCCTTCGGCGAGAATCCTATGTCGCATCGATTGTTTGTTAACGATAGGAAATCAATTATTAAAGCGAGGCGACTTGGATCAGGCGGCTGGGATCGCTCCCGAGATAGATGATCTGATTAAACGTGGTATTCAATGTGGTGCTCTTGTTGACCCATGGAACATTTTGGGGTTCGCCGGAAATTTTAGCCGCTTCCACGGGCCCGATTCGGCTGTGCACGACTCACGCGTTGACGAGCTTGTTCACTTGATGGAAACCGTGTTCGGTTTTCTCTCACGGCTGTGGCGTGAAGCAGCTGCATCCAATAACACATTGGTCTGCCAACGGGTTCGTATGCAGTTCGAAGGGATGGCATCCTGGTGGCGACAATACGCAGCCCATGAAGTGGCAGATCTCCAAGCGACCGATCCACAAGATTCGGTCGAGTCGGCTGAATTAGTTGCGACCGCTTTGCAACTTTGGCATCAAGGGGGAGCGGCCTCTGGAAACATTCGTTTTTGGGCTGAACATGCCGAGATGTTTGCATCGCCGAAAGCCTATGCACTGGTCATCGAAGCTCTTTTGGAACGTAAAGATTACATCGGTGCGATGAGCCTTTTGGTCTACTGGCTCAGCCAAGCGAATCGCGTCGGACTGCAGAGCGGGTCGGTGTCGTTCTCGGAACTTGCCCGTCAATGGCTCGAGCGACTCGATAGCTCTGGCACACAAACTAACGCGGCTCGATGGTCAACGATCGAACGCTTCTTCGATTATGTGGAAGCCAACGGCGAAGAGTTTTTGAGCCCACCGAAATTTGCTCTTGGAAAGCCAAATGGCAACTCCAACGGCAATCGCCCAAAGCGATCTCGAGACGAAGCCCTTGCCGGCGGTGACGATTCGCTGGAAGACGAAGATCCATCGATGTTCGGTGCCGCTTATGATGACGTGGTCTATCAAGACAGTACCGACGACGGCAACGATGCGCCGATCTTTGAAGAAGAGTCTGACACTCAAGACGAATTGATGGCCGAGTCACGACGACTTGGCCAGCACCTGACGTTCCTCACCGCCCTTGCGCAGATGTGGAAGCATGTCGCCCTGCATCCATCGAGCCTTCGCGAATGTGACGACTCGTCTCAACTTGAAAGAAGAACAGAAGCCATTCGTGGTTGGTGTCGCCAAGCGACAATTCACCGTCAAGGGCTTCTCGTTCTCGTATCGCAAGTTGCAGCCTATCGAGTCCCCCGAGGCGGATCTGACTCGGATTCAATGAGCCAATACGACCGCAAGCGTGTCGTAAAGGAATCTCTACTCGAGCGAGCCATCGCTACAGCGATTGAGATGAGCGATGCTCGACGAATGCTTGTGGCGGCGATGCTCAGTCGTCAGGAAGGGTCCGAGATACCGGCTGACTTGGTGGATGAACTATCCGATAACGATGCACAGGCCGTTCAACTGTTCGCTTATCTGCTGTCCGGTCAACGCAAAGCTGTAGAAGAAACGTTTTCGCAGTATTCGACCGTCCTTCGCGATGAAAAGCTTTTGTATGTTCCGCTCGCTCGCGGTGGTGACCCGATTGAAATCTATCGAGTCCGATTGCGACGAAGAAGCTTAACGCATCTGTTGACATGGCTACCGCGACAAGGATTGCTTTATCAAGCTATACAACTGGTAGATACAGCGCGTCATATGGAGCATCACAATCCCGTAGGAGCGGGAGCTGTAACTGAGTTTGATGACCTGTTTCAAATTGCTTACGAATCGATGGTTCGATGCTTGGTTCGCAATGCATACGCTTGGGAACAACCTAGTAACGAAGTCCATCTAGAAGAGCTAGAAGTTTTCTTAGAAGGAAATACTCGAGAGCCAAAGAACATCCACTTGATGCCTCTACTCGAGCAGCTTACGGAAGTCATGCTCCATAGTTGGCTTACACATTCGCGAACGCTACGCTTGAGCATTCTCGAAACAATCGATAATGCGACCGCTTGGAAAAATCTCGTCCGCTTCATTGAAACCTATGGCTCGGGACTTTTCACACAGCAGTTTCTGAAGCTCGGGAATGTCCGTGCAATCCTTCACCAGGGAGTCGGCAATTGGCTTGATCGAGCTCGTGAACAAGGTGATCAAGCTGTCGTACAACCAATCTTGGACGCGATCGACGCTGGTGAGCTCAACCGCGATGAGGCTCAACGCTGGCTGTCGGTGGTTCTCGAAGGTGTCATCGATCACTACACCGAGTATCGCGACTACAACAGCACAACAACTCAATCCGATCGTGGTGAGATGCTCTATATGCTTCTCGATTTCTTGCGATTGAGGGTTCGTTATGATCGAGTTAGCTGGAATCTCAAGCCAGTCTTTTGGGCTCACGAAGTACTTGTTCGTGGCGGTTGCCACCAAACCGCACAGCAATGGCGTCGGGCGTTAGCCGAACGCGTTGGGCGCGAGGCAGACCAATATCTCATGCAGCTTAACAAGCTGCAAGAAAAGTACGCGATGAAGATGCCAACGGTCGCAGATCGACTTGGCGAGCGATTCTTGATTCCGATGACCATCGATCGTATGCGTGCCTTAGTCAAACCGGCGATGAAGCAACTGCGGTTGGAAAACGGCATGTCACACAGCCCCGCATTTGATTTGCTTGTTCAAGAAGCTCACCTCATGTCGAAAGAGCCAACCGGAGTCGGACTCGACGTTCCTGCGTGGCTGGTGGCACTCGAAGAAGAAGTCGATCGCGTCCTTGAAGGCCGTCGCACTTCGTCCCATCGCCCACGGCATGCACTTGCGGTTCCCATGACCAGCATCACTGCTGCAGAAATCGAATCTCAGCTTACCGCGATGGCCAAACGATACAAAACTCGTTCGCTGCCACCCGATAAACCTTGATTAGGCAACGCGATTAGCTGGACATCGCCACTTTGCGTTGGATTCCAGGCTTTAGCCGCTGAGCACCTTGGATGCTCCAAAAAACGGCTAAAGCCTGTACTCCTGCGAAACGTGGCGCGTTCGAATTAGGCTTTGTGACCACCGGGCTGTCTGCCTTGTTTTGCCGGTTGCGTTCCGCTTTCGAACGAACAAGCTGTGTTACACTCTGGTGGGCGGCGGGGCATCCCATCAACGGCTTTGAGCACATCTTTTGGTTTAGCAGTCCTGTGCTCCTGAAAAAGTCAGATATTGTTCGCAGTTGGAGTGGCCGGGCAGACCACTCCAACGCGACAAGTCGAACATCTAGGATTTCGACTTGGATAGCGCCGTTTTGCGCTGGAGTCCAGGCTTTAGCCGCTTTCGGAGCATCCAAGGTGCTCAGCGACTAAAGGCTGTACTCCAGCGCAAATTGACGATTTCGAACTTGAAGACTTTTCACGAAATCTGGTCAATCAAATGCTTGACGTCCCAGTGGTCGCGAGCTTCGACAAATTTGTTGTCCAAGATTAATGCCATGGTGCTCCCTCGGATAGAGATCTGTTTATCTGTGGCAGGAAAACCGAGGAAGTCGCCGGAATGGGTCGCATCAACTTGCCAATAAATGATCACCGTGCTTCCGTCGGTGAATAGATGTTCAACGCAAAGTCGAAGAGGGTTAAATCCATTCAAAATCGCCTCGATTCGTTCTCTTACTGGCTTGCGTCCTTGCAAAGTCGCCCCCTCAGCAATGAGTTGTACGTCAGGTACTGTTAACTCGTCGATTGTGGACAAATCCCGGTGATTGAATATTCGATCAAACCAATTGAAAGCGACTCGCTCTAGCTCGTCCTTGGGGGTGCATTGCACGTAATCGTTAGTCCGAAGTATTCGCGGCAAGTCTGGAAGATTTTTAAGCTCAATTCCCTCCTGATAGGCTGTGACAATGGTGTCCAGTGACGCGCGGCTAATAGGACCACCATTTTCCATTTTCCTAATAAGTCTCGCCGAATAGCCAGATCTTTTGGCTGCATCCGTCTGGGTCCAACCTAGAGCTTGTCGAACGCGACGAAGTTTCTGCCCATCAACAAGAACGCTTCGTTGGGACGAAAGGTTTTGAAGACCACTCATATATGGAATTTGCTTTGGTTGAAGATGTACTCGAAAAGACTGCCCCTCCAGAACTAGCGGAGGACTCTCCATTTTTCAGATGCAATCATAATGCAAATTGCCCAAGTCAAGAACCGTACGGGGGCCCCAGTTGGCTCGTCTAGCCATTCCGTAATTCACTTAGAAAATCTCAAAGAATTGCCTACTGTATTCCAACGCTAACCCGTAGGCATTCCGAGAGTGTTAACGATAGTTGTTGGTTTCTTACATCAACGTTCGTCTGAGTACGCTATACGTCAAGCCTTGAATTTGATGAGCCAACTCGGGATCATATCGATGGCCTTCGTCACGGAGAAAGGCGTGCTCGCCGTTGAATTCGTGCCAAGTGAATCGGATGTTGGCATCGGTCATCGCGTCATAGATTAAGCGGCGACCTTCGCGTGGTATGTGCGGGTCCTGACGTCCCCAAACCATCATCATCTCAGCTTTGATCTCGTGCATCCGAGCGAGCGTATCATCGCATTTTCCTTTGCCTAGACTTCCTTGATGGATGTCGGTTGCGTAGAAGCAGACACCCACTGAAATTTCCGGATTCATGGCGGCTCGAAATGCAAGGTGGCCACCAAGGCAAATCCCCACCGTGCCAATCTTTCCACTGCAAAGCGGATGAGCGTTCAGGTAGTCAATCACAGCTCTTGAATCCGAATCGTAGCTTGAGACTTCTTTCGTGATCTTGAGCAAGTTACCGCGGTCCGTTCCCTCTTTGTCGTAAGCAAAAACTTCGCCAAGCTCGACATACTCGTGGTAGACCTCGGGAACGGCAACTAGGTAGCCCTGCCCTGCTAGCATCGCCGCTGTCCGTGCGATTGGTCCGGTCATCTGATAAATCTCCGAGTAGAGAATGACGGCGGGGACCGACTTTTCACAAACCGGCGAAAACAGATGCGTCCGCATGAGTCCGGTCGGCGATTCAAGATCGACAAATGAGTTTGGATGGAGTCGCAAAGTAAACTGCTTTCTGATCTGACCAATTAATCGGGTTTGAGAGCAGGGGCTTGACTTTCCAACCGACGCTGAATCGGGATTTGGATTACGGAGGGATTGTAGCAAGTCGTCCGAGTCATCTTGGGGAGTCGAAAACACTTTCGAGGTCCACTTAGCTACCAATTTAGCTACCAATACAGTTCTTCATTTCGTGCAGCCCGCGTACAAACCGGTGACGGTTTTGTCGGCTTAGTTTTTCGGCGGGAACTAATTTCCCCAGTTTTCTCCCACCAAAACCTTCTCTAAATTCGCCAAAGTGCCAAAAACGGTACTGTTTTGCTGTATTCAAGGTTTCTCAGTTTTGCCAAAATAATTGAATCGTCAAACGCAGCCTGATCGATATAGTCGATACATATTCGCGCGATCTGCGGTTAGATAACCTAACCGCCCAATCCAGTTTTTGAGAGTTTGAAATCAGTTATGTCCATTGAAATTACGTTGCCCCAAACCACCAAGCCTGTACAAAATGTAAGCGGAATTACCGTTCGTTTGTGTGGTGACTCGGGGGACGGGATGCAGTTGTTGGGAACCCAGCTCACGAACACCTCCGCGCTGATCGGTAACGATATCGCCACGTTCCCCGACTTCCCTGCGGAAATTCGAGCTCCCCGCGGTACTCGCGCCGGGGTCTCGGGATTCCAAGTTCAATTTGCTTCGCACGAAGTCCACACGGCTGGAGACACCCTGGACGCTTTAGTTGCGATGAACCCAGCGGCTCTGGTTACGAATCTCGCTGATCTTCGTAAGGGAGGCCTGCTCATCGTCAACGAAGACAGCTTTGAAGACAAAGATCTCAAGCTGGCAAAGCTCAAGACAAGCCCGCTCGAAGATCCATCGATGGAAAACTATCGCCTAGTCAAAGTCGCGATGACTCGGTTGACGAAAGAAGCCGTTGCTGAGTTTGGAATGGGAATGAAAGAGGCTGACCGTTGCAAGAACTTCTTTGCAATGGGGTTAGTCTACTGGCTCTACGGTCGTGGAATGGAAGCGACGCTTCGATTCATTCACGGTAAATTCGGAGCGGGCTCACCGACCGTTGCGAAAGCGAACGAGAAGGCCCTCCAAGCGGGTTGGTCCTTTGGCGAAACCATTGAAGCACTCGGCCATTCCTATCAAGTCGATGCGGCTGATCTTCCGCCTGGCCACTATCGAAACATGATGGGCAACCAAGCCATGGCATGGGGCCTCTTGGCAGCCTCTCATCGAAGTAAGAAAGACATCTTCTACGCGTCTTACCCGATCACACCAGCAAGCGATATCTTGCATGAGATGGTCAAGTTCAAGAACTACGGCGTGGTGACCTTCCAAGCCGAAGACGAAATCGCCGCTGTTTGCTCCGCAATTGGTGCTGCTTACGGCGGACAAATGGCAGTCACAACCAGTAGCGGTCCTGGCATCGCGCTTAAAGGCGAAGCAATGGGATTAGCAGTCATGTTGGAACTGCCAATGGTAATTATCAACGTACAACGTGGCGGTCCAAGTACAGGGCTTCCGACCAAGACCGAGCAATCGGACTTGATGCAGGCTATGTTTGGTCGTAACGGTGAAGCACCGATGCCGATTATTGCTGCTCAAAGCCCAGGCGACTGCTTCAACGTCATTCAAGAGGCGTGGATGCTTGCCACTCAGTTGATGTGCCCAGTGATTGTTTTGTCTGATGGTTACATCGCCAACGGGTCTGAGCCTTGGGCGATTCCCGACGTCTCTCGGATGACTCCTATCAAGGCAGAACATCCTGGCCCAAAGACAGACGACAATCCGTTCTTACCATATTCACGCAACGAACTCCTCGCGCGACCTTGGGCGATTCCAGGTACCGAAGGCTTGATGCACCGCGTCGGCGGCTTGGAAAAAGAGGACGGAACCGGCAACATTTCCTACGATCCAGAAAACCACCAAAAGATGGTTAACATCCGGGCACAAAAGGTAGAAAATGCTGCGAAGCTGCTACCTCCGCAACAAGTGGTTGGCCCCGAAAGTGGCGAGCTTCTGGTTTTATCATGGGGTGGAACATATGGCTCGTGCTTGACCGCTGTTCAAAGAGCTCAAAGGGATGGTCGAAGTGTTTCACATGCTCACGTCCGCTACATGAACCCGCTGCCGAGCAACCTCGGCGAGATTCTTTCGCGATTCGATAAAGTCTTGATGCCTGAATTGAATCTCGGTCAGTTTCGAATGCTTGTCCGAAGCAAGTATCTAGTGGATGCCATCGGCTTGAATAAGGTCAAAGGCAAGCCGTTCACGGTTGGTGAAGTCTATGAAAAGATTTGCGAACTCAGCGAAGCCAGTTCCGCTCCGGCAGCCAGACCTCACGTAGCATTTAAAGTCGGCTAGTGAATTGGATTCGTCCAACAGAACTACCTCACGACCCAAACACAACTCAACGAAATTTTAGAATAGAACTTATTATGTCGACTGCCTTACCTGTTCTTACGTCAAACGATTTTACAAGTGACCAAGACATCCGCTGGTGCCCCGGTTGCGGCGATTATGCGATCTTGGCTCAAATGAAAAAAGTCTTGCCTGAGATTGGCGTTCCGCCGGAAAAGACTGTTTTCATCTCTGGTATTGGTTGCTCAAGCCGATTCCCTTACTACATCAACTCCTACGGAGTCCATTCGATTCACGGTCGTGCCCCTGCTGTGGCAACCGGTCTTCGAGTCACTCGACCAGACCTTTCTGTTTGGGTCATTACCGGTGACGGGGACGCGCTGAGCATCGGCGGGAATCATTTCATTCACTGCCTACGCCGCAATCTTGATGTGAATGTGGTTCTGTTCAACAATCGCATTTATGGATTGACCAAAGGACAATACTCACCGACCAGCGTCACTGGCCAAGTCACCAAAAGCACGCCGATGGGTGCAGTGGACCATCCGCTCAATCCGATGATGGTGGCTGTCGGTGCAGAAGCGACTTTCATCGCAAGATCAGTCGATTCGAACATCAAGCACTTGGGATACACTCTCAAACGAGCCGCCGCTCACAAGGGAACATCCTTCGTCGAAGTCTATCAAAACTGCAACGTTTTCAACGACGGTGCTTGGGCTTACGCACAAGACAAAGCGACACGTGAAGACATGACGCTCGAACTTGAACATGGTAAGCCGATGATCTTTGGCAAAGACCGCGACAAGGGAATCCGGCTTAATGGATTAACGCCAGAGGTAGTCGACCTCAATACTTCCGGTGTTAAAGAAGATGACTTGCTTTTCCATGACGAATGTGGAGATGCAATGCACGCGTTTCTACTCGCTCGGATGCGTCGCCCAGACTTCCCCGAACCAATCGGTGTCTTCCGCGATATTCAGCGAGAAACTTTTGACGAAGCAATGCGTTACCAAGTCCAAGCAGCAGTTGAAAAACGAGGACGAGGTGATCTCCAAAAGCTCTTTTCAAGTGGCGACACCTGGAAAGTTGCTTAGTAAGGTCACACTCAGACGCGAGTAGGCCCATGAGCCTACTTGCGATTGAGAACGGTGATTAAGGCGACACAGAGCAAAATCGCAATCGCGATCATCAAACAAATGATGATCAGGTTGCGATTTTTTTCTTTGGTACGCTTGTTTCTAATCGCGACAAGAGCACTCGGACTTGGTGATGAAGGATAAATTGCGTTTGCTCGTGCCTCAGTCCTTTGATTGCCTAATAAATCGATTACCGGCTCTTTTGCTTTGGAATAATCTGGCAATCGGTAGGACTGATGATGGTAAAAGTCGGCTAGAAGAATGTCGGCACGGACGCCATGACTTACATCGGTTGAACGAGTGTCCGCTGAATCCGTTTGCAAAGAAACTGCGACAAGCAAGCTGTCTTTAGTAATCCGGTCTTGCCTTGCCCATTCGAGCAAGAGAGCCATATCTGCCGGACCATAGCGTCCTCCACTTGGCGGACAAACCCAGTACAGTCTGGGTGAAACTGGATGAGTTGGCGTATCCGCTGGCAACAGCTCGGAAAGCCCTTCCACGGAAGACGATGCTTCCGAATCAAGCAACGCGGAGTCGGCCTTTGCATCGCTTGCGACTGAATCGGTTGGGATTCGGAACTTCCCTTTACATTTAGGGCAAATCCCTCTGCGGCCGGCCAATTCCGACTTCAAGTTCAGGCCATGCTGGCAATGTTCGCACTGGAAACGTATTCCCATAACCACTCAAAACGGACGTGTTAGTGACTTGAGGCCATTCGATAGCGACCGTTCAATCGGCCGGACGCCTTTGCATGATGCTCGTCTATTTTTCGTAGAAGTTCTAGCCCTAGGAGATGCATGTCACGTAAAATCAAGAGGAAGTTTGTGGATTACAGAAGACAAGACGCTCTAAATTCTACATCGTTTGAGTACAATTACGATCAACCAGTCGCGCTTGAATCTTTGATTCCAGCTCCATCATCATTGAGTGTTCGCAAGAGAAGTTATCACCATGGCTCCACTGCCCAGCCGAGAACCGCTTCCCACCAATCACGATTGCCGTAGAAACCATCTGAGAAATAGCATTCGACAATCCTTCATCGCAACGCTCGCAGTCCACGGGATCTTGTCCGGATACTCAATCGCCCAGGCGTTCGAAGCCTCTCAGGCGAGCGAACCAACTCAGCGTCCTTCCAGCGCAGAGATTCGAAAGAGAACAGACGCGTCAGCCGACTCCGATCGACGAGCAGCACAAGCGCATTTTGAAAAGCTAAAAACACAATCGCCCTCTGACGGACTTTCGGACATCAAGAAATCGCCGTCAACAGAATCTGCATCCGAATCAAGTACACCATCAAACACGCCCTCAAATACGACGAAGACTCAACCACCAAAACAAGAGCCTCGCCAAGTTGCACCTCAGTCCTTCTACAGCGAAGTCTTGCATGAGGGGCCTTGCACTCCCTGCGAACTCGAATGGCAGATCCCAGTCGAGTCAACTTTTGAACCTTCCATCAGGTCGACACCAGTCGCACCAAATACAAAGTCCACTTCGCCCCAAAACAAGTCTCCCCAAAGCACATCTCCTCAAAGCAAATCGCCTCCAGGTAACACACTTCAGAGTGCGCCCGCTCAAAACAAAACCAACGAAAAGGACCTCGAGTCGACAACAAAGCCTTCGCTTCCTTCGAGCAATACAACCGCTCCAAAGTCGACCTCTTGGAAACACTTGGATCGAGGCCCGCTTACAGTTGGCAGTACCCGTGGATTAGTTGCTCAGGAAATGATGCCCGATGAGCCAGCTGCCAAGCCAGTAGTCGTTGCGAAGATAACGCTTTTACCACCTCCAAAAATCACCGCTATTCCTGCGAGTGAATTGAAGGTTGCACCAAACGCATTGGCCAAGAGTTTAGTCTCCTACCAGGGTTCAATCAGCCCGAGCGAAACAAACGGTCGAACCTCTGCGAAGCAAGCGTTTCCATCAAGCTCGTCTTCTGAAGCAATCAGCAGTTCTTTGCGTCAGCAGGAAGACCAACGCAAACAACTGGCAAGCAAGTCGCATTCGACAGATTCTCCTCGGTACACTTCAGTCACGCAAACCAACTCGATCGCAACCGGGGTCATGGAGCCATTGCGCGTTGGCTCGCTGGGAACTTCCGCGGATTACACAAGTTACTATGCATCGGACGAACCGCCGTTGCTCGATAAAGAGGCCTTAGCAAGTCCATCATTATCCGACAGCATGTCAGTCTCTAGCAACGATGTGCAACAAGCGGCGTTTCAAGGCCCTGGGGGCGGCGGTTTTGGTCTGCCGCCGAGTATGAGTAATGCAGCAACCGTGCAGCCATCGATTCCGCCGCCAGTTGTTACAGCACCCGTCTACCCGACAACACCCACTTACCAGCAACCGCCGGTCAACAGTTCGATATACCCCGCGCCGCAAGTAATGCCTGGGGGATCCGTCCCAAGCACCTCGCCAGGCCTTTCTCCTCAGGCAGGGTATGGCCTACCAAATTATCAAAACCGCGGTACTACCATCGTGAGTGGCGAGCCATTTGTGACTGCCGCACCACGGCAGTTTGATGCCTGCTACATGGTCGAACCAACCTATGCAAACACCAACGGTTGTGGATCACCACCGATGGCAAACACCCCACCCTACTCTGGCCTGCCAGGTTCGGTTGCTCCACCGACAATGATGCCCAATCAAGTTCCACAAGGCCTCTATTCGAACAGTAGCGCAGGCTTTCGACCACTATTCGGTTTTGGACAAGATGCAAACAACGTTCAACTAGGTCGCGGACTTTGGGGTCAGCCTAAAGCATATGTGCCAGGACAATGCTTCAGAAACTCGCTTAGGTACATAACGCCCTAACAAGTTAACGCATTGACGCAGATAGACGGCCAAGATAACGGCCAGTCATCAAGGATCGCCGTCGTTCGACTCATTTTCCCCTGACAACCACGCCCTTTTTTTACTCGTACTCCATTCAATTAACTGAATTGAGATCGCAACCGTGTTGGAGTACAGCCTTTAGGCGCCGAGCACTTTGAATTTGTCAAAAGCGGCTAAAGCCTGAACTCCAGCGCAAACCTGACGTTGTCCAACTAATCTGCAAAGACGCAAAGACGCAAAGACGCAAAGATCTGAACTCTACAAACCGGTATAGCGTTCAAGAATATCAA
>JAIYDQ010000246.1 GCA_027487375.1 Planctomycetaceae bacterium
AGCTGGAAGACCATGTCGATCATGGGCGTCATGTCGCCTTCCGCGGCCTTCGTACTAAATTTTCGTCTTCCCATTGGTAAACCTTTGTTGGCAATCTTGCTTTGCGTAGGTCGTTGTACCCACGTAGTGGTGTCTCTCCGAGACACCAGAAGTTCACATGTTTCGCGGAGAAAGTTGTCTGTGTTTCAAGTCTCGGAGAGACTTGACTACTTGTTTCAAGTCTGCGGAGAGACTTGGCAGCTGGGGAGATTTGCGTGCGGGGTTATGATTGCTTGAGTGCGACGGCGAATTGGTCGATCATCTTTTCGCTTTCGTTTCCTGCTTCGACCACCATTCGTTGGATTCGATTGCGAAGAAGGTTGTAAGCAATGATTGCTGGAATGGCCAACACGAGACCGACCAGTGTGGTGTAGAGAGCAGTTTGAATACCACCGGCTAGCTTGGCTGGCTTTGGAGTTTGTTCACTGCTAGCGATTTCACCGAATGAAATAACCATCCCGTCAACCGTTCCGAGCAGTCCAACCATAGGAGCGATGTTACCGATCAGCGCGAGGTAACCCACTTTATGTTCCAGCTTCATCGTTTCGTCTTCACCCGTAGCAGCCATCGCTTCGAGTGCGGCGGGTTTGCCAGACTGCAGTTTGGCCAGACCAGCACTAACTACTTGCCCAAGGAATGAATCGTCTGCTCTCACAAGCTCTGCGGCAGCCGGCAAATTGTTTTCCGCCAGACTCGCTTCGACTCCTTGAATCAAGTCAGAGGGAACAAACGTATCTTTTCGAACAGCCAAAAGCACCATAACGAATACAGCGACTAGCAAAAACGACATGATCAAGAACGAGATCGCATATCTCGCTCCCAAGGAGACCCATAACGTCACGAGCATGGATTCACTTTGCGGTGCGGGAGCCTCGGCAGGAGCATCCTGAGCAAAAATGGAGGGATTGGCAATCAAGCAGAACAACACAATCAATCCTGCTCTTGTCGCAAACTGCAAGTATTTGTTCGAAACCCAATGGCTCCGTAGCCCATTCAAAACGGATTCGACACGGCAATGGAATGCCTCTACGGACGAGGCAGCAAGCTGAAACGAAGTAAGTTTAGACGCAGCAGGCATTATGTTGCAGTTCTCCGAGACGATTAGGGGGAATTGTGTGAGGTTGGCGTTGGGAGTTGGTAGTGAGCCGTTTCAGGTTACGCTTATCGAGTGGCGTTTGCAGCAAGGAACTTATTCCGAGTGGTGCTGATTGAACGCTTTAATTCCCGATATGGTACTCGAAAAAAGCGATACGCTTCGAGTCTTAGGTTACTTCTTTGCCCAAGTTGAATTCGAGTATAGCGATTGTAATCGAGATTTTGCGTCGGCAGCTCGTTGCGGTTCGCCAATTGTGGCGAATAGCTGAGACAAATAGTAAAGAGCCTCGGCATGCATGTCGGTTTCTGATTGAAATAGTAAGTCGGTGTGGAGGAAATCGAGAATCGCTTCTTGGTTTTTCCCTTCTTTTTGGTGAGCGAGCCCCAGGGCGTTATAGATTGCCGAGAAGAGTTGACTGTCGGTGGCGTCTCCTTCTTCGACCATTTTCCTCAAGCTTTCGATAGCTGCCGGCGTCTTTCCATCCAAGATGTCGCATCGGTTGATCGCTACCTTCGACAGTTTTTGATACTTCTTTGCAGCGACCGAATCCGCACTCGCAGCAATCGCGTCGGAGAAAGCTTTCTTCGCTTCGGCCGGTTTCCCTTGTGTCAGCAGAGCCGAACCCATGAGATAGCGACCTTGCAACATCGTTTCTGCGACCGGAGATTTACTCATTGCTCCGAAGTACGTGGCGGCCTTTTCGTTTTCGCCGAGCGAGACGGCAAGCATTCCTAGGATCTCGGATAGCTGGTAGAAGTGGAACGACGTTTTTGCGTTAGCACGAGCAAACTCGAGTAATCTCGCCGTTGCCGCCGCAGCATCACCCTGGCCTTGAAGAGCCAACTGCCCTAGCACAAGACCCTGATAAAAGAGGAGGTCGTTTTTGACTTCTGGTCGCTCGATCGATTTGGGGTCGACGCGTTTTAGTGACTCCAGGGCTTGGTCCCACTGCTCGGTGGCCGCTTGCTCTTTAGCACGAGAGAACTGTGCGGGTTCTCCTTCGTAGACGATTCGCAAGATATCCGAAGATGGAAAGTTTTGTTTGTTACCTCGAATCTCCATGACCACATTATCGGGAGTCATCTCGACGATTTTACCCGTTTGAGTCGAACCCGACTTTGGGTATAGCTTATCGGCCTCTTGCGAGATCGCGTTCGCCATCGTGCCCCATCCGGCAATGCCAATGCAGAGAGCATAAAGTGCGACATGAAGAGCGATCGAGGCAGGTTTGCAACTGGACCGCATAAGGACGCAACGGAGAAGCCTGTGCCACATCGAAAGATAAACAGTCATTTTGGTATTGGAGGTCATGAGAGTTGGCGAAGCGAGTCTTTTGTGGAGTTGAGGGCAAAGCCCTAGATTGAAATCAGTAGTGGATTCAAATGTGGATCATTTGAAATGGATTCTGGCAGATAGATTACTTGGTGGGATCGGTAGCGGGCTTCGGTTCGAATTCTTTGAGCCCAATCGCAGGTTCGCCTAGCTCACGCTGGATGGTCATTGTCATCTTGTCGAATTCCGCTTTTGATTCTGGGCCGTCTAGGTCAGGATACATAAGCAAGGTTTGCTTGATGTCCGAGCGTGATTGTTCGAGTATCTTCTTTTTCGCAGTCGCTTCGGGCGTGACCATGGCAGAAAGGTAGCGGCTGTTGGCAAGCTGTAGTCGAGCATCGAAGAAGACTCGTTTCAAATCAGGCCGAGTCCCGATGGAGCTCGATAAAGTCTTTGCGATGTTTCCCCATCCCCAAACGAGATTCTTTCTGACTTTCGGGTCGAACTCGGACCCGAGGTAGGATTTTTTCAGGAGGTCGACATCTTTTCCTTTGCCCCACTCTTGATAGTTTTTGGCGGCTTCGATTTGGGCTGATAATTGATTGGGGTTGGCTTTAAGAACCGCGACAAATACGTCGGCTGCTTTTTGATAATCACCCATCGCGCGATAGGTAAGGCCTTGCTTGTATTGAATGTCTTCGGTGGTTCGTTTGATCGATTTCAGGAACTCGCCATCCTTGGAACTGAGCTCGATCATCTTGGTAAAGATCTCTGCAGCGGACTGGTTCAGTTCCTTGTTAACTGCCGTCAAGCTTGGGTTGGATTTGAGTCCATCGGCCAGTTGTAAAAGCGTCGTACCTGACCAGTCGAGAATCCCTGCGTCGTTAGAAACTTCTGCCAGTTGTTTCATCAGCACTCGTATCCCGGAAGCAAGCTTGGCTTGTTCGCTCGTATCTTTGACACTCGCGAGTTGCTCCTGGAGTTCCTTTGCAAGGACTAGCAAGCTATTCGTCAGCAGCTTGGATCCCTCTTCACCATCTCCAGCGACTTGCTGCATTTTCTTAACGATCGACTCCACGTCACTTGCGCTGAGAGCTGATCCACCTTGCGAGGCGGCCATGACTTTACTGCGAAGGTTTAATCGCAGGACTTCCATCTTGGCTTGGGAGGATTTGATGCGATCGTCATTGGCTTCGACTAGCTTGAGCGGGCTGGTTCCTTCCTTGGCGAAAATTGCATTTGCTTCTTCGAGTCGGTTTGTATTGAGGTAGATTGAAACCAATGCCGAGGCTGCTTCAACGCTTCGTTGATCCACTTTATCGGCGACTAATACATCCCATCCTTCTTTCAGTAGTTTCTCGGCCCGATCACGAAGCTCGAGATTGCCTGGAATGTTGGCTGTGGCCGCCGCATTGCTAGATTCTGTGGATGACTCCTTTGCAGCTTGTCTCGCCGCATCGATGCTCTTGAGGTATTCGATGTAGAGGATGTAACCTAAGTCTCGTTTGATTGCCTTCGATTGGTCATTCTCTGGTGGTAGAAGTCGCAGGAATCTTTCCGATTCATCCCACAGTTGGTTCGCGAGCGCTTGTTGAAGCAGTGTTATCGTTGCGGTTTGAGTTTCCTCGGCTTGAGGCCAAATCGCGAGCATGTGTTTTGCGAGCGATTCTAAGGGCGGTAGTAAGTTGGTCTGTTGCTCTTTGGGCATCGCCGCGATGAGACGCGAGTACGCAAAGAGTGCGAAGTTAGCTCCTTTAAGCCCCGTATCGGTACCCGCCCCGCTTCTTGCTACGAAGTCGCCGGTGGTAGCCGCGTCCCAAAACTTCTCTTGTTTGAGAAGGATAAATGTCGCGAAGAATCTTGCCTCCAGTAAATCGGATCGTTCGTCTTCGGGTCCGAAGAGTTTGAACGATTGCATGAAGAGCTCGAGTGCTTGTCCCAAGTCACGCGCGGACGCATCGCGTGTGGCTTGGATTTCCTTTTCGATAGCCGGCTTTTCTTCTTTGGAGGCCGTCTTGAGGCGATCGTTGAGAATCTCCAGAGCTAGGTTGACGCTATCTGACTTTTGGAGTCGCTCACGTCCGGCTTTGAATGCTTCTGCGAAAGTTCTTACCTTGGGAAGTTTCGATTCGTTCGGGTCCACGGCCTCGACACCAAGATCCGAAAGCATTTGCTTGGCTTTCGTTTGATGGTCACCGGGAAGTCGAACAATCGCGGAGAGGAGTTCGCGAGCGTCTTTCTTCTGGTCCTTTACGACCGCTTGCTTATCCTTCTGGGAAGCCAAGCTTTTCGCGAGACCAACTTTTGCTTCTGCGGTGGCTAGTTGAAGATCGATCCATTCTGCGTTGCCGCGTTCGTTTCGGTCCATCTGCTTGAGCAATGCGTCGCCTCGTTGGATAGCATCCTGAAATCGATTTTTCCCGCTTTCAGACGAAAGAACTCGAATGATAGAAGTGATCGCCTGGACTCGCCATTGCCGAAAGATTCCAGGTTCTTCGATATCGGCAACGGGCGTGTAAGACTCGATAGCTTTGTCCGCTTCCCCCATCAAAGCCAACACGTCACCTCGATAAAGTCGCGAGAGTGTCTTTGCTCCAATCTCCGTTGCGGATACGGCCTTACTGATGACTTCACTCAGTTTGGTTTCCGATTTTTTTAGCCATTCGGTGTACTCTTTTGCGTTCTTCGGATAAGAAGTCGCGATGAGCTTTGACGAAAAACCATCAAAGATTTGTGCTTGACGATATTCTCCCTGAAGCTTCTTGCGGAGCTCAATATCTTCAGGCGTTGTTGCCCGGTTGCCAGCAAGCTTTTCAATGTTCGTCTTGAGTTCCGCAACAGCCGCAGCGAAAGCTGCATTCCCCTTGGTCAAGTGTCCACGAGCCGCCTTGCGAATCGCCTCGCTGTTAGCACTCTCCTTCGGGTCGTCCAGCTTCTTCAGTTCTGCTTGGCCTCGAGCAAGTGAAATATTTCCCAGTCGTAATCTCGCTTCACTGCGACGAGGGCTGTCGGGAGTCGATGCCAAGTAGTTATCAAAACCTTTTTCGATCTCTTCAAGAATCGAATCTCGCTGTGCGACGGTCCGGACGGTCGCCAGGGAGTCCTGCAAAATCATGAGTCGCTCTAAGTCAGCGTCTTTCTTAAACTTCTCAGGCAGCCACCCCGCTTTTCCATAGATGTCGATGTACTTCGCTGCCCAGTCGAACATGGCTTCTTCGCGAAGCTGTTCAATGAATCGCTCAGCAGGCTCGGCTGCATCGATGCGCGAGTCAACTTGAGGGGATATAACACCTGCGATTCCGCCCAATAATCCAGTCAGTAAACCACCCACCATACCGGTGGCACGTCTATGCGTTCGGCCGGACGCATTGAGAGAGAGTCTTCGACTACGAGCTCTCCCAAAAAAACGAAGCAGCATGGAGGAGGATATCGTCATATTAAAGGCCATGGAGGGTATAGCTGACGTAGAGGACCTAGACCAAAGACTTCTTAACAGCATAATTCAAAGTAGGAACCAGGCTTTGATTCTAAACTTTCACGTTGCAGCGTCTCTGCGAGACGCGAGATAGCCGCGCCTCGGAGAGACGCCGCCACGTGTTTAGAAACACAACCCGATATTCTATAGCGTAAGTCGCATCCGGTGCTCGAACAAGCAACCTGGATGAAAATGATGTTGATGGACTTGAAATAGCGAAGTCGCTGGAGAACTTGGATTATGAGATTCGACCGCGATCGATGGTATTCAAGCGAAAATCGGAAAGCCATCCGAAAACGAGCTTACCAAAACTCGTCCGGCACAAGACGCGTCATTAGCTTGGCGTTTCTGCTTGCGATGATTCTAGTCGTTATGCAGCGACTGAACGATCCTGCCAAGTACGAACCGGCGTTTCGTGCGATCGGGCTGGCTCACCCAGACAAAGTAAACGGATCCGCCGGGGCAAAAGTACTCGAAGAAAAGGGGGACGTCCGCGGTAAAAACGCCAATACTGATCCGAAAGATCGGGAACCGACTCAATCAGATGGTTCGGTTGCCGATGTGTTCAAGTGGGTTGACTTGGCTCTTGCC
>JAIYDQ010000376.1 GCA_027487375.1 Planctomycetaceae bacterium
AGATTACTTCACATCGTTACCGTTCGCCCCCTATCCGGTTCAAGAAGAAGCGTTACTAGCTTGGTATACCACGGAACAAGGTATATTGGTTTGTGCACCAACCGGCACCGGGAAAACACTTATCGCTGAAGCCGCTGTTTATGAGGCACTGCGGACAGGTAAGCAGTGCTACTACACAACGCCGCTAATTGCACTGTCTGACCAGAAACTTCTGGAACTCCAGCAATCCGTCCAGCGATGGGGGTTCTCTCCGAATGATGTCGGCTTGGTGACAGGTAATCGCACGGTCAATGGTGATGCACCGATCTTAGTAGTGGTCGCGGAGATTCTTTTAAACAGATTGTTGCACCCAAGTGCTTTTCCAATGGATCGATGTGCTTCGGTCGTCATGGATGAATTTCATAGTTTCAATGATCTTGAGCGCGGTGTTGTTTGGGAACTGACGCTTGGAATGTTACCGGCACACGTCCGTACATTACTTCTGTCAGCCACGGTTGGAAATAGCTATGAATTTTGTTCTTGGCTTTCGCGTTCGCACAATCGTAAACTGCAATTGGTCCAAGGTACCGAACGAAAGGTCCCACTGAGATTTGAGTGGATCGATGATGCTTATCTAGACGAGCATTTGGAACGAATCGCTGAAGGGGACGAAGTTCAACGAAGGACGCCCGGGTTGGTTTTCTGTTTCAATCGCGATCAGTGTTGGCAAGTCGCGGAGCTATTGAAAGGGAAAAAGCTCATCGACAAAACGAGACAAGCAAAGCTCGCGGAACGTCTGGAGTCTTTTGATTTGTCGCAAGGAGCCGGACCAAAGATTCGCTCTATCTTGCAACGAGGTATCGGTATTCACCATGCGGGGATTTTGCCGCGTTATCGTCGAATCGTTGAAGATCTTTTCCAGGAAAAGCTGCTAAGTATTGCGGTTTGCACCGAGACCCTTTCGGCCGGCATCAATCTTCCTGCAAGATCAGTTATTCTTCCCACCATTCTCAAAGGGCCGCGAGATAAAAAGAAAGTAATCGAGGCAAGTTCCGCGCATCAAATTTTTGGTCGCGCCGGACGACCTCAGTATGACAAAGAGGGCTTTGTGTATGCGCTCGCACACGAAGATGACGTCAAGTATCTGCGATGGAAGCAGAAATACGATTCGATCCCGGAAGACACAAAAGATCCTGGGCTACTCCGCGCCAAAAAGCAACTCAAGAAAAAGATGCCAAAGAAACGGCAGGGTGAAGTCTATTGGACTGCGAATCAGTTTGAAGCTTTGCGTATTGCTCCTCCAGCAAATCTGTCTAGCAGAGGCCAGTTGCCGTGGCGACTCCTTGCTTACTTGTTGATCGAGTCTCCCGAGGTGCAGCCGCTTCGAAATCTTGTGGGGCGAAGGCTTATGACCAATGCTGATATCGAAGCAGGGCAACGTCATTTGAATCAGATGCTGGTTACGCTTGCCGGAGGTGGCTACTTGCAGCTTCAGCCCCCTCCAACAATCGCCGAAGCAGCCCCTTCAAAGATCATTCCCACGGCCAAGAAGCAAACCGTTCAGCAAATTGCGGATGGTCTCTTTGCGGCTCATCGAGCAAACGAAAAGAGCAACAATCTCTTTGCATCAAAGGCCGTTAGTGAGTCTCAGTCCACAACAGAAGACGACCTCCAAACAGCCGACCATCATGAAGACGATCGTGATACAGAAGATAGCGATTCAAGCTCTGTGGATGAAGAACAAAACGATGCACCCAATCAGGAAGCAACCGTAAGTCCGACTGACTTCGACGATGATGAAACTATCGAACCCGTTGCGATCAAGGTGTTGGAGAATCCAAACGCGGTTCAATACAACCTTGATGACTACAAGCCTGAAACGGCAATTCCGACTCCGCGAGCGTCGGTGCTGATGCAGCTTCGTAGCATTAATCCGCTTTACGGTGTTTACCTTGCAGAGCAGTTGGCACATGCGGATCGGACGGAAAAGATTCTGGCTTTGGAAAGTGTATTGGAACTGCCGGCCAATGTGTCGCGGCTTGTTCGGGTCCCTCCGGTTGAGGAGTTGCCGTTTGGGCCTCTTGCAACGACGCGTCTACATCCGAGATTGCTGGAACTGGGGCTCGCGACGTCCGCCGAGCTGACGGGTAAAACGCTCGAGGAGGAAAATGACCAAGCAAATGTGCCGGTCGATTTTGAGGCTCTTGCATCCGGAACATCTCGGCCAGAACGAAAGATGTTTTTCGAGCCACCGCCACGCGTTATCTACTTAGGTGAAAAAGTTAGGAGGCTTTTTGATTACGACGTTCCTCGAGTGCACGACGTCTACACCCGTGATGTGTGGGTAGTTGGAGAACTGCTCGAATTCCACTGCGATTTCAACAAGTATATCCTCGCACGGGGTTTTCAACGTCAGGAAGGTATCCTGTTTCGACACGTATTGCGGTTTGTTCTGCTCTGCGGCGAATTCGCTTCGATCCCGCCGTCCAACACAACGCCCGAAACCTGGGAACACGTTTGGGATGACCTGTCGAATCAGTTGACTGAATGTTGTCGGCTAGTCGACCCGCAATCAACTGACGAGTTGCTCGAAGCAGGTCGAGTTGAAAATCTTGTTGTTGACGATCGAATTGTGAAGCCGTCGCGATTTGATCCGGCCGGGAATTGAGACGACAAATCAGTGAATCTCGGGTTGGAGTCGTCGTACATCCGGAATATGCTTTAAGGTAAAGGCGGGGTTCGATATCCAGCACCTGCAATTCAGTTAATCCATTTCTTAATCTCAGCTTTGTTCCAAATGATGATCGCGCAAACCGGACTGACTACATCGTCACTTCCAGACAGCACTTCAAATGTTAGTTCTAGTGGTGACACGCTTTCGTGGCTTATTCCTATCGCGATTGGTGTTTTCCTTACTGTTTTGCTTCTGCGACTCACGCGAGTAAGTACAAAGAATCCGTCGTCAACGAAGGAGACAAAGGGCCCTAAGACCACTAACGGAAAATCGCGAGAGACCTCTTTGGAAAGTAGCAAAGAAGACTCCTCTGGCGTGACTCGCGAGCGTTCGAGTGGGCGCTCTGGCGGAAGTAAGAAGAACAAGAAAAATCGCAACAACCGTAGTAACGAACGCGTTGTTAGTGCAACGATTACCGGTAATGACAGCTCAGAGAAGGTAACTGCAAAAGCAGTAGCAAAGTCGAAGAAGGAACGACTGCGTGAGCAGCAGCTTGCCTACGCCGAAGCGGCTGCTCCAGTAACCCCTTCTTCCTCTCAGATAAGCGCACCTGTCAATCCAATATTTGAACCGCTTCGGGATGTGGGTGCATTGCGACGAAGCGTCCAAACGGCCAAGTCAACTACTAGTGAGGAAGCTCAAGTCGCAGATAAAACACCTGCTGTTCAGCCATCGAGCGGCAGATTTGAGCGGATCATCTCGTCGACTGTTACGACGCAAGCGTCTGCCAACCGATGGCCTGCACCAGCAATGCAGACACCACCGCGCAAGCCGTTCGCGACTTCTGAATCCGAAATCAATAAACCGGAAAGCAAGCCCGAAAAGCCTTCGAACAAGTCGGATGTTGCGAGCATCGCGCCGCACACAGAGTCTTCTCCACGTCAGGGGCTCAAGAGCTTTGTCTCAAAGGTTAAGAGTGCGTCAGCATCTTCGGCTGTAGTCACGGATGTTGCCGAGTGAGGGCATCCTGTGCCGAACAATTAATTGCTTTTCGATGCGAGAGGTTATTCGCGAATTGCAGTTAGTTCGCGAAGAGAGGTTATTTGGCGGCCATCGTTATCGAAGTTGTCTGGCAATAACCATTTTTTGAATGACTCATTCAAACGCGGCCACTCACTATCAATAATTGAATACCAAGCCGTATCTCGATTTCGACCCTTATAAACTGTTGCTTGACGAAAGATTCCTTCGAAAGAGAAACCGAGTCGAGTAGCCGCATTGCGAGAAGGCTCGTTAAGCGAGTCGCACTTCCACTCATAACGTCGATATCCCAGATCGAAAGCGTGTTTCATCATGAGGTACATTGCCTCGGTTGCGACTCGCGATTTTTGAAGTAGCGGTGAGAAGTGGACATGCCCGACTTCTATGGACCCGCTTTCTGGCAATATTCGAAGGTAACTCGCCACGCCACTGGGCTTCCCCGTGCTGCGGTCAACGATGGCATAGAACATCGGATCATCACCCAGGCAAGATTCTGTAAGCCACGTTTGATAACTGGAGAGCGAATCGAATGGGCCGTAAGGGAGGTAAGTCCAAGTGCTTCCGCTCTCGTCTAAGCAATCGGCATCGTATAGATCCTTCGCGTGACGCTCCATCTCCAAAGGCTGGACCGAGCAGTAAGCTCCAATCATCTCTTTCCGAAAAGGGCGCTGGGGCGATTGCCAGTTCGCAAGCGAGGCACCGATTGGCTGATTGAAAGAATTAAAGTGGGGCAAGGTTTTTGAACCAATAGAAATTAAGGCTGCAATCCAATCATCGATTACTTACGTCCGATTTTGAATGAACGAAAACTCATTGATGCGGAGGGAACTTGGGCAACTGTTTTGGATCATATTTGGAGCCTGCCGATACTTGGATCAACGTCATGCGGATTTTGGTCGGAAAGAATTTTTCAGAGTCCGGTCGCTTATGGGCGTGTCCGGATCCACCACTATCATCTTTGATAACTAAATCCACCTGTTTGATTCCTTCGGTCCAAACGATGGAATTGTTTTCCCAAAAAGAGGTCATCGGAATGTCTTTTTCGTAAACCCCGGATTCGCGATACATGTCGGTTCCCAAGCAGCCGTAGCCGTTCTTTTGGCCTTTGTTCGGGATGTAGCAAACGCTCCAGCGCGTGGGTTCACTGCCAGCCGGTTTCTCGATGACTTCTAGGCGAAGATGAGCCGTTCCGTTGCGATAGTCAATTGGCGATGTCCAATCTTTCGGGCGATTGGGATTGAGTAACTCATTTTTGACATAGAAGTGCGATTTGCTTGGTTTCGAGTTTTCCGCATCGTCTTTTGTGTAATCGAACATTACATCGAACAGTACAAATTGCTCCGCGTAGGCTTTTTGCCAAGATACGCAGGCTAACGTGATCACATTTAAAAGCAGGAAACAAAATGGGATGTGCACCATCCTCAGAACAGAGAGTCGTCTACTTTGCATAGGAAATGTTCAATAAAAAGAGGAGCGGCTGTTCGATAACTCGTCAATAAATCGGTAGATTTACCTCGGGCTTATCATACATATTTTGTATTGCCATGCGTGCGTTGGGGCTTGTTATGCATTAGAATCGCAGGCTGCCAAGAGGTTCGTTTAGGCTGTTTTGAGGACGAACCTCCACAACCAATAACTTCCAGTTAGCGAGACATCTCTGCCTTTGAGCAATTCATGACGATTGTTTTTCTTCTTATTGCAATTCTGTTGCTTTTGCTCAATGGTTTTTTTGTGCTTGCCGAGTTCGCGGCAGTCAAAATGCGTCCGTCACGAATTGAGGAGATGCTGGACAACAAGGTGTCTGGGGCGAGGGCGGTGGAGATTGTTCAGGAGAATTTGGACGAGTATCTCTCGGTATGCCAACTCGGGATTACCTTCGCTTCGATCGGGCTAGGGTTTGTGGCGGAACCGGCAATTGTTCAATTAATTGAACCGCTGCTCGCCTGGACAGGAATGTTTCCGGAGCACGGAGTGGCGGCATGGTTCTCGCTTCACGGTGTCGCCTTCACGATCAGTTACTTGCTCGTTAGCTTTCTCCATATTTTGTTCGGAGAGTTGATACCCAAGTCCGTGTCGATTCGAATGACGGATGAAGCGTCACTTTGGACTGCTGGTCCACTTCGTTTTTTTTGGTTCTTGTTTTACATTCCCTTGAAAGTGTTGAACGCTTCCGCAAACGCATTGCTGTCTCTGGTCGGTTTGGGTGTCAACGATCACTACGATCGACACAGCGAAGACGAACTGCGAATCCTTCTCAGCCAGGGACAATCCGAGGGGATGATGTCGTTTCGACGCCTGCTGTTTCTCGAGAACGTTTTTGATCTTGGCGAGCTCAAGGTAAAAGACGCTATGCGACCTCGATCCCAAGTGAGATGTCTGAGCATCCGCGAAAGCTGGGATGAGAACTTAGCGATGATGCGTCGATATCGATTTAGCCGATATCCACTCATAGACGCGGATCCGAACGAACCTATTGGAATCATTCATTTGAAGGACACGTTGTTTTCTGCAAGCGATCAAGTTGATTTAGGCCCTATTAAACGTCCTTTCATCACGACAACAGAAAATACGCTACTGGAATCACTTCTGTCCGATATGCAGAAAAAGCGAATCCATGCGGCACTTGTTCGCGATATGTCTGGCAACTGGGTTGGATTTCTTACTCTTGAAGATGTCATTGAGGAAATCATCGGGACGATTCGCGATGAGTTTGAAGACGAGGAACAAATACTCCTTTCTGACGCACTGACAGAAGATCGTATTCAGCTGGACGTTGAAGCGTCCAACACCACAGAAGCGATTCGTATTGCGCTCGATCGAATGCGACCAGAATCACTTCCGGTTCCTAAGCAACAAATCGCAAGAGCCATCGATGAACGCGAGCGAATCGTAGAAACATATCTTGGAGGTGGATTAGGAATGCCGCACGCGCGGATAGCCGGCCTGACCAAACCTGTCGTTTTTGTGATTCGTTCTGAAAAAGGAATCGCTTATCGTGGAACTCAAGAGCGAGCTCACTTGCTGACGGTGCTCCTTACACCCGCTGGGCAGCCTCGTGTGCATCAACGACTCCAAGCCATCATCGCGACGATCATGGATGAAAGTGATTTCATTGCGACGCGACTTAAGACGGCAGAATCTCCATCGGAAGTATTAGAAATTCTCCTTACTGGCGAGCAAGCTAGCTTGGATTAAGCCTAGCATTTTGTCTTCGCTTGTTACCTCTCTAAATGACATTCAAAATGATCTCCGGCAACATCATCGGTTTACAAATATTCGACGTTCGTTTTCCAACATCCGATTCGTTGGACGGTTCGGATGCGATGAATCCCGATCCAGATTATTCGGCTGCCTACGTTGTTCTTGAAACAGATCGTGGAGACGGTGTCGAAGGGCATGGATTGACTTTTACAATCGGCCGTGGCAACGAGATCGTGGTGGCTGCGATCAATGCGCTGCTACCGCTGGTGGTTGTTCACTCTGTTGATGAATTCGCATCGGCACCGGGTGCTTTCTGGAAGCACCTTACTGGAGACTCGCAACTGCGCTGGATCGGTCCTGAAAAGGGAGTCATCCACCTTGCGACGGCCGCTATCGTGAATGCACTTTGGGACCTGTGGGCGAAGCTGGAGAAGAAGCCGCTTTGGAAGCTTTTGTCGGATCTCACTCCAAGTCAGATTGTCGAATTGGTGGATTGGCGGTATTTGACCGACGCTCTGACCCCAGAAGATGCTCGGGAGATGCTCGAGCGTTTAGTGCCGACGCGGCAAGCTCGAGAACTGGAGATGCTTCGCGATGGGTACCCGGCTTATACGACGTCGGCTGGCTGGCTTGGATACTCGGACGAGAAGATTCGAAGGCTATGTCGTGAGGCGATTAGCGAAGGGTTCACGCACTTTAAGATGAAGGTTGGAGCGGACCTGCAAGATGATATTCGTCGGGCAAAAATCATGCGTGACGAAATTGGTGCCGATCGCACGATGATGGTCGACGCCAATCAACGTTGGGACGTCGCGGATGCAATCGGCTGGATGAAAGCGCTTGCCTTTTGCAAACCCTTGTGGATCGAAGAACCAACGTCACCCGATGATATTCTCGGCCACGCAGCGATTGCTCGGGCCCTGGAGCCTCTCGGGATTGGCGTCGCTACCGGGGAGCATTGCCACAATCGAGTGATGTTTAAGCAGCTTTTACAAGCTAAATCCATTCGGTTCTGCCAAATCGATTCTTGCCGACTAGGCGGCGTAAACGAGGTTGTTGCCGTTCTTTTGCTGGCTGCGAAGTTCGGAATCCCGATATGTCCGCACGCTGGTGGTGTAGGTTTATGCGAGTACGTGCAACACGAATCGATTTTTGATTATATTTGTGTGAGCGGATCTCTGGATGGACGCATTACCGAGTATGTCGACCACTTGCATGAGCATTTTGTCGACCCCTGTGTTGTCAAAAATGGTCGATACCAAGTCCCCATGTGCAGCGGGACCAGTATTACCATGTTTCCTGATTCCATTCAAAAGTTTACCCATCCATCGTCACTGTGATTTAGTAATTTAGAACTACCGATTTGATGCCGCATAACGACGGGTTTTTCTCCTTTTTCTTTACCTCTCAGATCTAGAAAATTTGATACTTTGCGAATTGTTATTCAACCTGATGCGGCGGCTGTGGCTACGTTTGCTGCAATGGAGATTGCTAACCAGGTAAAGAGAAAACCGAGCTCTTGCTTGGGGCTCGCCACGGGAGGCACCCCAGTCGGAGCGTATCGCGAATTGATTAGGCTCTACAAATCAATTCCGATATCTTTCGCAAGTGTTACTACGTTCAACCTTGACGAGTACGTGGGGCTGGCCGGAGACCATCCCTGCAGCTATCGAAGATTCATGAACGAAAATCTCTTCGACCACATCGATATTCCTCTCGAGCAAACTTTCGTGCCGATTGGCAATTCAAGAAGCTTGAGTGACGAGTGCCTTGCCTACGAGGAAAGAATCCGCTCGATGGGAGGAATCGATTTGCAGTTGCTGGGAATTGGAAGCGATGGGCATATCGCGTTCAACGAACCAGGCTCCAGCCTCGCCAGCCGAACTCGAGTAAAAACTCTTACTCACCAGACGCGGACCGACAATGCTCGCTTCTTCGATTCGATAGAACAAGTCCCCACGTCGGCGATCACGATGGGAATCGGAACAATTTTGGAATCGCGTTCGATTCTGTTAATCGCTTGCGGAGCTGGTAAAGCGGACGCGATTGCGGCGGCGGTTGAAGGGCCTCTGAGTGCTTCGCTCCCGGCATCGTCCCTCCAATTGCATCCGTGCGTTACATTAGTGATAGACCAAGCAGCGGCGGCGGGTATGACACGAGCCGATTACTACCGAATGAGTGAAGCTGAGCGAATGCGGCTGGAACAGTTGCAAAACTAGCTGTAACCACTTGAAGGAATCGCTCGCATGCCGAATGGAAGACCTGGCTTACGAAACCTGAGCCGATTGCGGTAGTCTCGGGTTTTGACTTCGCCAAAATTTGCCAAACAGCACCCGAGGCTAGTGCCTACGGCTCAGGAAAAATGCCCGTTTCATCAGTCCACAGGCAGACCGACCTACGGGACCTAGCCTTGGTTTTATAGACGAATCACACAAAAGAATGTTGAGCAGATTAGCCGAATGAGATTGCTTGCGACCATCGAAGGCAAGGAGAAAGCGGAATCCATAGCCGCTTACTTGTTGGTGAAATCTATTTCTACTCATGTTGAAGCGAGTGAGAAGGAAGACGTTTGGGAGATTTGGACTCGCGATGAAGATCGCGTTGACGAAGCAAAACTGGAAATGGCCCAGTTTCTCGATGCACCGAACTCACCGAAATATGTGGACGCGGTCGCAGAAGCTCAGAAAATCCTTAAAGATCAAAAACTGAAACAGCAAGCTGCCGCTAAAAACATTCGTTCGGGCAAGAGCATTTTTCAAAACATACCGGGGAGCAACATTGTCTCGGGTGGAATTCCGCCAATCACGATGACGCTGCTTGTGGTGGCAACTATCGTGAGCTTCACCACCGATTTCATGAACCCGCAACCACGAAATCAGTTCGGTACCATGATGTATAACGAGCTGACTTTCGTTCGAGCGTCAGACTACGCGGCCACCAAAGATCCTCGAGCCAGCCTGAACAAGGGTGAGCTTTGGCGAGCGGTGACCCCTATCTTCTTGCATGGATTTACCTTTCACCTCCTGTTCAATGTGCTCGCGCTTGCGCAACTCGGGCGAATCGTAGAGCGGATTGAAGGAAGTGCCCGTTTCGCGTGGATGGTGCTAGTTATGGCTGTGCTTTCGAATCTTTTTCAAGGGCTGATGCCTGTGAACTTGATGGGATATCACCGTTTCGGAGGGCTATCCGGCGTAGTGTACGGTGTGTTTGCCTACTTGTGGATAAAATCGATCCTCCGGCCGGATATGGGGATCATCCTCTCCAATACCTCGGTAGCGATTATGTTAGGATGGCTGTTGTTAGGGTTTACCGGTAGTGTTGGCGGAATCGCAAACTTGGCTCACTTAGGTGGCCTGCTCACGGGAGTCGTGCTCGCGGTGATCCTCGCAAATGTTGAAGCCCCCAAGTGGCGTCGCTAGTGAAAAAAAGCTTTCGTTTAAGTTGAAAATTTTTAGGCCGCTCATGAGTTTGAATCAGGACTTAGCAGATGTTTCTGAGGTGATTCCGGTTAGTCTTGCTGACCGGTCCTACCTGATCCATCTATGCGGTGCTTCGCCAAGTAAATCAAATCAAGAAAGCACTTGCGACAGTTTTGGGAACGTGTTACTCGCGGTTCTCGGCGAGATGGGGCGTTGTTCTCACGTCGTGATTGTTGCCGACGGTTCTATCGCGGGACTTTATGCCAAGCCGATCCAAGACAAGCTTCATTCGGCAGGCACACGTGCGTCTCTTTTGGTCATCCCAAGCGGCGAGCAGTCCAAGTCGATCGCAGAGTTGAGTCGAATTTGGGAGTTTCTCCTTCGTGAGAAGACTGATCGCGCAAGTGTCATGGTTGCCATCGGTGGCGGTGTCATTGGTGATCTCGCAGGGTTTGCTGCTGCGTCTTACACTCGCGGTATTCGATTTATCCAAGTTCCAACAACTCTGTTGGCAATGGTCGATAGCAGTGTTGGTGGCAAGACAGGGATTAACCTTCCAACTGCAAAAAACATGGTCGGTGCTTTTTGGCAACCAACGGCGGTTGTTATCAACACTCAAGCACTCGATTCGCTTCCCGAAAGAGAGTTTCGAAGCGGACTTGCCGAAGTCGTGAAGTACGGAGTGATTCTCGACGAGGAATTCTTTGAGTATCTCGAGTCTCATGCGGTTGCCATTGGTGGTAGGCATCCCGAATCGATCCAGCACATCATCGCTCGGTCGTGCCAATTGAAAGCAGAAGTTGTCTCCAAGGACGAACACGAGACAACCGGCTTGCGAGCCATCCTGAATTACGGACACACCTTCGCACATGCGATCGAGGCGGACACGAAGTATGGACAACTACTCCACGGGGAAGCCGTTTCGATTGGGATGCATCTGGCTGCTCAAGCAGCCGTTCGTCGCGGCATGATCGATTCATCCATCGTCGACCGGCAATCGACTCTCCTGCAACGACTCGGCCT
>JAIYDQ010000147.1 GCA_027487375.1 Planctomycetaceae bacterium
AGCAGCACCTGCGGCTGCGGCAGAGGCTGCACCTGATTTGTCCAAGGTTTTGGATAAAGGTGACAATGCATGGATGATGACCAGTAGTGCACTGGTTCTCTTGATGACGCCCGGATTGGCGTTCTTTTACGGCGGTCTTGTTCGACGTAAAAACGTATTGAGCGTTTTGATGCAGTGCTTCCTGTGCTTGGGTATTGTCACCGTATTGTGGGTCGTTGTTGGATTCAGTCTCGCGTTCGCCGGTGACGTTGCCGGAGGTTTCGTTGGTGATCCGATGGCCTTCTTCATGCTGAAAGATATCAAGGCTGATGAGGCATGGTCTCCAGTAGCAGGCGTTTACTGGCCAATCAGCGAACAAGTTTTCATGATTTTCCAGTGCATGTTCGCGATCATCACTCCAGGCCTTATCATCGGTGCATTCGCTGAACGAATGAAGTTCAGCGCGTTTGCTATCTTCACTGTTCTTTGGGTTCTGTTCGTTTATTGCCCAATCGCACACTGGGTATGGTACGGTGTTGATTTCCCTGTACTTGGAAAGATTGGTTGGTTCGACGAAACAGCTACGCCAGTTGGGGCGTTGGATTTCGCCGGTGGTACTGTTGTTCACATCAACGCTGGTATTGCGGCTCTTGTTTGCTGTATCGTAATGGGCAAGCGAGCTGACGTGCCTAAGGGTGGAGTTCCTCCGCACAATTTGCCATTCGCCGTGCTCGGTGCTGGTTTGCTATGGTTCGGATGGTTCGGCTTCAACGCAGGTAGTGCTGGTGGTGCGACTCCTCAAGCAGTTTCCGCTTTCGTCGTGACTCACGTTGCCGCTGCGGCTGCCGCTCTCGCTTGGACCCTCATCGAATGGGGTGTTCACGGTCGTCCCACAATGCTTGGAATCATCACTGGTGCAGTCGCCGGTCTCGTTGCGATTACACCTGCGGCAGGGTTCGTAGAAGTCGGTCCTGCTCTGATCATTGGTGGCGTCGCTTCCGTGATCTGCTACGTCTTCGTTGCGATGGTTAAGCCAATTGTTGGTTACGATGACGCTTTGGACGTGTTTGGCGTTCACGGTATCGGCGGCGTGTGGGGTGCATTAGCAACCGGTATCTTCGCAATCCCCGGCTTCGGAATTGATAAGTTGGGCGGAGCAATGTATGGCAACATGCCTCAGTTCTTCTTGCAGCTAAAGGCTGTGCTTGTTACTGGTATCTACAGTGCTGTCGTAACGTTGGTGATTTTGATGATCATCAAGGTTGTCGTTGGACTACGTACAAGTGAAGAAGGTGAACGACTCGGTCTTGACTTGACCGATCACTCGCTACCTGCATACAACGAAGTTTAATCTTCGTTGAAGGTGTCTTGAAAAAAGCAGAAAACCATTGGGTGAGAATCCAATGGTTTTTTGTTTTGGTGGTGTCGAAATCAACGGCTTATGTGCCTCGGCGACACCGTGCTATTCAACACGTGTGCTTTGGCGACGCGATTTCAACGTGAATGGTTGCGCGAAGAGTGCGGCAAGTAGGAAGCAAAAGCGATCTTCATAACAAACTGTTGGACTTGAGTGTTGCTCAATTCAGTCATGCCGATCGCTTGTGATTGGATTAGGTTGAGATCGTAGCTCTCGGATAGCTTCCGAGTAATTCAAGTCGTAGGGTCTTCTTCGAGAGTGCAGCGAGGGCAGCAGCGACGCTTTTGTCTGCTTGGTGTCCCTCTAGTTCGATGAAGAAGAGATACTCGCTTGCGTTGCCGGGAATCGGAAAGGATTCGATCCAGGTCATGTTGAGTTTTGCTTTGCTAAAGATTTGCATCGCGTCTGCAAGGGCTCCACTTTGATGTGGGATTTGAAACATGACGGACGTCTTGTCTTTTCCGGTGCGGAGCGGAACCTTACGATCGACCAGTTGATCGTCAAAATCAGGATTGCTTAGAACCGCGAAACGCGTCGAGTTGTTCGGGTTGTCTTCGATGCAATCGGCAACAATGTTCAGCCCGTAGTGCGTTCCAGCTTCGCGGGATGCGATGGCGGCGGCGCCTGCTTTCTCCGCTGCGACCTGAGCCGCGCGGGTAGTGCTCGAGATTTCGACGATTCTTGCTTCGGGAAGATTTTGGCTGAGCCAGTAGCGACATTGCGACAGTGCTTGTGGCTTGGAGTAGACTTCGCGAATATCTTGGCGCGGTGTTCGGCTGAGTAAGCAATGATGGATCGGCAGCATCACCTCACCGCAAATCTTTACCGGATGCTTGGCGAACATGGTGAGCGTATCAACGATTCTTCCATCGGTTGAGTTTTCAATAGGCACGACACCGAAGGTCGCTTGGTTCCGAAGGATTGCTTCGAATACAGCGGCGATGGACGAAACGGGTTCGAGCGAGGCCGATTCGGAGAAATGCTTAACCGCTGCAAGATAACTGTAGGAGTACAGCGGACCGAGGTATGCGATTTGAGTTTGTGATGATGCTGCGTAATACGTTACGCCGACCATGGACCGCAAAAGCTCTTTTGCGAGCGCCTTAGGGAGTCGGCTATCAATCGCGAGCTCGTTCGTTGCCTCGGATGCGGTGGCGAGTTGTTCCCATATCGGTGGTGGAGTCCCCGCCGATTTTGAGTCGGCTTTGGATTCGAGAGCCCAGCGACGAAGCTGCTCTACTCGTTGCTCGGCAAGATTCAGCAGCGACTGGTCGAGAGCCGCGAGCTTTTGCGGGTAAAGAGCCTCGGTTTTGGGGCTGTTTTTGGATGAGTTGGATCTGGCTTTAGGCATCGGTGCGAAACACTGTCAAATTGGCAACCCCCAGAATGGTGGCTGGTGAGATTGGGGGAGTTCGAGTTGCCGTTAAAATCTGGCGTTCCCGAGCAGTTCCGGCTGAAACAAGAACCCTTTGGCGCGACTTTAACGGAAAATCCAGTTTAGCTCGACTCTTGAGCAAGAGCGATGGCCCTCGCGAATAGTGGCAGAAAGTTTGGCACGCTGGTTGCTTTCCCAATGCGTCGTAACGGTTTTTCTGTCGACTTAGACTTAAAGGGTTGAAGATTATGGCTTCGGGCGAAAAGATTATTGGAATTGACTTAGGAACAACAAACTCCGTCGTCGCGGTGATGGAAGGGACTGAGGTAAAGGTCATTCCCAACGCTGAAGGAAGCCGCCTGACCCCTAGTGTTGTTGCATTCAACGATAAGAACGAGACGATTGTTGGCGAGCCAGCACGCCGGCAAGCGGTCACCAACCCACAACGCACCGTATCTTCGGTAAAGCGATTCATGGGACGTCGACACGAAGAAGTCGAATCCGAAGAAAAGATGGTCCCCTACAAGATCGTTGGCGCTAAGAATGAATACGTCAAAGTCGGCATTGGCGACCAGCAATACACGCCACAAGAAATCTCGGCGAAGGTTCTCCGCAAGCTTAAAGAGGCTGCCGAGTCTTACCTGGGGCATCGCGTAAGCAAGGCTGTTATTACGGTCCCTGCATACTTCAACGATGCTCAACGACAAGCAACCAAAGATGCTGGTCAGATTGCCGGTCTTGAAGTCGCTCGTATCATCAACGAGCCGACCGCTGCAGCCTTGGCTTACGGCCTTGATAAGAGCAAGGACCACAAGATTGTTGTATTCGACTTGGGTGGTGGTACCTTTGACGTTTCGGTGATGGAAGTCGCCTTGAGCGGTGAAGATTCCAGCAGCAAGGTCTTTGAAGTCATCAGCACAAGCGGTGACACGCATCTTGGTGGTGATGACTTTGACCAATCCCTGGTCAACTACGTTGCAGCACAGTTCCAGAAAGATAACGGGATTGATCTCCGCAAGGAGCCGATGTCGCTTCAGCGGCTACAAGAGGCATGCGAGAAAGCAAAGAAGGAGCTCAGTAGCGTTCCTCAGACTGATCTCAATCTACCGTTTATCACGGCGGATGCGACCGGTCCGAAGCACCTGCAAATGACGATCACTCGTTCGAAGTTTGAAGAGCTTGCAGATGAGCTTATGGAGCGATGCCGCAAGCCGGTGATGCAAGCTCTCGCGGACGCGAAGTTGAAGCCTTCCGACATCGATGAAGTCGTACTCGTTGGAGGTTCGACTCGTGTACCGAAGGTTCGTCAGATCGTTAAAGAAATCTTTGGTAAGGAGCCTCACCAAGGTGTGAACCCGGACGAAGTTGTTGCTGTTGGAGCTGCAATTCAAGGTGCAGTTCTCGCTGGCGATCGTCGCGACGTGCTTCTGTTGGACGTTACTCCGTTGACGTTGGGTATCGAGACTGAAGGCGGAATCATGACGGCTCTTATCGAACGGAACACGACCATCCCAGTGGAAAAGAAGAACACCTTCTCAACTGCTGCCGACGGACAAACCGCGGTAACGGTCAGCGTTTATCAAGGTGAGCGCAAGATGGCTCAGCAAAACCGAGTGCTTGGTCAATTCAACTTGGAAGGTATTCCACCAGCACCTCGGGGTACACCGCAAATTGAAGTCAAATTCGATATCGATCAAAACGGCATCTTGAATGTGTCTGCTCGCGATATTGGAACAGGCAAGCAAGCTAGCGTGAAGATCGAACAGTCCAGCGGTCTAAGCAAAGACGAAATCGAAAAGATGCGTCGCGATGCAGAAGAGCACGCCGAGGATGACCGAAAGGCATTCGAGTTGGCTGAAGCGAAGAACAAGGCTGAAAATCTTGTTTATCAGCTTGAAAAGACTATCAAGGATCAAGGTGAGAAGCTCTCCGACAACGACAAGGCTCCGATGGAAGCTGCGATCAAGAAAGTTCGCGACGCGGTTGCCTCCGGGCAAACGGAAGCAATCAAGTCGGCGACTAACGATCTAGAGCAAGCTTCGACCGCGTTCACGAAGACTCTCTACGAAAAGGCAGGTGCAGAGTCTGCCGGAGGGGCTAGTGCGGAAACCGCCAAGTCTGGCGAGGACGACGCGATTGACGCTGAGTTCGAAGTCAAAGACAAGTAACATGCTAGTCGGACTTTAATCCAGTAGCAGAAGTCGTGAGGCTTCTGCTTTCAGGTTGAGCACGATTATCCATAGCATCCATGCTGGAGTACAGCCTTTAGGCGCCGAGCACCTTGGATTTGCCAAAAGCGGCTGAAGCCTGGACTCCAGCGCAAAGCTGGCGCTGTCCAATTGAGTTGTCGTGGTGATTCATTAGCAGATGTCGTTGGGTTTCGGACGGCTAGGGCGTTTACCGTCGCTGGTGTCGGCATCTCAATTCCGATGCGGTGGAGTGCACGTCGACTAGAACGAGCTTCTTCCGTCGTCAGTCGCTTGAAAAATGCCTGTGTCTACCAGGCGGGCTGCAATTGGGATTTAACCGGTTCCTACAAATCGGCCCAGGATTGCAATTTTCGTTCCGTTTTTACGAAAAATTGCGGATCGTCTTGCACTTTCGAGCTCCGCGGTGATACAGTTTGAATGTAAGAGTTCATCCGGCACGCGCGAATTTCGATGTGTGCAACTCGCTTTTCTAGGAAATATGCTGATGCGAATGTCGTTTGGGTTGGAAGCCCGACAAATACAGACTCAAAAGCTGGCTCCCAAAATGATCCAGTCGATGGAGATTCTGCAGTTGCCAATCATGGCACTTCAGGAGCGAATCGACCAGGAAATGAGCGAAAACCCAATGCTCGAGCTCGAAGAACCAGAGCCGCCGGTGGACGCCAACGGTGAGCTGGAAGTAGCCGAAAAGCAGTCCTCGAAAACGGAGGACGAACGTGAGTTGGTCGTAAAAGATGACTCATCCAACGCCGAGGACTTCGAGCGGTTGGAGAACATGACCAGCGACATGCCTGACTCGTTCGACGATTTTCGCCCATCCTCGGGCCGCATTTCGGATGACATGGATCGGCATGCCGACATGATGGCCAATGCCGCAGAACGCCCCGAGTCGCTTAACGATTTCTTGCTTCATCAGTTAGCCGAACAAGAGATTGACACCGACGTTGAACAAATTGCAGAGCGCATTATCTCGTGTCTGGATGCTCGGAACGGTGGCTACTTCACAACCCCTTTAGCCGATATTCTTCCTCCCGACCATACGCCTGCGGACTTGGTCAAAGCGGAAGAGGCGCTGCGCATTGTTCAGAACTTCGAGCCACCTGGAATTGCGGCGAGGAATCTTCGTGAGTGCTTGTTGATTCAGATCAAACCAGAAACACCTTACGAGGAAGAGATGCGAACGATCATTACGCATCACCTCGATGACTTGGCTGAGAATCGGCTCCCTGTGATTCAAAAGAAGACCGGTTACTCGCTAGAACTAATCCGCGATGTCCGCGAGGAGATGCACCACCTGAACCCCAAGCCGGGTGCTGCATTCATGGAAGTCTTTGTTCCATCGGTTCGACCAGACGTTTATGTCGAACCGGATGAGAACGGTCGGTACATTGTACGGCTGGAGGATGACTCGTTACCGCCGTTGCGCATCAGTGAGTACTACAGGCGACGTTTGGGAGACGCTTCTGCTTCTGCTGAGGAGAAGGATTTTATCCGCAAGAAGATAAACGGTGCTCAGTGGTTGATCGATGCGATACAGCAGCGTCGAAGCACCCTCATGAAAGTGACACAGCACATTGTCGACTATCAAAAGCGATTCTTAGACGAAGGCCCGGAGGCGATCGAACCGCTCAAGATGCAGCAAATCGCTGATCAAGTAGGCGTCCACGTCACAACCGTTAGTCGAGCTGTCGATGACAAGTGGTTGCAAACACCTCGCGGGATTCTTCCGCTTCGAAGGTTTTTTGTCGGTGGAACTCGCAGCGAAGATGGCGAAGATGTTGCTTGGGATTCGATTCGAATCAAGCTGCAAGAAATCATCGATAAAGAAGACAAACAGGACCCATTGAGCGATGATGCATTGGTTGACTCGCTGAAAATGCATGGGCTCACCGTTGCGCGTCGAACAATCACAAAATATCGCAAGAAGATGAACATTCCATCATCGCGTCAACGCCGAGATTGGAAGTAGGTCTTAAGTTTCGATGACGTCCTTGGAATTGTCGATGCAGAATCAACCTATGCAGCAAGACGTAGGCAATCCATCACGCGTCAGCGCACCGGAGGTAAATTGCCGCGATTTAGCCGTGGAGTTCTCGCAGCAGAAACCAAGCTCACTCCCGTGGGGCGGCTTCCCAAAGAACAATACGCGACGCATTTTAGACAACTTGCAGATGAACGTTGCAGGTGGTGAGATTGTTGGGCTTATCGGTGCCAGTGGTTGCGGAAAGAGCACGCTTCTAAGAACTGTTGCCGGGCTTCAGCAACCAACTGCCGGTTCGGTTACGATCGCAGGCAAGCCGATCAACGACTGTCGAGACCAACTCTCGTTTGTTTTTCAAGAAGCTGCACTTCTGCCGTGGCGCAGCGTGATCGAGAATGTCCAGCTTCCTTGGGAGCTCCAAGGAGTCGGTGGACGGCAAGACGCGAAATCGCGTGCGGCCGAGCTTTTGAGGACCGTCGGACTTCAAGACGCCGACCATCATAAACTGCCGGCTCAACTATCGGGTGGCATGAAAATGAGAGCTTCATTAGCGCGTTCGCTGGTATTGGACCCGTCGGTGCTTTTGCTGGACGAACCGTTTGCGGCTTTGGATGACATGTTGCGTTGGCGATTGAACGCCCTAGTGCTTGACCTTTGGAAGGCTCGCCGACGTACGATACTTTTCGTGACCCATAACATCGCGGAAGCCGTATTTCTTTCGAATCGGATTGCGATCATGCATGCAGGCAAAATTGCCGAATGGATTGACGTCCAGATTTCGGGAACGCGCGACGAGTCGCTCCGAAGCTCCGTCGAGTTTGCGGCTATGTATGGCAAAGTGTCTGCTAGATTGAACGCTATTTCTAGTTAATCTTTAACTTTGAAGTCGCCT
>JAIYDQ010000382.1 GCA_027487375.1 Planctomycetaceae bacterium
CGGATTGATTTTTTTGTCAACGAGTTTTCGAAGCCTTTCAGCTTCGACGTCAAGTTGGTCGAGGGCGTCATGCATCCGTTTGGCGAGCGAAGCCAATTTGGTTTTGTCGAGCTTTATTCCCGGTCCGTTCTTCTCGTACGAATATTTAATCATTTCTTCTTCAAGCTGGTTCCGGCGCTTTCTGAATTCTTCAAACAACGGAATTGCATCCTTCAATCGTTCGACGTCCTAAATGGATTTTACAAACTGAAGGTGGTCCTCCGTGCCTTTGCACATCACATCGCCGTATTTGTCGATCCACACAGGGTCGGAGCAACCGGAAATGACGGACAAAACGAACAAGAGCAAGAAGCTAGCTTTCCGAATGAAAATCCCAGATTGATCGATGAGCATAGTACGTATGACCTTGAGGTGCGTAGTGTGTGTTTTATCGACGAACGCCAAAGTTCACGGATGTCCGCCAAAGTGAACGTGACGTTGAAATGAGTTTGTGTGGCGGACTTTCCGTGGAACGCTTTGTTCGTCCAGATTAGTCTTCTCTTATTCCCAGTGCTCTACGTTATAAGTATAAGAAAACAACCCCGCATACGAAAAACAGTGGGAGTGCTAGAAATTCCGCAATGCATGCATCAACGATCCGGTTCCTCATCCATAAGTGAGCTCCAAGCAACGCGCAAAATGCCGAACCGAACCAGAAGGAAGATGCCAACACTCGGATCATGACGCGAATGATATCGCCGCGTTGCAGCGATCTTCCAATTTCCCCGATAATAACATCGTGGATGTGCCCTATGTTCAGCGCGACGAGTATAACTCCCACAGCGATCGAAAGCGTAGCAGGAGCAACTTGCCAGCGAGAACGTTTAGGTGCGATCGAGATTTGAGGAATGTAACTCGATGCTTGATAACGATTGGTGTGTTTTGGCATCACTCATCGAGCTTTCAAAAGGACGAACGACTCGCATCACGGGGTGGCGGGAGTTGACTTTGATTTCAGAAAAACGCTGGCCACCGACACTCCCGTGCATGCGATGGTTCGTCCGTTGTCTCTTCGGATGAGTCTCGTACACGCATGGTGGTCGACAGGTCGAATACATCGCGAGAAAACATTTGGCAGTCACCCACCTCAGGAATGCCTTAGGCATCCTTTTCAAAGTAGAGGTAGATGTAGACGGCCATTCCAAAGTCGGTTGCATCGGTCGAAACAAGTCGCCAACCATCTGCGGAGTTCTGATCCAGCTTCTCCTGAATGTCTTTCGAAGAGGTATTCACGATATGCTCTTTGTCTGCGAAGAGCTTTGTATAGTAGATCAACGATTCAAGTTTGTATTTCTTCATTTGTTTCCCTTCCCCAGCAAGGACGAAAGAATCCATGTAAGTCCTGGGTTTGGGGCGGGAGTCATTTGAATAAAATCTGGCGACTCTGACCCGTGATCATCTCTGTGCGCTAACACAGAGAGTCACATTCATTCCAACCCCAAACCCGAAGGACACATCATCTATGAAAATTCTCGCTCTCGATCTCGGTAAGTTCAATACCATGTGCTGCTTTTTTGACACAAAGACTAGGAAACACTCTTTCCACAACGCAGCAACCGAGCGCGAGTACCTTACTACTGTCTTCAAAAAACACAAAGTCGACTTAGTCGTCATGGAGGCTTGTGGGCCTTCGGGTTGGATCAACGATCTCGCTATCAACCTAGGGCACACCACACTCGTGTGTTCCACCAATGAAGACGCCTGGAAGTGGTCCAACGTCAAACGAAAGACCGACAAGGATGATGCTTTGAAGCTTGCACGCATGGCTTCCATGAAGGAACTCAAAGCCGTTCATATGCCCTCAGAAACTCATCGCGAGTTTCGATCGTTGGTCAAGTACCGAAAGGTTCTCGACCAACGTATCAACAAGATGAAGTGCGCCATTCGGGCTTGGTTCGTCAATCATGGAATCTCAATCGACACTGGCGAAAAAGCTTGGCACACGGGCCGCGAGCGAATCAACTCTTTTCGTAAGCCGCTCGAGGAGTGCGGCCCTCGTGAACTCTGGAAAGGTGAACTGGATATTGAACTGACTCAGATGGATGCAGTCACTAAACAGCTAGTCGCTGTCGTCAAGAAGCTTGAGGCTCTTGGTAAAAGTGATCCGCGCATCGCAAGAATTCAATCCATCCCAGGCGTGGGGCCTCGAACGGCAGAGATCCTTGTCGCTTGTATCGACGATCCACATCGCTTTCAAAACGGTCGACAAGTCTCTGCCTACTTCGGTCTCGTTCCTCGACAATTCCAATCTGGTGAAACCGATCGCAATGGACGGATCACCAAGCGAGGTAATCCACTCGCTCGAACGATCCTCACCGAGTGTGCATGGGCATCCTTGAAATACAACCCATGGGCCAAGGCTGTTTATGATCGCATCTACGGTAAACAAAAGACTCGTAAGAAGAAGGCCGCCATCGCATTGGCTCGGAAGATCGCCGTCTTGGCTTGGGCCATGCTTCGCGATGAAAAAGATTGGGATCCAAACATTATGTTTGAGACTACTGTTTCATTCGGAGGGAGACGTCGCCCGCTCGAAGAGAAAGTTCTCAAGGAGATGAAGCCCAAGGAAAACCGCGAACAACGCAAAAGTCGCCTTCGCAGGGAAGCTCGTCTCGCTAAAGAATCATCACCCAAGAAAACCACTTCCACGAAAGCAACCCCTGAACCAAATGGAACGAAGTCAAAATCGTCATTGAAGAAACCTTCGAAACCGATGACAACGACCTCGAAGACAATCTCTCCAAAGCTAACAACTAATTCACAAGCAACCAAACCTCGGCGAGCAAGACAACCAGTATCGCTGGCTGATGCGAAGCATTAGATGCTTCGACATCGACGAACGAATCGGACTTGCTCGCCATTTTTAAATCACATGGCCACGAGGACAACCTGTCAAACTCGCCTTCAAGCAAATCATTGCCTGATGCACCAACATCGAGTATGCGAGAAAAGGACCTCGTGGCCGTTTAAACCACTTCACGACTCTAACCCGTAATCAATCAGTTTCATTTACCGACTTCGCTGGAGAATCCATCTACCGTAAACAACTGACCAATAACCAAGGACAAGACCTACCCAACGAGCTGAGGCCCAACACCAATTGACCCTGACCAATTCGCCATGGACGATCATCTCGATGATCTGCGAAGGAAGCAGCCACGTCGCCCTAAAGAATGTGCCCGCTCGAACAGAAGGCAGCTTGCTGCTCAGAGTATTTTTCAAACCAGAAGCATCCAGGCAAGCTGCAGCCAGAACGGAACGAATCATCGAACCAAGATGAGTTGAACCGTGCATGGATACTTGAGAGAACGCAATCTGCTTAGTGCAGATGCAAAAGAGCGAAATGCGTTCACAACTCGAATAGTCGCGTAATCAACCATCCTTGACTCAAGTCACTTGAAGACCGTTAGAAGATCCACTCCCTCGAAGCCCACCAACAAAGGCCCGTTGCCTTCATCTGCACCGCTCGTCAGTCGTCAACCACCGGCGAACGACCGACAAGCGGCTCCGACGAAGGCAACTACACGAAACTCATACCATGTAACCCAAGCAAGAAAATCCAAAAACAGTGACGACCGTCACTTGCCAAACCCAGGACTTCATAGTCGCC
>JAIYDQ010000006.1 GCA_027487375.1 Planctomycetaceae bacterium
ACACTTTCTGTACTAACGCATTTGTCAGTCGTTTTTGTTCGTCGATTTGAAATACTCGGGCGCAATCTTTCTCAGATGCTGAGCGACTTTATCGACCGCAAACAATATCTGTTGGTTCGTGTGGGTCGAGTTGATGAAGAATCGAAGTCTTGTCGCAGACTCTTCCACTGCTGGGTAGAGAATGGGTTGAACGTTGACTCCTGATTCAAACATTCGACGCGACAATTGCAACGCATGGAGTGAGTTACCGGTAATCACGGGTACGACTGCCGTATCACCGCTGCTGCCAGTGTTGAGGCCGTGCTTCTTAGCTTCGGTCAAAAACAGTCTGGACGCTTCCTTTAGTCGAGTTACTCGCTCGGGATTCTCCTTCAACACTTTTAGCGATGCTATTGCAGCTGCCGTATTTGGGGGCGACAGCCCGACGCTGAAGACAAACCCGGGAGTTGTGTACTTGAGATATTCAATAAGCGACTTTCTACCAGCGATATAGCCGCCACAGGATCCAAAGGATTTGCTCAGTGTACCCATCCAAATGTCGACGTCTCTTGGATCGACACCAAAGTGTTCGCCAATTCCGCGACCGGTCGCTCCCATCGTTCCAATACTGTGGGCCTCGTCTACCATCAGCCAGCACTGATGCTTTTTCACGATTTCGATGAACTTCGGAAGATTTGGATAATCTCCGTCCATGCTGTAAACGCCTTCGATGATCACGAGAACACGTCGATAGTTAGAGCGTTGTTCTGTGAGAGCTTCGTCAAGAGCTTCCCAGTCGTTATGAGGGAATGGGCGTCTTCTCGCACCAGACAGCATTGCTCCTTGCACGATACTATTGTGCGACAACGAATCGTGTAGGATTAAGTCAGGAGTATCCACGATATGACCAATGATTGTTTCGTTGGTCGAATGCCCTCCGACCAGGACGATCGAATCATCGACTCCGATCCATTCAGCGATTCCCTTCTCAAGTTCGCGGTGAAGATCTTTTTCTCCACTTACTAATCGCGACGCGGAGACGCTTGTTCCGTATTTGGCAACTGCGTCGATAACTGCTTGGCTTACTTCGGGGTCACCACTCATACCGAGGTAGTTGTAGCTTGCGAAGCTAATGTATTCTTTGCCATCGATTGTTGTCGTATCGCGAGTCAGACCTTGATGGACCGAGAAATAAGGATTCGGTACGCCCGTCATATCGAATTGCATCATCGTTTGCTTGAGCCGACGATATTCCGGTAGTTGATCGAACTGGTATTCGTCAGGCGTAATCGTACGCGGGGCCTTCGGTGCATCGTCTTGTTCTGGCGCGAGATCCGAGATGACGCGATCTTTACCGAAAAGGCTTTCTAAAGCTTCTGCAATTTCTCGGATCGTTTCAATTTCTTGAAGCGTCTCTTCTGGTATTCGGCCTCCGAAAGCATTCTCGAGCGAGTGAGCAATCTGAAGTCGTTCTAAGCTATCGAGTCCTAAGTCGACGACAATGTTGGTGTCCAAGTCCAGTAACTTCGCTCGTTCTTGAGCGACCGCTTTGACGGCTCGTTTTACAATCTCAACAACATCGACGTCCGGGTCACGCGTCTTTTTCGCGATAACCGCGGTTGGTCGCGCGGTGGCTTTGGAAGGTCGACCGGCTAGCTGATCGACAGTTGCTGCGGCGATCATTGGGGCCGTTTGTGGTAGATCGTCTTCCCAGCTAACCCATTTGGCGATCACACGGAGCGTGTCGTCTTTGAATCCTTGAAGACATGCGTGGCGTTGTATCTTGCCACTGGAGGTTTTCGGAAGTGATCCGCTTCGGACAAGGATGACTGCATCTGGAGGTAGTTCGTGAACTTGAGTGACTGATTTTCGAATGGCTTGAATTACTGGTTCCCAATCATCTTCCAGGGAACGTTGCACCTCCAAAGCGATGATCAGTCGCTCACGGCCGTCGATATCATCAGAGAATGCTGCGGCAGCTGAAGACTGGATGGATTCGTGACATTCCTCGACTGTCTGTTCAATGTCTTGAGGGTAACGATTTACGCCACGGACAATAATCAGGTCCTTGACGCGACCAGCTACGAATAGTTGGCCGTCTTCGAAGAACCCAAGATCGCCCGTTCGCAAGAAAGGTCCCTGCCCATCCGCAGTCATCGCGTTAAACGTCTTCTCGGTGATATCAGGTTTTTCCCAATAGCCGGTTCCAGCGCTTGGGCTCTGAATCCAGATCTCACCGATCTGATCATCGGGCAGAATCGCGGATGTTTCCGTGTCGACGATTTCGACACGTTCATTTGGCGACGTTTGACCACAGCCAACGAGTGCTCGCGAGTCAGGCGTGTTTCGTTCAACTGGTAGAACAACTCGAGCGGCAAGGTTACGTCCATCGAAGTGTCTTATCACGGGAACGTCTGCGTGAGGACCGGCTGTTACGATCAACGTGGTTTCCGCCATGCCATAGGTCGGAAGGTGTGACGAGTGCCGAAATCCAACCTTCTCAAACTTGCGGCTGAAGGCCTCGAGAGTACTCGCCCGTACCGGTTCAGCGCCATTAAATGCGACTCGCCACTTACTCAGATCAAGCCCCTTCATCTCCTCTTCTGTGACTTTATCAACGCAAAGCTGATAAGCAAAATTCGGTCCGCCTGACATGGTCACGTTGTACTTCGTGATGGCTCGAAGCCAACGCACCGGGCGTTGAAGAAAAGACATAGGGCTCATCAAAGCAAGTGGCAATCCCAAGAAAACAGGGCTCAGGATGCCGCCGACCAAGCCCATATCGTGGTAGGTAGGTAACCAGCTAGCGCCAATCTCGTCATGTACCTGACCAAACAGGTAGGCGATCATCTCACAATTCCGCATGATGCACTCGTGCGTAAGGACGACACCCTTGGGCGTACCAGTAGATCCGGACGTGTATTGCAAAACTGCAACATCTTCCGCGTCGATGGTGACTGGTGAAAACTGAATCGCCATCGATCGATCGACTCGGTCGCTTGAGATGAGCTTCATCGTCGACATGTCTTCGCGAGTCGCATCGTCCTTCATGATCTGCGTGGCGGTGGTTTCCACAGTCAAACCAAATTTCGCAGCGCAGTCTTGCGCGATCCCTTGAATTCGCGACCCTTTTCGGTTGCGCCGTGGTGGGAATGCGGGGACTGCTGTGCAACCTGCATAAAGGCAACCGAAGAAACCAATGATGAAATCCAGTCCCGGCGGGTACATCAAAATTCCGCGATCACCTGGATTGGCTACTTTCAGAATCTCAACTGCCAAAGCGCGCGCAGCGTGATCCAGCTCGGCATAGCTAAGCGTTTCGTCTTGGTCCGTCTCTCCGTCGGTGAACCAGAACGCAGGGGACGTTGGCTGGACATTTGCCCAATGCCGCAAGCTATCCACCAGGTGCGTTCGCGGAAAGAACTTCGGATTCACCAGACTCAGGTCGAGTGGGCGGTGACGATTGTCAAGAACGTTGGCATTCATGTGCTAGTAGAGCGCCGAAGCGACGGTCCAACAGTAAGAAAATGTAACAATAAGGCGTAATATTCTTTGCAACTTAACAAATTTAGCTAACCAAACCAGTCGAAAGGACTGATCCGCACCTCAGTATAGCCAAATACCAAGTCCACTATTCGCCTACGTATTCAGTGTATCGGTCGCTACCGACGGCACAGCCCCCACGGTCTCTCTACAGAGGAACATTTAGGATAACCGGATTAGATTCCATTTCCGACCGCTGACTGCGGATTTTCAGGCTTTCGCCCATCGTCCGGTAATGCGAACCCAAGGGACAACCCATACAAAAATATCTTTAGCACAATTCACCCCCAGTTTCCCCGGTAAGGGATTTGTGGCAAACGGGTTACTACACTACAATTCGCACATCGCTAACATCGATTCCCCTCTACAGCGGAGTTTTTCTGTGCAAGTCAACGTATCAGCCCGTCACGGCCACCTAAAACAAGAAGACCAATTGCTGATTACGGAAAAGGCAGAGAAAGTCCGGAAGTTTTACGACAGAATCAATTCGATAGCGGTCGTTGTAGATATGGAACATGCAGAAAAGCCGCATGTGGAAGTCAACGTGTCCGCTGAAGGGACCGAAGACTTCGTTTCCACAGCAACGGCCCCAACCGTATTGGCGGCGTTAGATGCTGCAATCCACAAGGTGGAACAGCAAGTTCGAAAGCACAAAGACAAAGTGACCGAACACAAGGGTGTCGGCCTTAAACACTCTGGTGAAGTCCAAGAGTGATAGTTCGATCGTCTTATTTTTTTGGTTAATCAATGAAGTTCTCTGATTTTATAGCTCCCCAAGCTCTGCTTCCCGTTCTGGGTTCTACTACTAAAGAGAGTGTTATCGGCGAATTAGTCGACGCGCTCGTGTCCTCTGGAGACGTTCAAGCCAGTGATCGCGACGATATAATTCGCGCAATCATGAAACGCGAAGAACTCGGGAGTACCGGGATTGGCCGAGGCGTCGCTGTTCCACACACCAAGCACGTGGGCGTGGGAAAACTGGTCGGTACCGTGGGTGTCAGCCAGGAAGGGATCGACTTCGATAGCCTTGATGGGCATAAAGCCGAGCTGTTCTTCTTGCTCGTATCTCCTCCAGATCGTCCAGGTGACCATCTTCGAGCACTTGAAAACATCTCGCGACAGTTGAGAAACGACACATTTTGCCGTTTCTTGAAGCAGTCCAAAACGGGCGATGATATCACTCAGCTCCTGAAAGAAGCTGATGACAATCATTTTGGTTCCTAAAATTCCAATCCTGCTCCTTCGCGTTCACCGCCTCGGAGCCTGGAAAATCGATCATGAGCCAATTTTTATCAACAGCGACCGTGGTCGTACGCAACCCGCAAGGCTTGCACATGCGGCCTGCGAACCTGTTGGTTACAGCGGCGGGTAAGTTCACCAGCAATGTAACCATCGTTCGCGAAGGCCAGGCTGTCGATTGCAAAAGTATCCTCGGTATACTTACTCTGGGTGCCGTCCAAGGTAGTCAACTTGACTTGCGCGCTGAAGGTCCAGATGCTGACTCGGCAATCGAAACTATTGTCGACCTATTTCAACGTGGATTTGACGAACCCACGGAGTAGGTCGTTTCCCCTTTCCGCTAACCCCTTGCACAAAGTAATCGAAAACCAGCATGCTGGAATTGCAGGGCATTGCGGTATCTCCGGGAGTTGCGATTGGGCAAGCTCTGGTCTTTGACCGCGAAGGTTATCAAATCTCGCGGAGCCGAGCCGCTACCGTCGACGCCAATCAAGAATGGCTTCGTCTGAAATCCGCAATCGATTCTGCTGCGGCCAAATTAGAAGCTTCCGCTCAAATAACAGCCGATAAACTCGGAGCTCGATTGGGCGGGATTTTTTCGGCTCAGCTTCAAATGCTTCTTGACCGGCGATTGCACGATGAGCTGGAGCAATTGATCCAAAAGCAAAGTTATTCTGCTGAGTTTGCAGTGAGCGAGGTTTTGAATGGCTACGCTGCAGCATTTCGCAGAGCCGGATCCAGCTTTCTTGCAGAACGCGCAGCCGACATTCGCGATATCGAACGCCTTCTTTTGGAAGGACTAACCGGCGTACCGACGCAAACTCTTCGGGAGATCACTAACCCCGCAATCATCGCCAGTCATGACCTGACTCCCGGCGAAACTGCGGTTCTTGATCCGCGAAAAATACTTGGCTTGTGCACCGAAACCGGAGGCCCTGGTGGCCATACTGCGATCGTTGCACGAGGGCTTGAGATCCCTGCTGTGGTTGGAATTGGACCGTTTTTGCATCTATTGCGCGCGGACGATTCAATCATCGTGGATGGTCATCTGGGACGAGTTATTATCAATCCAGATGACGATACGCGTGAACGTTACTTGGCTCGCCGCGAACATCGCCAGTCGATAGCTCGTGAATTAACCGAACTTCGTGACCTTCCCGCGTGCACCAGTGACGGCATTCGGGTGGAGTTGATGGCGAACATTGAATTCCCCACCGAAGGCCAATCTTGCTTGGACCGCGGGGCTGATGGAGTGGGACTCTATCGAACCGAATTTCTCTATCTTGGAAGCGAAGCAGATCCAAGTGAAGAGGACCATTTTCAAGCATATGTTCAAGTCGTCCGTGACATGGGTGGAAAGCCAGTCGTGATGCGGACGCTCGATCTCGGAGCAGATAAAATGGGGATGACTCCCTATGCTCATCAGGAAAACAATCCGTTCCTGGGATTACGAAGTATCCGACTGTCGCTACGTAATCCAGCTCTGTTTCGAACGCAAATCCGAGCGATGCTGAGAGCTGCCTCGGAAGGAGACATTCGGATTATGTTTCCAATGATCACGACTTTGGATGAACTGCGTACCGCGCGATTTCTCCTTAGAAGTGTTGCAGAGGACCTTCGCGAAGAAGGTCATGTCGTGCGAAACGACATTCCAATCGGCATGATGGTCGAAGTCCCAGCGGCCGTCGTTATGCTCGATCGATTCATTGCAGAAGTCGACTTCGTTAGTATTGGTACAAACGATTTGACTCAGTACGCGCTCGCCGTAGACCGAGGCAATGAAGCAGTTGCCGACCTCTACCAAGCGTGCGATCCAGCGGTTCTCCGACTTATTCAAAAAACTTGGGAAATTGCAACCCAGCATCAAGTTTCAACCAGTGTCTGTGGAGAAATGAGTAACCATCCAGCCCTCGCACTACTTCTGGTAGGCATGGGCATTCGTGTACTCAGCGTCGCCCCTTCTGCGATTCCTGTCCTCAAGAAAGCAATTCGCTCCGTCACCATCGGTCAATGTCAAGCGATGGCATGGCGGGCAATGCGTCTGGATACAGCCAAAGAAGTCGATGCGTTCCTCCAAAATCAACTTGCCGGTTTAGTCCCCGAGATGGTTCTCCAGGCCTAAGCTCAGCGCAACTCCAAAACAATTAACAAGGACAATTTTTACGTATCATGAAGAAGGAAATGCTTATCAACGTATCGCAATCCGAAGAATGTCGGATCGCGCTACTGGAGGATGGACAGCTCGAAGAGCTCTACACCGAACGATCCAGTCAAAACAACTGGGTCGGCAATATCTACAAAGGCAAAATCGTCAACATCGAGCCTAGTATCCAAGCCGCATTCGTCGACTTTGGCGTCGGACGAAATGGCTTCCTCCACATCAGTGACGTCGAACCACAATACTTTCGACAAGGTGGATATGACCCTGCGGACATCATGGACGATTCCCGCAACGACTTGGATGACGATTCCAACGATGAAGAAGGGAGTGATCGAAACGGCGACGAACAAGATGACGATAGCGATTCGCCTCGCAATAAAAAGCCAGGCGGACGGGATGAAGGGCGTGGACGCGGGCACGGCAAGGGGCAACTGAAAAGTGGTCGCCCTCGCTTCAAGCCACCAATTCAAGAAGTCTTCAAGCGCGGCGATGAAGTTCTAATCCAAGTCATCAAAGAAGGAATTGGAACCAAAGGTCCAACCCTTTCAACATACATATCCATTCCTGGTCGCTACTTGGTATTGATGCCCGCCCTTGGACGAGTCGGTGTGTCGAGAAAAATCGAAGATGACGATGCGCGCAGAAGACTTCGCCGAGCAATGCTGGAACTGAATCCACCTAAAGGTGTCGGATTTATTGTGCGAACAGCTGGCCAAGAACGAAGCAAGAAAGAACTCGCTCGCGATGTGACTTACTTGCTTCGGCTTTGGAAAGTCATTGTCAAGCGTATCGAAAAGAATGCTGCACCATGTGACATCTACGAAGAGAGCGACATGCTCATTCGAACAATCCGCGATACTTTCACCGAAGACATCGATCGAATCATCGTCGACCAAGAAGAGGCTCACACACGAGCCAAAGAGTTCTTGGAAATGGTCATGCCGCGCTTTGTCGATCGCTTGGAACACTACGATGGACGCGAACCCTTGTTCCACAAATATAAGCTCGAGCAAGAGATCGCTCGCATCCATCAACGTGTCGTTCCTCTTCGCACCGGCGGTTCGATTGTCATCGATCAAACCGAGGCGTTGGTCGCCATCGATGTTAACAGCGGTAACTTCCGCGGCGATAGCTCGGCCGAAGAAAACGCATTCCAAATGAACGTTCATGCAGCCAAAGAAATTGCGCGTCAACTTCGCTTGCGAGATCTCGGCGGCGTGATCGTGAACGACTTTATTGATATGCATAAAGACAGCCATCGTCGAAAAGTCGAGAAGACGCTCGCCGATGCAATGCGACGTGATCGCGCAAAGACGAAAATTTTACGAACCAGCCCTTTTGGGCTCATCGAAATGACTCGTCAAAGGATCCGACCAAGCTTCAAGAAAAGCGTCTACGAAGACTGCCCGTGCTGCAAAGGCCGCGCACTTGTGAAGACACCTGAAAGTATGTCACTTGAAGTATCACGACTGATCATGCTCGCATGCGAAATTCCGCAAGTCAGCAAAGTATCCGTTCGTGTCCATGAGAACGTCGCCGCCTATCTCAATAACAAGAAACGCCGTGAGCTAATCCAGATGGAAGAGTTAACCGGTGTCAGCTTGTTGATTCTCGGCAGCGATGCGCTCTATCCAGAACATTGTGAACTCGAGTGTCGCGATAAAGATAACAGCTTGATTCCAATCAACGTTTCGTAAAAGAAAGCCAGCTTTAAATCGCGCGGGCGATCGATAACGGTTTTTGATTTCAATCTTGCTTGTATTCGATGAATTGGTGGACGTACTTCTGTCCGGTGCGATGATTTAAATCGGATGGGAGTACGAGTGCAGCCAAAGAACGTTTCGTCGATCGACCGCCAACATACTGTAGGTTGGTGTCGAGTGACCGGCAAGTGGTCTGATCCCGTAACGATTCACTTCAATCATCAATTTCTCCGTACTGTGTACGCCAGCGTTGAGAAGTTGCGTCGTAGATATCAAAGCTCTGCTCATCGGATAAACATACGACGATAAATTAAGTGCCAAACGTCGATCTCTGATAAGCTACCTTTGGGAGAGTGGGACGTCACATCCCACTCGCAAAACTGACGGAGCATTTTGAGGAACTGTTCGCCTGATTCAAAAGTTTGTTCGCTTGGATAATCACCGTAGTCAGAACGCACATACCGACCATTTTTCCAGTAGATATTCGTGCCTCCCTCTTTATGCGAACTTCGAAACGAGGCGCCTCGTTTCATTCCATCAACGATGGCATGTTGAATTGCGTCAACAGATTTTAATTGCTGTTCTTCGTTGAGCGCTTCATCGCATCGCTTGTGGTAAAGCTGCGGTGATCCTCCGGTAACGAGCTCTCGATTTGTTGCAGAAAACTCTTGCGTCCAAAGCCGAAACCAACTTTCTGATGACTTACGATGATACTCGGCGTAGGCGGAGTCTTGTCCTGTCCACGATACGTCCATCTGCAATGAATAACTATTCAATGCAGGAAATGCATCTTCAAAAGTAAGCATGAATCTATAATTTGCACCCAGTACAGTCGCATTTCCAAGAAATCGCAATTTTTTATCATCCTTAGCCACCGCGGCGAACGTTCCATCAACCACCGCTGGAGTAAAAATCACTCGAATATCTCGTTCAAGCAGTGACTTTACCTTATGGGGAGGACGAGAATCGCAGAAATACAGAAGGTATGCCGCATGAGTCGCGGACTCCTCGGGATGGTTTTCCGATGATGGTAGTGATGATGAATCGATCGTCTGCTCCAATCCTTAAAAGATGCCAATACATAGATTGAAATCAAGTCTCAGGGAGATCTCATTCTTTTTGTATCGCTGATTATCTTTCCAAAATGTTCCTGATGTTTACCGGAAGCTAGTTCCGCATTGAAGGCATCGGCAATAGTCTTGATTAGCTTTGGATAGACTTGGTTGGTGGGATCGTAAGGTAAGTAAAGGTGTTTACTAAAACTGATTCGTTGATCTGACTCTCGGTAGACGATGTCGAGTTTGGTTGTTGCGTCACCGATTAGGATGCGCCGGCCAGTGTATTCCCCTGTTTCGTCTGACAGAATGTTGGAGCTATTCCAACCCAATTGGCTCAAAGCGAAATCGAGAAACACCGATTGCATTGATGGCTCCACAGGATAGAGGTTGTAGTACCCATCTTGAGTATTGAGCTTCCCCAACCAAGGTGGTGCCGGGTTTTGAGATGGATCGAAGGCCTTTAGTTGCAATTTGTCTTTACCGGTTGGTTGCTTGATCCATTCAAAGTAAGTTCCAAACCACTCGCGATTGATTTGTTCCGTATTGATCATGCGAGTCGCCGTGTCGTCATACTTCACAGCGTAACCTCTATCCGCCTCAAAATCATAGACCACGATCGCATGCTCGGAATCTGGTAAATCCTCGGTCGCTAAGTTTGAAGAGGAGCAATATCCATGGTACACGATCGACTTTCTATCTGGGGCTAACGCAATCGCCCCATGAGCATCAGGAAAGCTACAGCCGTCAATCCACTCCTTGCTTTGATTGAAGAAGTGTTTCTTACCACTATGAATATCGAGCACTAGTTGGCCGCTTACAAGCAGCAAGCTACCTCCGGAAAGCAATGGCAGATCCTCCATGCCATCTGTGTCGCCTACCATAACAACGTCGACTTTTTCACTAGGCTGTCCATCGTCGCCATCAAGAAATTGCAAGCTCGCGAAATCATTGTCCTTCTCGACAAGTGGCTCTAGAACAGGCTGACCATCCTTCAGAGAAATTAGGTATAAGCTTTGGCTTCCGGCGATAAGTGTCGGTTCGGATGCGTCAGCGAGAGCGTACACACGCCATAAAAATGGTAGCCCCGTATTTGTTTGAAGGTTATCCGGAAATCGAATCGGTTTGTCTTTGAACCAAATCGAATATCTCACGGTGGTTTGATCGACAATACCATAGTTGACGTTGAAGGTCTTCCCTGTGCTCGCATCTGCACGAATCGTAAACGGTCCATACTGCGTTTGCTTGGACGACGTGACAACTCGATTTAATCGATAAACGAAAAACACCAAAGTCGCGACAATCGCCAAGAAGCTCGCGAGAACAATAGCCAAGAATATCTTCATGGATTTTCACACATCGATTAACGCTGCCTCAACTGGGGGCATGGTCGCCATTGCACCCCCAAAAATCGTTGGGGACGTGTTAGGAATCAGAGTTCAAAAGTAAGTATCGGGTAGCGAGTCTTATGCAAGAGAAATCATTGTCGTTCACGAAATCCAATTATTCGTTAGCGATCCCTTCACGAAACGGATCGCGCGGATCAAAAACGAGATTTACTCGAGCCGTTACAAATGCTTCTCCGGTAATCGTGGGGCTGACTGAACCTTTGGCTTTGTCATCCCATACAAAGCTGCCGATGAAATGGCTCCCTATGATACTCCGCTGAAACAGTGTTTCGCCTTCCAACAAAAGACCGTCACCTGCCAAGCATGCGAGTCGAGCGCTCGTGCCAGTCCCGCATGGAGATCGATCGTATGCTTTTCCTGGGCATAGTACAAAGTTCTTGGAATAGATCGTCGGCTTGGTTATTAATTCGGGCTCATTTGCATGAGAAGTGTCTGGGGCAAGCAAGATGATGTGATCCACATCAGGGAATCCACTTTCGTTGATGGCGATCCGAATTTTCCAGCTGACATCAGTCAGTTGATCAAGGTTTTTTTGATCCAAGCAAAACGGATGATCGTTTACCAAGTAAAACCAGTTTCCGCCCCAGGCTACATCGCCTTTCACTTTTCCAACGCCAGAGATTTGGAGTTCAACATCATTCGCTATTCGAAATGATGGGACATTGGTTATCGAGACCGATCCATTTGGATGTAGTTCGGCGGAGACAATGCCTACTGGAGTTTCAATGTGATGAACTCCAACGCCGATCTTCCCGAGATAGGCAAGTGTTGCGATTAATCCAATGGTTCCGTGACCGCACATACCAATAAACTTGACGTTATCAAAAAAGATAACTCCGGCAACGCACGATTCGTTACTCGGTTTCACAAGCAGCGCGCCAACCAAGTAGTCCGTTCCTCTCGGCTCGTTGATGACGGATCGCCGAAAGCAATCGTGATGCTGTCGGAGGATTTCCAATTGCTGGGCGACGCTGCCCGTGCCTAAGTCAGGTCCTCCTGAGAGAACCACTCGAGTTGGCTCACCACCCGTATGCGAATCAATAACTTGCACTTCAGTGTTGGCCATTCACTTACGGTTTTCGATGTTCAAGTGGACGAGGTTTCAATATGTGAAGAATTGATTGTTGGAACTAGTTCGTTGCATTTCGTGGTTGCGTCAATCGTTCACGGACCAATTCCGGAAGGTATTTCACTGGTATCGAGCCGTTTTCGAGGACAGCTTCGTGATAGCGACCGAGATCAAATGCATCGCCTTGCTCGCGTTGTATCATTTCACGAAGACGATAAAAGGCCATCCTACCGGCGAAATACGTGCTCAACTGAACCGAGCTTTGCTTGGCTCGGACAATCTTCAGGAGCGCCTCGCCGTCCGATTGATAGGCCTCGCGAGTAAGAAAGTTGAAGGCTTCTTGATCGGTCATTTGCGTGCGATGCATCTTGTGATCAAGAATCGCATTACCAACAGCGCGGAGATAAAACTTCAGCTGATTCAACCGCAACGGTAATGAGCCATCTCCATAACCTTGGTCCAGCATCATTTGCTCGGTATACACCGCCCATCCTTCAATATAAGTTCCCGATTGAAGCACGCGACGAATTAAAGAGGGGGTTCGATTCGAGTATTGTAGTTGCACGTAATGCCCGGGGTAAGCTTCGTGAATCGAAAGGATCTGCAGCATGTGATTGTTGTACTCTTCTAAAAAGCTATCAACACGTTTTTGATTCCACTGTTTGGGTGGAGGGCTGATCGCGTAGTAGCTGAAACCGTCGGGGTCTAGTGGTAGGGCAGAATCCAAGTATGCGAGCGAGTTACCTCTTCGGAATTCTGGCATCTCGATAACTTGGCAACGATCCTTTTCCGGGAGTCGAAGAATATCACGAGCGGTTATGAAGTCTTGAATGTCTTTCACTGATTTTCTAGCATCAGCAATCAGTGCAGAGGGTTGGCTATGTTCCTGACTGACCGCTGATACGACTGCTGCGACCGTCTTGCGTCGTCCTTCCGCGTTATCTGCCGGGAGAGGCCGACCGGGGTAATACCGACTCCATAGTTGCCGAGCCACAACGTACATTTCATTTTGAACACGCTCGAACTCGATTAGCGCATCGCGAAGTACTTGGTCTGCTGAAAGTTGAACATCTAGCACTAGCTGCAGTTTTTGGTCAAATTTGTCTTTCCCGAGTCGCCATTCTCCTTTTGCTTTAGGCAAAACATCGTTCTCCAAAAATAGCTGATAACTCTTAAGCGATTCGATTGCTTGCGGAGTAGATTGACGCATCAAGTTGCGTAGTGACTCGACACCGATTAGCTCGTAGATTCCATTTTCATAAAAGTCGATCGCTCCTTTGTTTTGCGAGATGGCCGTTTCAAGAATTGATCTTGGTGGATTTACAATAGTTGCCCGAGCCGTCCCAACGATTCGCGGAATTTCTTGAATCCTCGCAATTGCATTGGTAACGTTTTTTTCAAGTGGCAATGTAGATTGCGCAAGTAAAAGATATACGCTGTCATTAATGTAGTTTCCGTACACGCGAGGGTCTTCTGCGAACGGGTTTGTATTCTCGTTTAGCCATATATTTCGCTTTAGTTCATCACGCCATATTTCATAGTCAATCTTCTCGACTCTGTTCAGCGAATCATATTGCACATGTTGTTCGAGCTTCTGCAGTTGATGACGAAAATGGTCAAGCCATTTTTGACGGGCCTCGGGAGACACGTCATCCAGCTTGCCATCGAAACGATGATCCCCAAGCAAGGTTGCGTCGAGCGGTCGAAGCGCGAAGCACTCATCAAGATATGTTTGAAATAATGTGGTGAGCTTTACGCTTTCGCCTTGACCCAAACAAGCGTTTGCTAAAAACACATTTGCCAGAAGCGTTAAGAATAGGACGCCATGAAAGCTGAGCTTGTGCATAATCACCTTCAGAAAGTTGGGCGAATCGGCTTGGCGATCACCAAATTACTTTATTAGTTTGGGTTTCGATTCAATTCCGTCATGAATGATCTTAAGTATTCGAGTTCTTTCCTCACCTGTTAGGATCATACGAGGCGCACGCACCCACTCGGATCCTAGTTTGCACTCTTGAACCATGAGTTTAATGTACTGAATAAATTTTGGATGGACATCCAGGTGAAGCAAAGGAGTAAACCAACGATACCATTCGCGTGCTTCTTCCCATCTTCCCTGTCGCGTAAGATCCCAGAGGTGTTGGTTCTCGGCTGGAAAGGCAATACCACTACCTGCTACCCAGCCATCGATCCCAAGGATTGATGCTTCAAGCATCAGGTTATCGACACCCGTGAAGAGTGCGTATCGATCTCCGACAGTGTTTCGCAAATCGGTAATGCGTCGCGTGTCGCCGGAGCTTTCCTTGATCGCTACTAGGTTTGGGAGGTCCGCTAGTTTCTCAAACATAGCAGGAGTAATGTCATTAGCATAACTGATAGGATTGTTGTAAACCATAATCGGTAAAGCTGTCGATTTTGCAACCGATCGAAAGTGCGTCAGTGTCTCTTCCGGGTCGGCACGATACAGCATGGCCGGGAGCAGCATTGCGCCGTTTGCGCCCAGCTTTTCTATGTCATGCATAAATCGGATGGCTTCAGCGGTGCTTGTTTCGGCAACACCACTCAGTAAGGGTATGCGACCGTTTACCACTTGCACCATCGCCTTTACGACAATTCTTTTTTCTTCAGGAGTCATCGGTTGGTTTTCGCCCAGCGATCCTAAACAAATCAAACCGGTGATACCCGATTGAATCAAGATTTCAGCGTGCGCTTCTGTTGCAGCTATATCGATTGAACCATCTCTGTGCATCTGAGTCGTAATCGCGGGAAAAACACCTTGCCATTTCGGATTCGTACTGGATCTCATTCGCTATTACCTATTCGTTCGGTTTTGATTTCTTAAAATTGTATGATGTAAATGTGGAACTCTGCTTAATGAATTCGGCGTTCGATTGGAAGGACGCACAGAAATCAGCATGTAGACCTGGCGGTAGCAACTTGCAATGCTGATGCATGGAGTACCAAAAATTCACTACGGATTCGCGACTTTTGGAAATTGCCGCCTGAGTTGTACCTCGGCTTCGAGAAGAATTGAAGCCGCAGATGCATCGTCGATTAGGTTGCGAGTTTCTGCAGGTTCGTCGGCTTCTGAATAAAGTTCTCGAGCAATTGTCTCGCCCGATTTCCAATCCCGCCACTCGGTATAGCGAGCGTTCGATGTACGCACACTAACTCCCATTGATTCGGGTTGCTTGGATGGAGTTCGATCATAGTAAGCAGGTCGAGGGTGCTGGGTAAAGGCAGCCTGCTTAACAGATACAGATGGATCTCGGAGTACCGGCACAAGACTAGTACCTTCTAACCCAGGCGATGTCGGGAGTCCACAAAGCTCGACGAGAGTCGGGAACAGATCGACTAATTCTGCAAGGGACGAAGTTTGTTGACCTTTGTGCGTAATGCCGGGGGCGTGGACAATCATGGGGACGCGGGCATCGAGTTCGAAGTTCGAAGTTTTTCCCCAGAGAGTGTGTTCGCCAATGTGATAGCCGTGGTCGCTTATAAAAGTCACGATCGTATTGTCAGCGACCCCGCTTTTTTCTAATGCATCTAATACCTTGCCAACCTGAGCATCCATGTAGCTGATATTAGCGAAGTATCCGTGGCGCATCTCCGCGGCTTGTTCGGCAGAAGGTACCTTTTGTCGAGCAACCGGTCCGAGCACTTCTGTGCTTTCGTGAAACGCAACAGCCGGGGCTCCGTCAGGTCGTTGGGAAGTCAGTTTCGGTAACTGGTTGCGATCGTACATGTCCCAGTAGCGCTTTGGAGCGTTGAACTGAGCGTGGGGCTTCCAGAATCCGACGGCAAGAAAGAAAGGACGATCTTTGACTTCATTCAGAACACGAATTGCTTCCGCAGCAACACGGCCATCGTAATATGCCTCATCAGGAACATCTCGGCACTCGCAGATTCCAACCTCGCCATAGCCAAAGCCGGACGTTGTTTTTGCAAAATTGGGGGGCATTGGGCCGGTCACTTTCGCAATGTCCTTTCCATGGTTAGCAAAATGGAGAAACTCGGGTGCGCTCCAGGATGTCGGGTCACCTTCTACCTTTGTATGCCAGTTGTGAAAGATTTTTCCCGTGCATCGTGTGTCGTAGCCGTGCTGCTTGAACCAAAGCGGTATCGTAATTACGTCAGGGTTTGGTTCTCGAAAGTGTATGCCGTTGTTCCATATTCTCAGTGTGTCTGGACGCCGACCGGTAAGTAGTGAGGACCGCGACGGGTTGCAAACTGCTTGTTGGCAATAGGCACGATCAAATTGCATACTTCGCTTTGCAAGGCGATCGAGATTTGGTGTCTTTGCCGCCGAACCATAGCTTCCCAACTCAGTTCGCAAGTCATCTGCCATGATGAACAGCACGTTCGGCTTTTTACTTTCGTTAGCGAGAGAGCACACACCAAGAAAGGAAACGAAGGTTAGCGCAATAGCGAGATATCTCATAATAGGTTTTCAACGAGTGATTGGGAGGAATCGTTTTATGAAATGCGAAGTGACATTTGACAGTTTGTATAGGACGTACCGGAATCGTGAAGCTTCAAGCGGCAAACGCTAAATGGCAATCACTCTCGACGTTGATTAAATCCTGAACACGGAACAAGGAATACTTAAGGACGAAGTGATGCCTGATTTCTTTCGGATTTCGACGCTCCTTGTTCAATATTCGAAAGTGATTCTGATCTCGCAAATACAAAGTAAGTACCATTGGGCTAACGCCAGAGAGCGAACACGTCAGATATTCCAACGACTAATCGTCAGCTTACTTCGTTAAAACCTGAAAAGATACCACGGAGACGTATTTCTAAAGGCGTTCTCACGGCACGATGGAAGATTCATTCACCAAGAATATTTGGTGGGACACCAAACCTTTTTTAATGCAGTGGAACGATCCAACTCCTTGCAAACTGACACGCGCTTAATTACGGAAGGATCATTCCACTCCATTTTTGAGTCGGATGATAGTTCACCCACTATTTAGAAGTTTTTACTATTGGCTGAAGTGGATTATCCAATCAAGGACTAGTTGAATAGAGAAGTGATAGATCTTAGACTTTGCTCGGAGGGCGGCAGGGGGCGGTATAAGTCGTTTGCTGCGAATTCAGGTGTATTGCTACAAACTATTTCTTACACGAAGGTGTCGCCCAAATGGGATCAGATTTTTCGAGCAATCCTTACACGCCGACTTCAGCATCGCCACTATCGAACATCCGGCTCGATGAACAAGGGGCATCAGCCTTGTTGTCGAGAAACTTTACGTATCAAAATGGATTAATGTGCAAGTTGACCTGCGTGCTTTTGGGAGTCTGTATTTTCGCGTGTGTTTTGAATATCGTGTCGAGCTTTCTGCAACTGGGCTTGTTACAGGGGCCTGCGTTCACGGACGAACAGGCATCTGCGAATGATCTTCGCGAACAAGCGGCAGGGGTGTTTTATATCGTTGTATTTTTGTTTACTGCAATTGTTTTTTCGACATGGATCAACCGCGCGCATCACAATGTCCGCGGTTTTGGTGCTCAATCCATGACGATCACTCCCGGTTGGGCTGTCGGGTACTTTTTTATCCCTATACTCAACTTGTTCAGACCTTACAAAGCGATGTCTGAATTGTGGCGAGCAAGTCAGTCGCCTGGAGATTGGATCTCCAATAGTTCCGGTTTAGTACCCGCTTGGTGGACATTGTGGCTCCTCAACTTCATCTTAGGTCGTATTTCTCAGCAGGTTGGAAACGCAGCAACAACGATCGATGGATTGATAGCTTCAACTTGGTGGAGCATCGCAGTCGCAGTGATGACGATTCCACTTGCGATCGTCGCCATGGGAATGGTGAAGGGAATACAGAAAATGCAAGACGATTGGTCAAACGGTTCCGGGGTAGCTACACAGATTCAGTAGTTTATAATGCGGTTTTGCTGATTCGCCTTTCGAAACAAAGCCATTTATGCCAACTATGACCGTCCCCCAAGCACTCGACTCCATTTCGCAAGCGGCCAAAGACAATCTTCTAAGTCCCGGTGCTGTTGAGAATGTAACACGTTGGCTGAAAGAAGATCGATACTCGGACTATCTTCCTAAGGTCCTCGAGCATATCGAGGCCAAGAAGTGGAAAGCACTGGACGATGCTTTCTGGACCGTGATACCTTTTGGGACTGGTGGTCGCCGGGGGCGAATGTATGAGATTGGCTCCAACGCGATCAATGATCGTACGATCGGAGAGAGCGCACAAGGGTTGGCAGACTACGTCAAATCGGTCAAGGAAGCAGGTGCAACACTTCGCTGTGCGATCGCTTACGACACTCGACATCGCTCACGCCATTTTGCCGAGCTTTGTGCATCGATTATGGTTGCCAACGGATTTGAAGTGTTCTTTTTGTATTACTACCGCGCAACTCCTCAATTGTCGTTTGCCGTAAGAGCCAAGGAATGCGATTGCGGGATCATGGTTACTGCCTCTCATAACCCGCCAAGCGATAATGCTGTAAAGGTTTATTGGAGCACGGGTGGCCAAGTAATGCCGCCTCATGACGCGAAAATCATCGACCGCGTCATGAGCTGTCAGACAATTCATACGGTTCCGTTTGATAAAGCTTTGAGCGAAGGCAAGGTCAAGATCATCACGAAAGAGATCGATCGCGATTACCTGCAAGCTGCCGTTCAGTTCTCATGGAAAGGTCCACGCGACATTCGCATTCTCTACTCGCCACTACACGGAGTCGGCGGGTTTGCGGTGATGCCGCTTTTGAAAGCAGCGGGCTTTACCGATGTTGTTGCCTACGCACCGCATTGGGAGCCAAGTGGCGATTTCCCCAATGTTCCCGGGCATGTAAGCAATCCTGAAAACACCATCGTTTTCGAAGCTCCCATTGAAAATGCAAAGCTCATCAAAGCCGATATCGTGATCGCAACAGATCCCGATTGCGATCGGCTTGGGTGCGCCGCGCCGTTGACGACTGACTTGAACGGTCCTTGGGCAACGCTCAATGGGAACCAATTGGGTGCGATTCTGGCTGACTATGTTTTAAGCAAGATGGAAGAGGCGGGGACTCTTACTCCGAAACATTACATCATCAAGACACTCGTTACGACCGATTTGACTCGGTTGGTAGCAGAGCATCATGGAATTCGATGTGAAGGAAATATTCACGTTGGCTTTAAGTGGATTGCTGGTTTGACTGATGCAGTTGGCCCAGAGTACTTTGCTTTTGGTACTGAAGAGTCCCATGGATACACGATCGGGACTTATGCTCGGGACAAGGATGGAGCGGTTGCTTGTTTGCTCATGGCCCAACTTGCCGCCGATTGTAAGAGTAAGGGAATCTCGCTTCATCAGTACTTGGATAAACTATTCCTGACTCATGGTTACCACATGGAAGACCTGTTGAATGTCCAGATGGAAGGTAGCGAGGGAATGGTAAACATGAAACGCCTCATGCAAGCCTTCCGTACCACTCCACCCAAAACTGTTGGTGGCTTGAATGTCGCTGCGATCCGCGATTACAAGGATCTTTCGCGAAAAATAATCGGCGGTGATAAAGACGGCCAAGTCGAACAAATGGATGCACCGAAGACGGATATGATCGTTCTAGATCTGGCTGAGCCTGGGAACTACGTTGCCGTTCGTCCCTCGGGGACCGAGCCGAAGGTTAAGTTCTACTTCTTCAGTCGCCTTTCTCCCGCTGAATCGGTGGATCTGCCGGCCGCGAAAGATCGCCTTCAAAAACGACTGGCAACGTACCGTAGCGACATCCAAGCGTACGCAAAATCCCAATGATTTTGAAGCTTCTCGCTAAACGCACTGTTTTCGCATTCAAAAACATAACGAAAATAGTAGCGTTTTCGTGCTCGTACTCGTGCTCGAACAATCGATTTCGAGCACCGTTTCACTGAGCACGAGCACGGATGTGGTCGGTACTGGCGATTGGCGAGAAGTGTCGTAGTTTTTAGCAACGAGACGACCGGCAGATAGAGAAAGACTTTAGGCGTAGGCTTCCAGTCTGTGTCAACTGTTAGATTACGGGCGGGACGCCTATTCTACGAGTTTGATTACAAATCTTGCTAAGTTAAAGGCGATTTTAGCCTACTTTGAAATTCTCATTGCGTAGGCCGAACAATTCTCGATATAGTGCGTCTCAATCCATAGGAGCTTTCTTTCGCGATCGGCGATTTTCTACTTGAATTAACAAAAACGATGCCAATCGCCTCGCCACTTTTAAATCCGCCCGTAGCAGATGATTCGCAGCTTGAGGGAGTCGTTGGGACTCATGCGGATCTGGGCGTGATTGGGTCGCCTTCGCTAGTTCATGGCGAGACCCCATCTGAGGACCTTGAAGAGTCTGGTGCTCAGGAACCCTCTTTTAGTGCCCTCATGTGGTTGCGCCCCAATTTGCGGGCGAGCATGCTTGATGGCGGCTTTTTTGGGCTGACATTAGGATTGGGCGAAACGTTTTTGCCAGCTTTTGCCTTAGCCATTGGGTTAGGTGAGGTGGTTTCTGGTCTTGTGACTAGTTTGCCAATCTTTTTTGGTGGGATTGTTCAGCTGGTCTCGTTGCGAGCTTTATCTTGGACGGGTTCTTACAAGCGATGGATCGTTGCCGGGGTCACGCTTCAAGCGATGACTTTCTTGCCACTGATTGCGGCTGCAATTTACGGTTCTATATCCGCTTGGGCTTTCTTTCTGATTGCATCGATCTACTGGGGATCCGGGATGGCAGCGGGGCCTGCTTGGAATGCTTGGATCGGACACGTCGTACCACAACCGATACGAGCTAATTTTTTTGCCAAACGAACGCGTGTCATCCAGTTGGCAACGCTGGTTGGTTTTTTGGTCGGCGGTGGTTTTTTACAGTACACCAAAGGCATCGATGCAGTGCTGTGGGGATTCGCGACTTTGTTTGTCGTGGCAGGGTTGTCACGATTCGCTTGTTCGATTTATCTGATAAAGCATCGAACATCCAAAGCCGACGACGATGTCCACCCTGAGCCTGCACGACTGTTGGAAACATGGCGAGGAATTAGTTCTAAGAGCCGCAGTCTGATCATTTACCTGATATGCATGCAGGCCTGCGTGCAATTTTCTGGGCCCTACTTCGTGCCTTATATCATTAAGCAATTGAACTACAGCTATGCGGCTTTCGCAACCATCATTGCCGCTGCTTTAGTGGCTCGTGTTTTGGCGATGAATCTCTGGGGTAGGGTTGCACAGAAGTACGGTACGGATCGATTGCTTGTAATCGGAGGAATTGGGCTTTTGCCTTTAGCGTCCCTTTGGATTCTGTCGCCTTCGCTTTGGTGGTTGATCGTTGTTCAAATGCTGAGCGGGTTCCTTTGGTCCGCTTATGAGCTTGCGTTTTTCTTAATGTTTATGGAGGAACTCCCCCAAAAGCGACGAGCCACAGCGCTAACAATATTCAACTTCGGGAACTCGTTAACATGGTGTCTTGGCGCATTGGCCGGTGGATGGTGGATCGCACATTTTGGAACATCGATCGAATCCTATCACGGCATTTTCGTGATTTCATCTTTATCCCGGGTCCTATGCGTTGGGCTGCTTTGGCGCGTCGTTGCTAAACGCTAATCGCATCTCTTGTTAGCATAATCTTTCTACTAGGGATATAACCGAAAAGAAGCAAAACACCAAGCTTGCCCGATCATTAAGACCAACTAGAGGATTCGCGGTCAGATGTACACTGAGTCTTCGAAGCCGATGTCGTTGGGTTACATTGTTTGTGTGTCCCTAGAGCCTTTGCTGGGGGCCTTTGCTCTACCGACAAGCGAGTAGCTCCTTTGCTCTGGTTCGGAACTTGTTTCGTTGGTGAAGTTATCAGCTTGGTGTGGCTTCGGCGACCATCAGGTGCCTGCAATGGTTCTGAATATCTTTCTACAGCTGCGTTTTAACTCGCGCCAAGTCGTCACATTGATAGCAAGTCACTCAAAGATCGGAGCGGTAAGAAGTGTTGTGCGTTTCATATGTCGGATCGAAGTGCTATTGCTGTTTTCTGGTGCACTGCGAGACCTGCTGACGGACTCTTTGTTTGTCGATGCAAATAAGTGCGGAGGCCGACGAGTCAGAGTCGTTAAAGATTTCGAAGGCCACTATAAGGAAAAGGAGGTAAGAAAAGAGTCTGTTACCTGGCACGCAAAAGTTTCACGGGCTTTGTCTATAGAATGAGTCTTAGGGCGTGGTAATCCAGTCAAGATTTAAGCGAGCACAATCGATGTCATTATCGTCTTCGTATAGACACAGCACTGTGCCGTCTTGTAGTACGGCAAGATCGGAGTAGGCGGCTTTTCCTGGATCAATTGTCTTGCTGATGGACCAGGACTTACCGTCATCGCGACTGAGTTTGATGCAAAGATTTTCGCGTTTGCCTCTGCCTTTCGGGATTTCCTTTCCTTGCGCATCGATTGGCCGCGTGTGTGGATTCGAGAATAGCAATACGCCCGAAGGATGCCATAGCAAGCTTGCCATACAGCGTGGTTCCCACAACTCGGGGTGAAACTCAGGCTTGCTCCATGAGGTCGCTCCGTCAGCACTGATCGTGACGAGCTTACGATTCGGTTGAGATTCATTTCGAGAGATCATCATCACACGTCCATCAGCGAGTGTTGCGAGGATAGACTCGTTGGGGTTTCCGAATTCCCCTTCATTGGGAATAGCGATATCTCCGGCTTGCCATGTCTTGCCGTGATCATCACTGTAGATCGTGCCGCAGGCTGATGGTGCGTGATCACCGATTCCGCCAAATGCTATCCAGATCGGAACCACAAGCCGCCCATTCTTGAGCTGGATACCGTGGCCGGGGCCAGTCGCGATAACTTTCCAATTGTAAGTGTTACGAAACGTCTCAAACGAAGAGGTTATCTCGACGGCATTGCTCCAAGTTTGGCCGTCATCGACGCTGCGCATCGAAAAGCATCGTGCATAATTGACGCAATAAAGGAACTCGATTGCTCCTGTTTCGCGATCGATGATCGCCACTGGGTTATTCACTGTTTGCTCATGCTCGCCACCCGTTACTTTACGTGGGTTGCCTTCGATGCGAGGACCGTCATGGGCGATCCGTTTCGATTCTTCCCAAGTCTTCCCGCCATCTGTGCTGCGACGCAAATGGATCTCGATCTCGCCCCAATCGGAGCTATTGTTCTTCCGTGCTTCGGAGTATGCGAGCACAGTTCCCTTGGGGGTGACAACAATACCTGGGATGCGATACCGTGCGATCCCATTTAGCCCTTGCGGGAAGACGGGTGTTGTTTCAAGCAGAGGCTCCGCGTAAGCAACATTCCAAAAGAAAGTTACGAGAAGAAGCGACGTTAGCAAGTGTTTCATAGAAGAATCTCGTGTCGTGTGAAGAGGAATAAAAGATCTCGATTACTTTGTTGGCTTCCACTGCAAAACTTGGCCGTCTGCGGAGAGCTTGGACCGTAGCTTTTCGTAATCAAGTGACTGCACCGGTAGGTCTTCGTCGATCGACAAGCAAGCGGCGGTCGCTGCACTTTGGCTAGTGATCATCAAAACTGGTTCCATGCGGATGCTGGCGAAGGCCGTATGGCTCGCGCTGAGTGCGAAGGTTACGAATAAGTTCTCGCATTCGCTCTGAAACGGTACGATGGCATCGTATCCGATGTTGTATGGACCGAATCCACCGCGGGAACTAGCGAGCTTGCCTTCGCGACAAACGGAACCGTCCTTTATGATGCGTCGAATCTCATGCACATCGGTACCATAGCTGCCAAGGCCGATCGACTTGGTCGCGATTTTCCTGCCAAAAGTGTGATGTTCGGTCATGACGAGATCGCTTACCATACGACGGGCCTCGCGAATATAGAGTTGATGTGGCCAACCGCCTGTTTCAGGAAACTCGTCACTTGGTAAACCGAACCGCTGCATATCCTCACGAACTTTCCTAGGCACGCGTTGATCGGTTGCTAGGAAGTGAAGAAGCCCACGATGGTAGTTCTCGTGCGCTTTGGCGATTAACTCACGTTCGGCATAGCTCGCACTTGGCCATGCGTGGCTCGCGCCTGGTAAGTTGCTGCCAAAAGTTGCCGTATTGAAATCCCATTTATTGTTGGGAAGCGGATCATGTTTGGTGAACCAACGCAAGTCCATATCATCCCCGTTATGCAAGCATGCTTGAATAAACCGCCCCACAATCTCGTATTGTTTGGGATCATAATCGGCCGGCGGGACGATTGGTAAACGATCGGAAGCTGTAGTCAGGCAAAGTCGAAAGCAGTAGGCCTGTACGCCAGGAGCAGGATCACCTGGCTTGCCTGGCCCTTCAAGTTCGATCAGCGGCAGCAAACCACTTTCAGGACGACCGACGATAACATAGGGATCAAGTGGAAAGTCTCGATCCCAGACACCTTGGCCTCCAATGACCCGTCCGTTGGCTAATGGCACGAGATGTCCAGAACGCGGTTTGTACTTTGCGTCATACTGGATTCCATTGAGCGACTCGCCGTACTTATCATTGCCTTCTCGCATTAAAGTGAAGCTTACACCAGCCTTCGCCATCAAGTCCCCTTCATACGTGCAGTCGATAAACATCTTCGCACGAATCGTATCGCCGTTCTCCAAATTGATTGCTGTGATACGCGGACTATTCTTGGTGACCGACGCTAACTTAGCATCACGCAGCACCGTCACGCTTGCTTCAGCAACCATTTCATTAAAGACGCGCTCCGCTTGATGCGGTTCAATTGCATACGCACCTCCCGTTGCTGGGCCCCCTTCGTTTTGGAATGGCCGATCCCATTCGAGCTTCTTCCCGTACTTACCTACAAGTCGCGTGAAGTACTCGCGAGCGATACCGCCTACACTGCGCGGATCACCAATGTCAACCGCACTGAGACCGCCGCTTGTCATGCCGCCAAGATGACGCCCCGGTTCCGCAAGGATGACATGCTTACCCATCCGCGAGGCTTGCACTGCCGCCACCACGCCTCCTGAAGTGCCACCGTAGATGCAGACATCGTATTCATAAACTCGTGCGAAGGTCTGCTGATGGAACGTCGTAATCAAAAGGACGATGAGCATGTATTGGAAATACATTACAAAGAATGAAGGATGAACTTTCATAACCATGAGAAGAATCCCATTTGATCGAGATCGCGATGAAGCTCTGCTTGTTGATCGTTGGTAAGGCCAGCAATAGGCAATCGCGGCGGCCCGACGTCGACACCGCGAAGCTTCATGACAGTCTTTGCGGCAGCCATGTAACCATACGAGGCAAGAAGCTTAATGAGTCGAACGGCTCGCATTTGCTCATCGCGAGCGGCTTGCAGATCGTTTACCGCGAAGGCTTGCATGACTCGGCGATAAATCGGGGCAGCAAAGTTATAGCTGCTACCAACTGCTCCTATTGCACCGAGCGACAATGCTGGAAGCAGCATCTCATCGAACCCGAAAGGTATGTCGAACTTGCTGTTGGAATGACGGCGACAAAGTTGATACTCCATCAAGTTGCTGCTCGTAAACTTGATGCCGGAAAGGTTGGGGATTCGAGGTGTGGCTGCTTCGAGAAACTCTGAAGGCCAAATGTTGATTCCAGTCATCGTCGGAATCTCGTAATAGTAGAAAGGCAATTCTGGTGCAGCCGAGGCGATCTTAGACATGCTCTCGACAAGAGTTTGAACATTTCCAGGCTTGAAGTACGAGGGTGCGACGGCGCTGACCGCCGCAACGCCGAGTTGCTGAGCTTGCTTAGCGAGGCTGACCGAATCGTCCAAGCAATTGGAGCCTACATGCACGATTAATTGGAGGTCCGTCCCTCGAACAACTCGACTCCAGCGATCCGCAAGCTGCAGTCGTTCATCAAGGGTAAGTGAGCTGCTTTCTCCGGTCGTGCCGCCAATGAATGCATATCGCACACCGTCAGAATGAAGCATTGCAAATTGCTGCTGGACGATGCTGAGGTTGAGTGACCCATCCGCGTGAAAGGGAGTATGAGTCGCAGCAACGAGACCGTGGATTCGGAATGACGATGACATAGTAAATTCAATTTATAGTTGATGATTCGAGACCGAATGGATTCACTGAAGCGGATTCAATGGAAGGCTCCAAACTTCCGGCGTGCGGACGCGTGGTCGTACTTCTCCGCTTGGAACTACGTAGTCATTCTGCCAGACAACTGTGGATGCAGTTGCCCTTGAGAACGGACCGTTATCTTGCACCGTCCATGAATCACTTGCCACGTCGTAAACAAGCCCATCGCGAGGAAACCCAGGGTGAGCATTTATGGGGTTGAATGCTACGTTCACGCCGTCATCGCCGCTGTAGACAATCAGCTTAGAACCAATCGATGCGGCAGGAGAAGGTGCCGCGACTGCTGATCGAGGGAGATCGGATATTCGTGTCCATCCCTCGTTGGATTTATATCGATATGCATCGCGAAGATAAGTTCGCACGGGCTTTTGCGCTGAATTCGAGGAAAGGCTGGTGCCACTGAATAGATAGAATGCGTCATGACTTGCACCTGCAACGGCAAGCATTCGTTCGGGGCCGGGCCATGTTGGTAGCTCCTTCCAAGCGAGTTCCTTCGCGTCGAGATCAAGCGACCAAAAGTTGTGCATGGCGGTTGTAGAAGGCGGCATTTCTATGCCACCGGCGATGTAAACAATTCGTTGCACTAAAGCTCCACAAGTGTTTGCACATGGGATCGGCAATGAAGGAAGCGGTTTTGTGATAATCCTTCCATCAACCCACTCTAAACAGAAACTGTCGGAGTAGTGACGAGTCGCATCACTTCCTCCAAAGCACATGAGACTATTGTTGGCGCTGATAGCGAGCCCGTAGCCTCTTGGCCTTGGTAATCGAAACTCCGATTTCCATTTGCCATTAGGTGTATCGAGAACAAAGATTGTGTCGTGCCATACTTTTTGAAAGACATCCGACCATTTGTCTTTGGGGATGTTTGCACCCCCCGCGACAATCAATGCTCCGTTGCTAGTACCCGCAAACATACCTGCAAAGCCCTCATCGTTCGGTAAAGATGGCAGCTTCGACCAACCAGATGAAACAGGCTCAGCGGCGACTATCTCAATCGATATCGTCACCACAAGAGTAACCGCGTAAAGAGTCTGGGCTTCAAAAAATCTCATCCTTTTCGGATTCCGTTATGAAAGTGCAGTAGAAACCGCATGCATTAGATTGAGACTGGTTGTCATCGCGAATCTCCAAAGAGTGTATCTTTACCGGATCGGATGTGTCGACGAATCATCGAGTCGGCTCCTTCTGGTGATGCATTGCGTAGTTCGCTAAGGAGTTTAACGTGCCGATTGTAGGTGGCTTTCCGAGTAGGTGCGATTACCGAAATCTGATGAAACATACTTAGCCTCACAACACGATCGAAACAACTGATCAGTGCTTCACAATCAGCGAGCGCAACGAGTGCTTGGTGAAATTCAAAGTCTTCCGACCAAATCGGATGACCTGAATCGGCCGCCTTATCGGCCTTCGTCGCAAGTAATCTTAGTTTCGGAAAGGCCTTTTTAATCTTCTCGCCACAGTAAATCCGCGCACATTGGCATTCAATCGCTTCGCGCAGCAAGAGTTGACCGCGAACATCTTCAATACTCGGCGAAACAACAAATGTTCCTTGTCGATGACGTGTCGTCAAAAAGCCTTCGTAGGATAATCGCTGCACTGCGTCCGATACTGGAATCAGACTTACCGCGAGCTGATCAGCAATCTTGCGACGATCCAACAAGTCACCGGGGCGAATCTCGCGTTCGAGCAACTGACTGAGAATGTGCTGATAAACCTGCTCGGACAAAATCATGAATGTGCTCGAACATTAGGAACATTTGCTAGCATGTTGCGTAACATGTTACAAAGCTGTTCGAAGATGTCAAGCAATCTAAGCACCGCTTCAAAGTCACATTGATAACCTTGGACTGATGCGAGTGACGAAAATGTGTAGACTACGGAAGGTAGACCGAGTACTGGCTTACAGGAAGACAATTTAAGAATGGAAAGCTCGATAGCAAAAGAATTCGACTTGAGAAAGGCGATCATCGCTATAGCGGAGGCGCTAGGAGTGGAAACACGGCAAGTGGAGTTGGCTGTCAGTTTGCTTGATGCAGGCAATACCATCCCATTCATAGCTCGGTATCGCAAGGAAGCAACACGTGGTCTAGATGAGATTGCCTTGAGAATCATCGAAGATTCAATCGAGAAAGCGAAGGAACTCCACGCAAGAAAGCTAACGATTCTCAAATCCATCGAAGAGCAAGGATTACTCACATCGATGCTTCGGCAACAGATTATAGATTGTCAGGACCTGCAGACTCTGGAAGCGATCTATCTTCCTTACAAGCCCAAACGACGAACACGCGGGACGATAGCACGCGAGCGAGGGCTTCAACCACTTGCGGATATTCTCTTAAAGCAATCCGCGATTGGAGTTTCTAGGAACGAATTGCTGAAGCGATTTGTATCTTTAGAAGCTGATGTTCCGGATGAGTCATCGGCACTTGCAGGAGCATTAGATATTGTCGCCGAGCAGTGGTCCGAGGATGTCGAGACTCGGGTTTGGTTGTCAGATCAAGCTATGAAGTATGGTCAGATTTCCTCCAAAGTGAAACGTGGTAAGAAGGAAGAGACTGAAAAGTATGAGATGTACGTCGACCATCAAGAGTCTGTAGCGCGAATTCCATCACATCGTTTTCTTGCCATGAAAAGAGGTCAGGACGAAGGGATCTTGCGAGTTGAACTTGGTTTGGATGAAGATCGCATTGTTCGTCAATTGCAGTCACGATTTGTTGTGAATCCGCGATTTGGATTCAATCGCGAGTTGCTTGAAACGGTTATCGATTGTTACGATCGACTTTTGCTACCAGCGACCGAGTCCAGTGTGTTACAGGCACTAAAAGATCGCTCTGACGAAGAAGCAATCGCAGTTTTCGGAAAGAATCTTCGAGAACTTCTATTAGCGCCCCCAGCAGGGCCTCGGGTCACATTGGGAATCGATCCGGGGTTTCGGACGGGTTGTAAGTTAGCGGTCGTTGATGGTACCGGGAAGTACCTTGCACACACGACGATTTATCCGACTCCGCCCACAAGTGATACCGCTACTGCAAGTAAGACTGTGCTTGGTTTGGTTGCCAAGTATGGAATCGAGTTGATTGCGATAGGTAACGGAACAGCTTCACGGGAGACGGATGCTTTTGTTACCGATCTCATACGCAGTCATGGCCTACGAGTCACTAAAGTAATTGTCAGCGAGTCGGGTGCGTCGATCTACTCCGCGAGCGAACTTGCTGCGAGCGAGTATCCGAAGTTAGACGTTACCGTCCGTGGTGCAATCAGTATTGCCCATCGTCTCCAAGACCCATTGGCGGAGCTTGTAAAGACGGACCCGAAGTCGATTGGCGTTGGCCAGTATCAACATGATGTGAATCAAACTCAGCTACGTAAGTGCCTGGAGAGAGAAGTCGAGTCGTGTGTAAATCGCGTTGGCGTTGACTTGAATACGGCGAGCGCTTCTCTGTTGTCATATGTTTCGGGGATTGGTCCTAAGTTGGCTGAGAAGATAGTGAGCTATCGAAATGAGAATGGCGAGTTCAAGCAAAGAACGGAGCTAACCAAGGTACCAAAGCTGGGTGCTAAGGCATTTGAGCAAGCAGCTGGATTCTTGCGCATACGTGATGGCAAGCAACCGCTGGATAACTCGGCAGTCCATCCGGAATCCTATTCATTGGTCGAACGCATGGCAAAGTCACTTGGACTGGCAACGTCAGCACTTGTCGGTAACAGTGAGCTTTCAAAGAAGCTGCGGCCGGAAGACTTTGTCGAAGCACAGTTTGGTCTACCGACGGTAATCGATATTCTTGAAGAACTCTGCAAACCGGGGCGAGACCCGAGAAAAGAATTCAAAGCAGCCCAATTCTCTGAGGCAGTCAAGACAATTGATGACCTGAAACCCGGTTTGGTCCTCGAAGGCGTTATCACCAACGTCACGCACTTCGGGGCGTTTGTAGACATCGGCGTTCATCACGACGCTTTGATTCACATCTCGCAGTTGTCGAAAGCGTTCATCAAGGATCCTAACGAAGTTGTCTCGGTTGGCCATGTTGTGAAAGTAAAGTTCCTTGAGGTGGATGTCGCTCGAAAACGTATCTCAGCGAGCAAGAACTTCTAACGTCGATGTAGGTTTATTGCCTTGAAGATTTGAAATGAATCCGTGCCGATTGACGGAAGCAAGCTCCAGAGCGTAGGCCGGAATGGTGGGCGTTTATCGGTTGGGCCAACGAATTTCGCGACGGCTTTATCAACTCGCGAGGCTTACAACACTTTTGTTTTTCGCTCGCTACGGAAAATCGCAATCACGTCTGATAACGTGAACCTCGGAGGCATTGATGGCGTGAAGTATCGGGGGCGTCCTTCTGAGCAAGGCGTTCATAGATCGGCGATTGCATGGTTGCGATCGGAAATTTGCGATTAGAAAGTCGATTTGTCGAAGGAACGTCGCAAGCGACAAGCGGGGCGAGTTTCTCGCGTTGGGTGAAGTTAGTACGGAAATTGATTGGCCGCCCAAACCAATCCGAGCAAGCATCGGGGGAACCTAAGTTAAGATTCGTGAAACTCGCCCGATTGTGACGGTTGCGACAATTGAATACTTTAGGGAGACCGCGTCAGTTGCGGGAATTTTTCTCAAGTTGTCAGGGAAACAGTTCTAAGGAGCTACTCTGTGGTAGTCTTAAAGACTCGAGATTTCGCCCAATTCGGTTCATTGCGAAGGTTTTTGCCTATGTTTTATAGTCGTTTCTTCCCTACCGGACACTGTTTCGCGGCGTCCTCATATCGCCGTCTCGCGGCAATCTGTGGGTTGGCATTCTTAGTTTCCTGCCCAGATTTGATAGTCCATGCAGCGGACGAGCCGGAATATCCTCCCTTTGAGAAGGTGGTCGAAGGGTTCGTGAAGTCCGAATCGAAGTCGCCTGACGGACTGACGCTTGGAAACATTTGGACACGAGAGAAAGACTCGCAAATGTATCTCGAGCTTCCCAAGGATTTCGCCAACAAGCGATATTTCGTGGCCCTCACGGTCAGCAGTGGAAATGAGTTCGCAGGGCTTCAGTCGGGCGATTATTACGTTTACTGGCGGATGTATAACAAGCGTCTTGCGTTGATTCTCCCGAATGTCGAAACTCGCTCAAACGGGGAGCCGGAATCGAAAGCGTCGGTTAAACGACTCTTTACGGACACCGTGCTGCTTGACGTTCCTATCATCACGATGGTCCCTCGCGGTGGACCGTTGGTAGATGCAGATGCATTGTTCGTGAATCAAGCGACGAAGTTTTTCGGTCCTGGGACTCGAATTACCGATCCCATGTTGACCAAGATCGTGAAAGCCAAAGCCTTTTCCAAGAATGTGGAGATCGCTTTTGAAGTCGTTGGTCAAGGTGGTCAGCTACAAACGCTTCACTACTCGCTAAGCGAAGTCCCTGAAGATAATGGTTATCGCCCACGTAAGTCGGATGAACGAATCGGTTACTTTGCGACTTCGTATACAGATTTGGGCGCTTATGACCGCGATAAAACAAAAACGAGGTACGTCAATCGATGGCGATTGGAGAAAAGAGATCCAAGCCTGAAGATCAGCCCTCCTGTAACGCCAATTCGGTTTTACATTGAACACACTACACCAGTGCGATATCGACGTTGGGTCAAGCAAGGTGTTGAGTATTGGAACAAAGCCTTTGAAAAGGTTGGCTTTGCAGATGCAATCGAAGTCTACTATCAGGACGCTCGCACCGGAGCCTTTATGGATTTGGATCCTGAAGATGTTCAGTACAACTTTATTCGTTGGCTGAACAATAACCAAGGTACTGCAATCGGCCCAAGTCGTGTGCACCCGATGACTGGTGAGATCTTGGATGCGGATATCATCTTGACTGATGGTTGGATTCGGAGCTTTAACTTTAACTTCCAAAAGATGATGCCAGATGTTGCGACAGAGGGCATGTCGGGTGAAACACTGGCTTGGCTATCGGATCACCCATCTTGGGATCCTCGCGTCCGATTTGCTGCTCCTGAAAACCAGCAGTTTGTTGCTTCGGAGATCACTAAAAATGCGAACCTGCCTTGGAATGGACATCCAGCTACCAAGGTCGATGGTCGAATGATCGGTAACGAGTTGTTTGATGGACTAATTGGTCGCGTTAGTCAGCTCAATGGCATGTGTCTCGCCGCACGTGGGAAGCAGCTCGATATAGCTATGGCTCGAATGGCCTTGGATCTACTGGAAGAGGCGGAAGCGGAACCCGCTGAGAAGCCAGAAACCAAGCCTGAAGACAAAGAGAGTGAGAAAAAGAAGGAAGAATCAAAAGATTCAAAGCCGGAGGCAAAGGCTGCTGAAGATAAGAAACCTGAAGATAAAAAGCCGGATGACAAGAAACCTGAAGAAGGCAAGGACGAGAAGAAGGACGAAAAAGCAGCTCCTTCTGCCGATGCTAAAAAGAAACCGGACGCACCGAAAGAAGATATGCTCGATGGGATGCCCGAGTCTTTCATCGGGCCATTGTTGGCTGAGTTGGTCGCTCACGAAGTCGGACATACGCTTGGTTTGAGGCACAACTTCAAGGCGTCTGCCACATACACGATCGAACAGATCAATTCAGAGGAGGTTAAGGGTAAGAAACCACTTGCTGCATCCGTGATGGACTATCTTCCGATCAATATGACCTACAAAGCCGGTGAAGTTCAAGGCGATTGGACGATGATCGGTATCGGACCTTATGACTACTGGGCGATTGAATATGGATACACGCCCGACGAGGCAAAGCTCCCGGAGATTCTTAAGCGCGTTGCTGAACCTGAGTTGCAATACGCAACAGATGAAGACACATCCGGTCCCGACCCACTAGCTCGTCGTTATGACTACAGCAAAGATCCATTGGCATACGGCAAGAATCAAGCTGAAGTCATCAAGGCTTATCGAAAGCGATTGCTCGACAAGTTCGTCAGTGATGGAGATAGTTGGGCAAAGGCTCGTAAGGGCTATGAGCTTACGCTTGTCAAGCAAATGGATTCCTTGCAGATGGTGGCGAACTGGGTAGGCGGAGCTTTTGTTAATCGTGACAAAAAGGGTGATCCGCAGAACCGACAGTCATTGATTCCTGTCGATGCAGAGGTTCAACGCAAGAGTCTCGAGTTTGTTTACCAAAATGCATTTCGTGATGAAGCATTCGGTTTAACCCCCGAGCTCATGCAGCGGTTGACGATCGATAAGTGGTGGGACGACGGAATGAACGTGATGGACGATTCTACCTTCCCGATTCACGATCGAATCCTTGCAATTCAAGCGAGCGTTCTTACGAAACTGATGAGCCCCACCACTTTGCGACGCGTTCTAGACAACGAGCAGATGATTCCTTCTGACAAGGATGCTTTGGTGCTCCCTGAATTGATGGACGGGTTGCAAAAGGAAATTTGGTCCGAGCTTTCCAAGAAACCGGAAGGCGAAGTTACGGCACGCAAGCCACGAATTAGCTCGTTGCGTCGCAATTTGCAACGCGAACACATGGAACGGTTGATTGACTTAGTCATTACGGATTCTGGCAACGCCGCCATGAAGCCGATTTCGACCCTCGCGATGATGCAACTGCGGGATTTGAAGCGGCAAATTGATGGGGTTGTGGAAGCTCGAGCAAGCCTAGATTCTTACTCGGTGGCACACCTAACCGAAGCCTCTGCAAGGATCGCGAAAGCTATCGATGGACAGTTTATCTACAACTTGCCTAAGAACTTCGGTCGGAACACGCCAACTTTGTTGATCTTGGGCCAACCTGAAGATTCAGAGCAGAAAAACTAAACAGCCGATTGGGCTCACGCGAGGAGAAGGCTCTTTTCCTCGCCGTTAAGTTTGGTCAGATCCTGATGCGGGATGTTGTCCGCTAAGGAAATGCTGATGTTTAGGTTTTAGCTACGGCTACAAAAAATTCTTTGTCCTGGTTTGTAGGCTTGGTGCGACGGCGTTGTGCAATGTTTGTTGAGAGGTAGGAATCAGCCGAGCATTCATTTGACTCTGGCCAAAACGCATCAAGGGCTGGCGAGGGGCTCTTTTTGTCGAAATGACATTGAATGATTTAGTCAAGACGTGCTACAAAGCCATTGGATTGGTTTCGAAAAAACAGAAATTTTTTATTCGGATAATGCACACGCTTCGTGGCATGGCTTTGTGGCCTGGATTGCCTAGTCTTTGGATTCGCGGCGAGCTCTATTCGTTGGCGATTGCGAGTTTGTTTGGTGTCGTGCTGAATCTGGCGTTGCTCGCGACATTTTACTGGACAGAGTGGCTCTCTGTGGTACTACTCCGGTCCATGTGGTTTGGGATTGCTGCTGCTTCGTGTTGGTCGCTGGTTAAGACGATTATTCTGCCCGTTCAGATTTATCCAGCGAGACCCACGCAAGA
>JAIYDQ010000506.1 GCA_027487375.1 Planctomycetaceae bacterium
CACGTGTAAGTCTGGCATCACCTAAAGCCCGGCGGATGGGAGAATCAATACGCTGAAGTATTCTGTCTGTCCAAGCATCAAAATCATCGACGGTAACGGAAATTGAATCGTTATTCTCGCCGAGTTCACCATCAGTATTTGGAATGCGAATGGCTACTTGGAATTCTTGAGATAGCTTTCGCTTTGCAAGTTCGCATTGTTGGATTAAACGTGAAACCATTCGTGGATACTTAAGCTCTGCTTGCTCAATTGATATCGACTTTTGCTTTAACAGATGCGATGCGATACAAGTAGTAAAATCCTCACCGCCTAAAAAGCATTCGCCGGAAGAAGCCTTCACTTCCAGTGCACCATCGAAAACTTCCACAATCGACACATCAAATGTTCCTCCGCCCAAGTCGAAGATCATCAGGACGCGATCTTCTCGGCCATCGTGCATCCCGTAGGCCAGAGCAGCTGCAGTCGGCTCGTTGAGAATCCGCTTAACATCAAATCCAGCGATCTGTCCTGCCGCGATTGTTGCCTTTCGTTGGTTATCATTGAAATACGCTGGAACTGTGATTACCGCTTCGTGAATCTTGGTTCCGAACAACGCTTCTGCATCCTGTTTAAGCGAGGTTAGAACCATCGAGGATAGTTGTTCAGGCGAGAATGTTTGCGAACCAAGCTTGGTTGGCTTCTCCATACCCATGTAGCGTTTAAACAACGAAGCACATCGTGTTGGCTCTAAGACTTGATAGTCTCTTGCAGCCCTTCCCACCAGTAGTTTTCCGGTAGTATCTATTCCAACAACCGATGGAGTAAGAAATTCGCCAACAGCATTGGGAATAAGCTTCGGACCATCCTGACCCATGTACGCAGCGGCTGAATTGGTTGTCCCCAAGTCTATTCCAATGATCATCTGTGCCACCACAAAACTAGTTTTAGAGTCTGCCCGTGCATCTGCAAAGGATTCAATCACCGTCCTGATTCTAAATCTATGAAAGATGGAAAACCACCCCGCACCGCCGGGATGATGAAATGCGCATTTCTATTGAGCCGTAGGAGTTAATTTAGATGTTGCATTTTTTCATGGTTATCGGGCCAACCGTCCAGGCATTTGTCTAGCCCAGGCTAACGGCCTGGGTGACACGAGCACACGACATGAGCTAGGGCTGAAGGCCCGGCCACTTGCCAAACGGTCGGGCCATCAGCCCTCAGGTCAGTGCGCTTTTGCCAGTCCCAGCCCGTTGGGCTGGGACTGGCAAACGAACAGGGCTTTGCCCTTAAAACAATGGCGTAACTTCAAAACTAGCGCCATCGGCTCAGGGTTTATCACCCACCGTACCAGATCCTATTCTTCGTACTTCTTAAGCTTTCGATCCAGGGTAGATCGTTCGATGCCAAGTATCGCGGCGGCGCGACTTTTTTGACCTTCGGTGTAACGTAGTGTTGCAAGGATATGTTCACGCTCGAGTTCTTCGAGTTGCTTTTCTTGGTACGCAAAGGTCGAGTCGATGGTGATAGAAGAAGATTCGCTTATTGTTTCTTGCTTCTCGTCTGCTTGCTTCTCGTTGGCGGAAAGATGGATCGATGAAAGCGCTAAGTCTTCGGGTTCGGCAAGTGTGTGAACGGACAAAACGTGTGCTCGTTCCACGGCGTTGCGGAGTTCACGTATATTTCCAGGCCAACGATAGCCTTGCATGATATCTCGTGTTTGCTCTGAGAAGCCCGTTGGCCCCAGGGCGGATCGTTGCCGGAAGGTTGCCAAAAAGTGTTCCGCAAGTGGTAGGATATCTTCCGGTCTTTGTCTTAGGCTCGGAAGGACGATTTCGACAACTCGTAGTCGGAAATACAAATCGGATCGGAAGGATTTTTCGCGAATCGCTTCTTCTAAGTCGCGATTGGTAGCCGCAATGACTCTTACATCGACTGAGACCAACTTACTTCCACCGACTCGTTCGAAGCTTTGGTTTTCGAGAGCTCGTAAAAATTTTACCTGTATCTCAGCGGACATCTCACCGACTTCATCCAAAAAAATTGTTCCGCCGTCGGCAAGTTCGAACTTTCCAAGTCGACGATCGGTCGCGCCCGTGAAGGCTCCTTTTTCGTGGCCGAAGAGTTCGCTTTCGAGAAGTTGTGAAGCGAGAGCTCCGCAGTTAATGGCGATGAATGGTCCGTCGCGTCGCGTGCTTTGACGATGAATTTCGCGAGCGGCAAGTTCTTTGCCAACGCCACTTTCGCCGCGCAGTAAGACAGTCGCTTGCGTAGGAGCCACCCGCGCGAGTTGGCTCTTTAACTTGATGATTGCCGGAGATGAACCGATCATGCTCGAATCGTTTTGATGATCGGAAAGCTGCGCCTTGAGAGCCAAGACTTGCTTCTGAGTTGCTTGAAGCTTCTTTTCGATTTGCTTTTGTCGCGATAGTTGTTGGTATGCGATGGTTAAAAGCTGAGTTGCCAACGATGCGATCTCAAGTGCGTCGGATTGTAGGCTCGGTTCGTCATCGCGAGCATAGAGATGTAATAGAGCCCAAGAAGTCTGCGTCTCGTTAGCTTTGTCATTGTTGTCTCGGCTCGAGTGGTTCTGGTCCAAATCGTCTCTAAGTGATATGGGAGCGCAGAGAACAGTTTGCGTCGAGATTGCTTGGCTGGCTTGGGCAGTCTCGGATTGATTTCCAAAGATGGGGTCGTTTTGAATGTTTCGAGCAAGAACTGCTTGGCGACTTGAAAGAACATGCCGCGCGAGAAGTTCGCTAACTCGACGGTACGCTTTTCCGGGGCGCTCGCTGGCACAGATAATGGCAAGTCGAAGGGCTTGGGGAGACGATGGCGAAGCGTTGAAGGGGAGTTTGGAAGAGGAGGCTTTCGATTGCGAAGTCGGTGCAGAGTCCTCCTCGACACGCACAATCGCGCCGGCTTGGATCTTTAACTCTCGAAGCAGGCTCTCCAAAACGACTTCGCAGGCTTGTTCCCAGGTAGATTGCTGGGCGAGGAGATAGGCAAGGTTGACCATCCATTCGCGGGGCTGGCTGGAGTCGATAATCGTTGGGGGCGAATTGATTTCTTGGGTGTGTGAAATGCTCTGCTGAAGGGGGGCATTTTCACCGTTTGCATCCGAGAGTGGTCCGTTGGCATTTTGGTCGTTTGGGAAAACCGAAATCAAGGAATCGACAAAGGACATACTTATTCCGGCGACTTGAATGACCTGGCCGGATTGCAGTGAATGCGCCGATTGCACCGGGGCTCCATCCACGAAAGTCCCGTTTCGAGAGCCCAGATCGCGTACCTTCCAGACTCCGTTTTCATGAAAAACCTCGGCATGGCGTCGGCTGGATCGATCGTCAGCGATCACGATCGCGTTTTTCGAAGACCGTCCTATCACCAGCGGCTGAGTCGGAATCAGCCGGAAAACGTCCGACCAGCGTCCGCCATTACGCAAGATGAGGTACGCAGAACCCTGATTTTGTTGCATCGCGGTCATTACCGAAGTATTCTTAAGTGGAGCGGTTCTCGGAAACGCGGCTATATTTTAAAGACTAACCCACTGAAATGAGCTCTGCCACAAGAGTTACTGTCGACTCTTGTGACCAGCTCGTTTAACATTCGATCCATCATTCAGTCCAATAGTAATCGATCACGACCTGATCAGGAGTCCTGCAATGCGAGCTCACTTGTGCTTTACCCGACTTTTCTTTGGAAATCCAATCGGGAGAAGTCATCGCGCTTGGGCGGTTGGATGTGCGTCAGTACTTTTCGGTCTTTTATCGACCGATGTCCAAGCTCAGTTTTTCAATAACGGTGTTCAACGTCAGATCGGTGGTGTGAGCGTTGACGCTGACGGTGTCGTTCGCGGTGCTCAGATTGAAGATCAGGCGGCAGAGCTTTCGAAGTTGCGAGAAAATCTTGCTGGTGGCCAAGGAGCGTTCGCTGAAAAATCGAAACTCCGAATGATTTCGCTCAAAGCAATCCAAGCCGCAATGGTCGAAGCAGCCAAGACTGGGAAGCCACTTGCTGAAGAGATTTTGCTGCTGGGTGGACTGACGCGAATTGAAATGGTCTTCGTCTATCCGGACAAGCAAGATATTGTGATCGCCGGTCCATCCGAAGCTTGGACGATTGCTAAAGATGGATCGATCGTTGGTAAGGACAGTGGACGAGCGATTGTGTATCTCGAGGATCTTGTCACAGCGTTTCAGTCGGTCGATGCGGCTCGCACCGAAGGCATACCAGCCATCAGCTTTTGGGAGACCATCCTGCGCAGAGAGGTAAAGGTGATATTTGAAGAAGACAATGAGTCTGCGATTCGTGTCATCGCGACAGGTAAAAACCCTACCGTGAGGCATATGGGGCGAACCCGCGAGGTGTGCCTGGCATGGTTGCACCAGACGCTTAACAACGGCCATTATGACTTACGTCGCTGCGCCACAGAG
>JAIYDQ010000204.1 GCA_027487375.1 Planctomycetaceae bacterium
GCAAGACATCTGAAGATTAAGAATGCACGGACACCTAACCGATGGCTGAATTCTTACGAACTCAGCTACTTTAGACGTCAGAGCTTAGGTTCAAGCCAATCAGCTTACGACCAACCGTCGCTTGGTACTTGCAATATCACTGGAATCGAAGCTTACAGAATTGCTGCTGGTACTCCATTCGCTTGAAACGATTCGCGAGGAAGGAACCGGCGGCGTTGGTTGGCTTGGAGGTGCCGGCGGAACTGGCTCGCCTTCGGCACTACCAGATCCGCTCGGAGGACTTTGCACCTGATTCAAAAAGTTGATGATTATCAGCACGTCAAGCGGAGTGATAAAGCGGTCGCCATTCACATCCACAAAGGTAGAACTTCCAGCCGGCGGCGGAGTGTCGGCGCTACCGATCCCATGACGATTCATATGGTTAATGACGATCAAAGCATCTAGTGCTGTCACGGATCCATCGTCATTTACATCCAGCGCCCAATGCTTGTTCTGCCAGGGGGGTGGTGCAAGTGTAACTCCGACAAGGAACTCTTCACGGAGCACATCGCCCGAGACAGCACCCGTCGCAACAACCTCGAAGGAAACTGGTGTCGATGGGTTGTATCGAAGCGATGCATCCGACTTGAGTCTCAGCTTACCATCGGCAACTTCAAATCGTGAGTCACTAACTTGATAATTATAGGATTCGCCAACGTCTTGATCGAAGACCGTTATCGTTCCGAATTCGTAACCTTTCACAAACTCTTGCACGACTAAGTCGCCATTGAATTCGATTCCCAGCGGCGGATCATTCTGGTCCGATATTGCGATCGTGAATGATTTCGTCAGAACCGGTTCGACAATATCGACATCAAAGACACGTACTTCAAAAACAAATGACGATGACTCTTCAAAGTTAAAGCCACTTGGTCCTACATATCGTAGTTCGTTACCCGTTGGTGTTGCCGTTAGCTCCAGCACATCCTCGAAAGAACCAAAGTCCAACGAGTAGCCACCATCTGGATCAACTACATCTATTGTTCCCAAAAGAATGTTCGTTTGGTTTTCGGGGATTGAACTTACCAGGTTCGCTGTCACATCCGTTGGGGCTTGATCGATAATCGGAGGCAAGGATCCATCGAGAACTCGACGTGCTTCGAGTATGTCGAACGAGAGCCATCTTGGTGAACGCGACTCATTGACATTCGCCGCTCTCCGATGCCTTCGCGGGGTTGAAGCACCATCGTGACCGATATGGCATATTGCCCAAGTTCGATAGCCTTTTTTGAAAAACGAATTCAATCGCATGTTCGTGGCAACTTTGGCGAAGAAGAGGAAACTTGAGCTACGCTCATCTTACACCGGCAGCTTTGCAATCGGCTAGGGTTTGTCGACAAAAACTGTCGAAAATCGATTGCTTTTGGCGAAAACAGGCAGCGGAATTCCGACTCGGTTTTCAGTGTATGGGATGTTAATTGATGTCACAAAAATTACACTGTATGGCAGGGCGAGGGGTATCGAGAAAGGTATCTAGCGCGACCTCTCGCAGAATGATCACTTTTTGTGCAGCGAATCCCGGAAGTCATTCGCGCTTGTCCGCACGCTTTAACTGATGTTTTGTCCACATCAGATTTTGGAGCCGATGAACTCCTAAGCCGTTCAAAAGTCGGTGAAAGGCCAAAAAACTCATGACTTCAAATGCCTTAAGACATCTGCTACGAATACAAATGCCATTTGTTAATGTCGACAAAGCCCCTAGCTCCATTCGGTTGAAAACTCCTCGAAACTCCTTCGATAGAATGCGTTGAATGCGATATGGAAGTGTCGATTGTGATGCCCTGCTTGAATGAAGCCGATACCGTCGCGACATGCGTTGCGAAGGCAATCAAGGCGATGAAGCAAGCTGGTTGCGACGCCGAAGTCATTGTCGCGGACAACGGCAGCACCGACGGATCGATCGCAATCGCACAAGCAGCGGGTGCTCGCATCGTACAAGTAGCCGCGAAAGGTTACGGGGCTGCGCTTGCCGGTGGGATTTCGGCCAGCGAAGGGAAATTCATTGTCATGGGCGATGCAGACGACAGCTACGATTTTTTGGAATCGCCCAGGTTAATCGAGCCACTGCGGAAGGGGTTTGACCTTGCCCAAGGATGCCGCTTCCCCAGAGGTGGCGGAACAATCCACCCTGGGGCGATGCCTTTTTTGCATCGCTACTTGGGTAATCCAGTCCTGTCGTGGTTGGTTCGCTGGATGTTTCGCATTCCAATCAGCGACGTCTATTGCGGGATGCGTGGCTTCACTCGAGATCTCTACGATCGATTGGATTTGCGATCGCCGGGTATGGAGTTTGCAACCGAAATGGTTATCCGCAGCGGGACAATTGGGGCGAAGATCGCTGAGGTTCCGCTTTCGCTTCACCCGGATGGTCGCAAAGCCCACGGCCCTCATCTACGGACCTTTCGCGACGGTTGGCGAACACTAAGGCTTTTTCTTGTCTTTAGCCCCCGATGGACTTTTTTCTTTCCAGGGTGTTTTTTCGTCGCGCTGGCTGCAATTGGCTATGCTTTAGCGATCCCCCAAGTGTCGATTGGAGGCGTTGTGCTGGACGTTCATACGTTGCTCATTGCAAGCCTCGCAGGTTTACTTGGATGGCAGTCTATTTTGTTGGCAGTTTTGGCCAGAATTTTCACAGGCCGCGAGGGGATGCTTCCACGTCACGAGCGTCTAGAGAAACTAAGCGTCGAACATGGCTTGGTCGCAGGAATTATCGCGGGTGTTTTCGGCTTCCTCATGATTGCAGCAGTCATCTTTCACTGGTGGCAACAAAACTTTGGACCTCTCGATTATCCTAAGACCATGCGGTTGGTTATCCCCGGAGTAACATTCGTGGCTGCAGCCTTTCAAACAATCATTGCATCGCTCCTGGCGGGCGTGCTGCAAATGCACCGAGAACGCTAACTTGCTTCGACATCTCCATCGCACACTGATTCATTCACGTCGAGTCCGAGTCTTGGCTACGCATCTAGCTGAGATGATTCCCCGGAACCTTACGGTCCTGGATGTTGGTAGCGGCGATGGACGAATTGCATCAAGCCTTATAAAGATGAGGCCGGACCTTAAGCTGAGTGCGATCGATACGACAGTCCGCGACAACGCGATGATTCCGACCGCTCACTACGACGGAAAAAAATTCCCATTCAATGCCAAGTCCGTTGATCTCGTGATGATGATCGATGTTCTTCATCATGTCGAGGATATCAATTCAATTCTTGCGGAAGCTTCTCGAGTCAGTCGGCAGTTTGTCTTGATCAAAGATCACTTTGTTCGAGGTTGGCTCGCTCGTCAGACCCTGACACTGATGGATAACGTGTCTAACCGCCAATTCGGTATCGCTATCCCAGCCAACTATCAAACCGAAGACCAGTGGAACTCGCTGTACGCAAACAACCATCTTGAATCAGTAATCCGTAGAGATCATTTGGGGCTTTACGTCTGGCCGCTATCTTGGATCTTCGAGCGACACTTGCATTTCATGCAGTTACTCTCTGTCGATAAACTACATCCATCGTCTACACAATAAAAAATCGTATGGAAAACAAACTCCCTTTTTCGACCACCGTAGCGACTCGACTCCTCATGTTGCTCAGCAACTCGCGGGTTGGTCTCGGAGTCTTGTTGATAGTATGTGGTTTGTCACTTGCCGGTCACGCTTACCGTGGCTACCTGCAACCAATCCTAAACCCTGATAGCGAAGGCTACATTCATTTCCAATGGGACTTAAGCGATAAAGGATTCAACGGATTGCGAACCCCTGGTTATCCGTTATTCCTTCAATCAGTCATGGCAACTTTTGGACTGGATGCCGTTCCAACAGCACACGCGTTGGCCTACTTCGTAGCTGTCATTGCTTTCCACTTCGCACTTCTTGGGATTGGTTATCGCCCACTGTCGGCTCTCGCAGTCTCTGTTCCCTTGGCTCTCGGTGTGAATCTGTCTTACCTGGGATCGCACGTGCTTACCGATTCATTAGCTTTATCGATAAGCATCATGGCGATGGCTGCCTTTACCTGGACCTTAAGAAAGCCGACGAACGGATGGAGTTGGCTCACATTGGCGTTTCTAACCTTTGTCACCTATCAAGTTCGCCCCGCTTACCTTTTCTTGTTGGTTCTTTGGCCGCTCATGGGTGTTTGGGTAGCAATGTTTTTCGAGCCTCGTTCTGATTTTGTTAAACAATGCTTCAACCGCTTGCTAGCCTATTCCGCAGTTAGCTTGATACCATTTTTTTCATACACGATCCTTCGAGGGCTCGTTACGGGATACTTTGGATTGGTTGCGTTTGGTGGCTATAACATTATCGGAATTGCTATCCAGTTTTTGGACCCACCAACGATTGCGCAATTGCCTGATGAAGTTAAACCGCTTGCCACAGCCATCGTAAACCGTATAGCGGAACTCGATCTTAAAGTAGACATATCTTCGTACAACACGATGGAGCCCAACTATCCAGCGTATGTTTACCAAGTTTCCGTGCATGAGGCGCGGAAAATCTACGGCGATGATATTCGCAAAACTAACGCCGCGTTCAACAAGCTTTCGCTGGCTGTGTTCAAGATGCATCCAAAGCTTTATCTACGATGGATCGTCGGAAATCTTTTTCATGGCGTGGGAGATCAAGTCCTACTGACATTTCGTAACCTAGGAACCGTCCTGGTTTTCGCAGTTCTTGGAGCGGTCATTTTTTGTAGCCTCTGGAGCCCATTAGGTTTCCATGGTGCAGTCACGCCGCTGAATTCACAATCACCAACTTCACAGCCTACCGATTCACTGACAGAATCTGGATACAACCCGCATAAGAGCTTCATCGGTCATTCAGCGTTCTCCGAGTTCCAATATCTTTTCTGGCTATCGACGTGGTATTCCGCCGGAAAAACGGGGCTCGTTGTGTTAGTCGAACCTTCTGTTGGTCGCTACATGGCACCAGCCTCAGTTCTGTGGCCCTGCGTAATTGCCCTCGCTGCGATGCATTTTTCGAATTCGTTACTCGCAAGCCGAAGTTCTTCGCCGATTCGTCCCTAACAGGACCTGATTTGCACAAATCCGAATTGGCGGCCAAGACGAACGCCTGAATTCAACAATAGAATGTCAACGACTCGACATTTATCGGTTGCTTTGGACCAAGCTAATCGAAACCAATAAAGAGCAGGCTTCGAGTGATTTCCGATTACATCGATGTCGGTTGGAAGAACCACACGATTGTCAACACTGCACAGAGCGAGTAGGCGAGGAAAAGACTCGGTCTCCACAATCGCAACGGCGGCAGGTCTAGACCGCGTTCAAATAGCTTACTCAGCAATCTGAAGTAATACCCAGCAGCAACAGCCGCATTGATCGCCATTATCCACACGCAAACCGTCATGTCCCATCGATTGGCTCCACCAGCA
>JAIYDQ010000475.1 GCA_027487375.1 Planctomycetaceae bacterium
AGGGCTCGGCTTCTCGGAGGATGGTAGTCATCTCTACGCAAGTGGTGCCGAAGATGAATGTGTTTATGTCTTCAGCCATCGCGACGGTTACTTGACGCTCAACAAGAAGATTCAGGTTGTCAAAGTCAAAGAGAAGTTTGTCGTGTCGGGATTAGCCGAGATTGATAACTGTAAGCAAATGCTTGTGTGCGGTATGTTCGCTGATGAAGTTGCCAAGATCGAAATCGATTCTTCCATGCGAAAGGGAACCGCCAAACTACCGGTAGGGAGTTTTCCTTTTGAAGTCGTCGTGACTCCCGACAAGAAGCGAGCGATCGTAAGCCTTTGGGGTAAATCGTCGGTAGCCGTAATTGATCTCGATTCGATGAACATGGTGGCTCAATGGGCAACGCGAAGCCATCCAACGGAGATGCTGTTCATTGATAACGGCAAATATCTTTTGGTGGGATGCTCCGACGACAACTCGGTCGTGATATTGAACACCGAAGATGGGTCACAAGTGGAGGTTGTGAGAACTTCACTTTATTCGACAACGCTCAACGGAAGTACTCCAAATAGCATGTCAGTATCGCCCGACGAAAAGGTCTTGATTGTCGCTAACGCAGATAATAACAATGTTGCGATGTTCGACATTCGCGAACGTGGGCAATCGAAGTCGCTCGGGTTTATTCCTGTCGGTTGGTATCCGACGAGTGTGCGATTTGCTGAAGATGGAAAACAGATCTTGGTGACTAACGGCAAGGGATTGACCTCTCGAGATAACTCGAAAGGCCCGAATCCACTTCAAGAGCCCCCGGCATCGATTCGCGAATATATCGGCGGTCTGTTTAAGGGAACGATGAGTGTGATTGAATCGCCTTCTCCAGAGCAAATGGTTGCGTGGACCAAAGATGCATATTCCGTATCACCGCTGCGTAGTGACCAACAACCCAACCTTCAAGCACTTGCTCAAGATTCTTCCATTCCATCGAAAGTTGGTGAAGCTTCACCGATCAAACATTGTTTTTACATCATCAAAGAAAACCGAACCTACGATCAGGTGTTTGGTGACATTCCAAAAGGGAACGGAGATGCAAGCCTTTGTATCTTTCCCGAGTCAGTAACACCGAATCATCATGCGCTCGTGAACGCGTTTGTTTTGCTCGACAATTTTTATGTCGAAAGCGAAGTGAGTGCCGATGGGCATGAATGGTCGATGGCAGCTTACGCAACCGATTTTGTGGAGCGAGTATGGCCGCTGAACTATCGGGGTGGACGTAAAAAAATCGGGTACACTTCCGAAGGCGGATACGAAATCGCGGCACCGTCCAGCGGTTACATCTGGGATAAATGCGCGAAATCTGGCGTTAGCTATTTTAGTTTTGGGGAGTTCATTCAAAACCCAACGCAGCCAGGGATGCCAAGCAAGCCTCGGGTCAAAGCCTTGGAAGGTCACTATGATCCGCTCTACCGTTCATACGACTTGGATTATCGCGATGTCGACCGCGCGAAGCGATTTGCAGAGCGTTTCGCGGAATTCGAACGTAACGATAACTTGCCTCAGTTTATCGTTCTTAGAATTGGAAACGACCATACCACGGGCACGCGTGTTGGCAAGCTTACACCGACCGCGATGGTTGCCGACAATGATCTGGCATTAGGCCAAATTGTCGAGACGATTTCTAAGAGCCGATACTGGGCGGAGTCTGCGATTTTCGTCGTAGAGGATGATGCTCAAAATGGTTCGGATCACGTGGACGCGCATCGGACTGTCGCCTTAGCGATTAGCCCGTACATCCGACGTGGGACTGTCGATTCAACTCTTTACACCACATCGAGTATGTTGCGATCGATGGAGCTGATTCTCGGTATGGAGCCAATGACTCAATTCGATGCCGCAGCGAATCCGATGTACGCAAGTTTCGGAAAGACACCAGACCTTCGTCCTTACACTGCGTTGCCAGCTCGTGTTGACATGGATGCAAAAAACACATCGAAGGCATGGGGAGCAATTGAGTCAGAAAAGATGAACTTCGCTGTTGAAGACGCGGCCGACGATTTGCTGCTCGGCGACATCGTATGGCGAAGCGTCCGCGGAGCCGATTCCCCGATGCCAGCCCCTGTGCGAGCCGCCTTTGTATTTGCAGAACTAGAAGAAGAAGGCGAAGACGAAGACGACGAAGATTAACCTTCCCACCGGCTTCACTCGGTTCGTTGAGTTGGATTCCATCACAAGAACCAGGATTTGAAACACAGAGTCGCAGAGAACACAGAGCATGTTTGGCATAATCTCTGCGCTCTCCGCGTCTCTGTGTTTAAGAAGTTATGACTAAAATGCTTGTAGAAGGTTCACTGGCAGGTTGATCTTCCGACTCGTTCTTAGCTTCGCTAGTTGCAAAGTTGCGTGGCAACGCGGTAAAAATTCCCTTGACTTGGGGCTTTTGCTTTCGCTACTTTCCCCAGGGCTATTTGTAACTCGTTGGAAAGGAATTCCATGGACTCCCCGCATCGCCCTCAATTGTTTTTCAGGAATCCGTTTGCTGTTGCTTCGCAAGAGAAGGCTAGTACAACCGAAATTCCGGTACCGCTTTTGGATGTGAATCGAGGTAACTCGGCCATTCGTGATGAAGTCATTGCTGCGATTACCAAAGTCGTCGATAGCGGTCGATTTCTGCACGGGCCTGAGGTTGGCGAGCTTGAGTGTACGGTGGCGGGTGTTTCACAAACCAAGCATGCGATAAGCTGCGCGTCGGGATCTGACGCTTTATTACTTGCATTAATGGCTATGGAAATTGGGCCGGGCGATGAAGTGATTTTGCCTAGCTTCACATTCTTTGCGACCGCATCTTGTGTCAGTCGCCTTGGTGCAAAGATCGTGTTTGTCGACATTGATCCTAAGACTTACAACATCTCGCCAGAAGCGATCCGCGATGCAATCACAACGCGTACGAAAGCGATTATTCCTGTTCACCTTTTCGGCCAATGCGCAGCGATGGATGAGATTTGTGCGATTGCAGACTCGCATCAAATCCCGATCATCGAGGATGCGGCTCAAGCAATTGGAGCTGCCTATCAAGGTCGCCATGCAGGTGCTTGGGGTGCGGTCGGCTGCTTCAGTTTCTATCCAACGAAGAATCTTGGCGGGATGGGTGACGGTGGGATGCTTACCTGCCAAGACGATGCGATGGCCGCCAAGCTTCGGCTGTATGCTTCTCATGGGATGCAGCCTCGATATCACCATCGTGTGATCGGGATCAATAGCCGACTCGATACGATTCAAGCGGCGGTGCTTAACGTCAAGATGAATCGCCTCAACGATTACACACATACCCGACAAGCGAACGCAGCCAGGTATGATGCTTGGTTTGCCGAAGCTGGGCTCAACAAGCAATTCGAGCTTCCAAAGACGACTCCCGGAGCATTTCACGTATGGAATCAATACGGGATTCGAGTGCCAGAAGGTCGGCGAGATGCGTTGAAGGCTCACTTGCAAGATCGCAAGATCGGAGCAGAGATTTACTATCCGATTCCTTTGCATATGCAGGACTGCTACCGATCGCTGGGATATGCTCAAGGCTGTCTTCCAGAGACAGAACGTGCGTCGGCTGAGATTTTGCACTTGCCGATTTACCCTGAATTGACGATCGACGAGCAGCGAACTGTCGTTTCGACTATCCAGAGCTTTTATGCGACTGCGGCGTATCGACGCGTTGCGTAGATGCGATTTTCTTGAATTTGCTGCCCACCAACACCGAAATCCAAACGGTGTTGGTGGCTGACTGAGATCCCATTGAAACTCGCCGCCTAAATTCTCCGTCGATCAATGCCGGCTGTAGGATAATGCGGCCAGGGGGATCCTATCGCAAAAACCGTGATGGGCCTAAAATTGGCGGTTTGCGTTTTCGTAAACCTCCATTTTACAGCCCTTCTGAATATGACCGCTTCTGCCGCAAATCTTAACGCGAAGAGACTTTACAACTTTTCTCCAGGACCGGCAGTGCTGCCCGTGTCTGTACTGGAACGTGTACGCGATGAAATGCTCTGCCTGCCTGGGGCCGGTGCGTCGATCCTCGAGCTTTCCCATCGCAGCAAGCAGTTTATCGAAATCCAGGAAAACGCTCGGCAACGATTGATTCGATTGTTGAAGATTCCCGATTCGCACGAAGTCTTGTTTCTTCAAGGCGGTGCAAGGCTTCAGTTCTCGATGATCCCGATCAACTTGCTTCGTGGAGCGAAAGACAAAACCGGTAACAACCCAGCAGTCGCTCAATACATCCTTACTGGTACTTGGGGTAAGTACGCGGTCGGCGAAGCCAAGAAAGAGGGAGCTGTTGAAACGATCTATGATGCCAAGTCGACCAACTACGATCGGCTTCCTTCTAGCAGCGAACTCTCGATCCGAGAAGACGCAGCCTATGTGCACATGACGACCAACGAGACCATTCAAGGTGTGCAGTTCCAAAACGATCTCAACTCGCCAGCGCCACTGGTCGCCGATTGTTCCTCGGACTTTTTGTATCGCCCTATGGACATCAGCAAGTACGGCCTCGTTTATGCTTGTGCGCAAAAGAACGCCGGTCCCGCGGGCGTTACCGTGGTCATCATTCGCAAGGACTTGTTGGAGCGATCCACGGACAACCTTCCAGGGTATCTGAGCTATAAGAATCACGCTGCTGAAGGTTCGATGTGGAACACCCCGGCAACGTTTGCCATCTACACATTAGGATTGGTAACACAATGGATCGAAGAAACGATCGGCGGGCTGGACGCGATGCTTAAAGTGAACCAAGAGAAGGCTTCGACGGTTTATCAGGTAGTTGATAAGTTTCCGACGATGTTTATTGGTCATGCTCAGAAGGACTCGCGGTCTTTGATGAACGTGACTTTTAAATTCGCCACAGAAGAGCTCGAAAAAGCGTTTCTAAAAGGGGCAGAAGCCCGCGATTTGGATTCACTCAAAGGCCATCGTAGCGTCGGCGGTATTCGCGCAAGTATCTATAACGCGATGCCGATGGCGGGCGTAAAGTTACTCGCCGAGTACATGACAGAGTTTGCGAACAAGAACTCCTGATTTTTGCATTTTCTTTTCAATTGAATCTTTGATCACAGCCCCCTCAATTAGTAGTAAAAAATGGCTAAGTTCCGAATCCTAGTTTTAGATCCCATCGCACAAGAAGGCTTTGACCTGCTTAACCAAGATGCGAGCTTTGAATATGAAGTCCGACTTGGATTAAAAGGGGATGCCTTGCGCACGTCGTTGAATGAATTCGATGGTGCAATCGTTCGCAGCGGAGTAAAAATCACAGCCGAATCGCTCGAAGGCAATAAACGACTCAAGGCAATCGTGCGAGCTGGCGTCGGCACTGACAACATTGACAAGAACGCAGCGACACGGCTTGGCATTGTCGTAATGAATACGCCAGCCGGCAACACGCTCAGCACAGCCGAGCATGCTTTCGCATTGATGTTGGCATTGTCGCGAAGTATCGCGCCGGCTCATGCGAGCTTGTTGGCTGGCAAGTGGGATCGCAAGTTGTTCATGGGAACGCAACTAGCTGACAAGACTCTTGGCGTTATTGGGATGGGAAGAATCGGACGCGAAGTAGCCACTCGAGGCTTGGCCTTTGGGATGCGAATTGTTGCCTTCGATCCGTTCTTCACCGATGAACAAGCAGCAAAACTCGGTGTCGAACGAGCACCAACTGTCGCGGATCTGCTTCCTAAGGCCGACTACATTACGGTTCACACACCACTAACCAACGAGACCAAGTATCTCGTTGGGATGAAGGAGCTAGATCAGCTTAAGCCCGGCGTAAGGTTGATCAATTGCGCACGTGGTGGAATCTACGAAGAAGCGGCCTTAATCGAGGGGCTCAAAAATGGGAAAATTGGCGGCGTAGCATTAGACGTCTTTGAGACCGAACCATGTACCGATAGCCCGCTTTTTGGGATGCCCAATGTAGTTTGCACACCCCACTTGGGAGCAAGTACGGAAGAAGCTCAAACGCAAGTGGCGATCGAAGGAATTCATCTGTTGATCAACTTCTTCAAGACCGGTGAGATACGACATGCCGTCAATGTCGCGGCATTGGATCCAAAGACACTTGAGTCGATTCGCGGTTATCTAGATGTCGGGCACCGACTTGGACGACTGATGTCTCAATGGCATGTTGGAAGCATCTCAAGTGTCAAGCTCACCTATCGCGGTGAAGTTTGCAATCGCGATACGAAATTGCTCACCGCAGCATTCTGTGCAGGTCTTCTTGAAACAGCAATGTCGGAAGAAGTGAACATCATCAACGCCGAGCTTTTGCTTCGAGAAAGAGGTATTGAGCTCTCCGAGAATCGTAATCATGAGCCGGGCGCCTTCAGTTCATCCATGTCGGCAGAAGTAAGCGGCGATGGCCAGAAGCTAAGAGCCGGTGCTACGATTTTTGGTAATAACATGCCAAGGATTATCTCGCTGAACGACTGCCGTTTGGAAGCGTACCTAGATGGTCGAATGCTTTTCTTCATCCATCAAGATGTGCCCGGCATTATTGGTGCTGTAGGAACTGTCTTTGGTGGACACAACGTCAACATCGCGCAAATGTCAGTTGGTCGGCAAGGCGAAAAACCGGGCGGAAATGCAATCGGTATTCTGAACCTTGATAGTACACCTCCTCAGGAAGCGCTCGACGCACTTTTGAAAGTTGGTGGCATCGAGAAGGTCAAGATGATCGAGCTTCCCGAGGCAGGGGAACTTCCCGCTTGGCTAACTAGCTAACTGAATACTCACGGTTATAAGTCATTCACTTTCGGGGATGAGTATTCAGCTCATTCCCACTTAGCCAAATCGAGCGATAGATACAGCGAGCGTTGCAGCCGATCTCGTCCAGTTTGATCGGATAAAGCTTCCCATTGCTTGTGGCATTCTTCAAACGCTGCTTGCGGGGAAAGCTCTTTTCTGACGATTTTCAAGAGAGCCGTCCCTAATAGATTTCTGAAAGGCTCTGCCCCCGCGAATTGTAACTCCACCGACACATACCTTTCATTCACAGCGGATGCAATCAATCCGTGATAGCTATCGCGATCTGGTCTTTCGGTGACTTTGCGTAGATTCTCAGGAAGCGGTTTGATTCGCGAAGTGACTTCCGCAAGTGCCTGGCGCTGAGCGTCGTCGTTAAGCCAGTTCATAAATCGCTCGGAGGCAGCCGATTGTCGGTTTGTTTGTGAGAGAACGACAAGCAACGTTCTTCCTGAATCGGACCAGGTTTTGGGGGCAACCACGACAAATTCCCGCGAAGTCTGCTCCGACGCTTCTTTTCTTTCTGAAGCCGATTGTGTGCCGAGTAATTCTTTGCTGGAAGCTGGCCAACCGTAAGACTGCTTAAAAGTGCCTTGGCGAGTCCCCTCCCATGCTGCTTCGGCAGAGCTGACAAGGCTAGCGACAGAAGCTTCCTTCGATGCTGAATCCGCAAACTTGATTGCCGTTTCAACTAACCAAGCTTCATTCAATCGAGATCTAGCGCCGATCGGCTTGAAGAGAAAACTTGAATCGTTCGGCGAAGGGTTGTCTGCAGCAGCACTCAAGAGAAATCGATCGACAAGCCAATCTAAGCTTTCACGTGAATCATCTTGAAGATTGAACTGTGAAGGATCGGGGACCGCAGATGTAGATTCATTCCTTTCATTTCCTTGGATCGATACAAGAAAATTCGTACCCAAAGGAACTCCCCAAAGGCGTTGTCCGTACGTTGCGACACGTCTCCAATGGGCAACGTTTGGTACGGTACCTAATTGTGATGATGGAAGAGGACGTATCCATTTCAGCTCTGAAAAAGTTGCGAGCCATCGCGATTCAATAAGGAAGATATCGGCTTGAGGTTTCGATTTAGTTGCGCCATTTTCTTTTTGCGTTGTACTACTCAGCAATTCATCGACATTTATAGGCTGGAGATCTATGGGCTGTTCGGAATGGCTTTTCCATCTACGAGCAATCGCATCTAGAACCTCCTGTGGTAAATCCGCCCGGATCCGAAGCGGAACACTCGAGACACCCGAAGGATTAACTGCTTCCGAATTACCAGAGGCAAGCGATTGATTCGGATTTGCGGCGTCTGCCGGAGCGGGTTTTGTAGTAGATGTATCCGTGCAACCAACAGCCGACATCAGGAGAATACAGCACGTGGACAGCATTAGCGCAGTTATCCAACATGCCGGCAAACGGATCGTTTTGTTGATCATTATGCAACGCCCCAAAATTTTCATCAGTGCGATGCACAACAAGTACCTAACAAACCAATTTCCTCGTCCTTGAGTTCGTGTATCGCAAACCTTAATCATGGGAGAGGGTGTAGGCGTTCCACTGGTGATTGTAAATCGTCTAATCTCCATTGGGCGGGTAGGAACTGTACGAATTGGAAAGTGATTCATTGCTTTTTTGAATGCATATCAAACTTGCAGTAACGATTCGCGTAATCTCTAAAGGGTAATCAATCGAGCCCGAACGAACACTAGGGCAGACGCTACAATAATCCGATCTCATTAACCAGACGAACACTCAAAACAAACACTTAAGAGGACATGATCGATGATTGTTGGAGTCCCCAGAGAAGTTAAAGAAGATGAATATCGCGTCGCCATGCTTCCCGTCGGCGTCGAAGAGTTAGTCGCTCGCGGTCATCAAGTCATCATGCAATCCAACGCTGGAATCGGCTCGGGTTTGGCCGACCATGACTACCTCAAAGCCGGTGCTGAAATGGTAGCTACCGGCGCGGATGTTTTCGCTCGAGCCGAATTGATTGTTAAGGTCAAAGAACCACTCCCCGAGGAATGGCCCTCCATTCGGTCTGGCCAGTGTTTGTTTACTTACTTTCATTTCGCCGCCTCCAGTAACCTAACTCAAGCGATGATGCATTCGGGGGCGACGTGCTTGGCTTACGAGACCTTGAAGGACGCTGCCGGCCGATTACCTTTGCTTACACCGATGAGCGAAGTCGCTGGCAGAATGAGTATTCAAGAAGGGGCCAAGTATCTCGAGCGACCGCAAATGGGGAGAGGAATTCTGTTAGCCGGAGTACCTGGCGTTGCTCCGGCGCATATCACGATTCTAGGTGGTGGTATTGTCGGAGCCAACGCAGCAAAGATCGCGGCAGGCTTTCAAGCCGACGTTGCAATACTCGATGTGAATCTTGACCGACTACGATACCTCGACGACGTGATGCCTGCGAACGTGAATTGTCTTTTCAGTGACCGACACACCATTCGCGATCAATTGAAACTCGCCGACTTGGTGATCGGTGCGGTTTTAATTCCTGGTGCGAAAGCTCCTCATCTAGTTCATCGCGATGATCTTCGTCTGATGAAACCAGGAAGCGTTATCATCGACGTAGCGATCGATCAGGGGGGCTGTATCGAGACCAGTCGACCAACCACGCATCAACAGCCAACCTACATGGTCGACGATGTCTTGCACTACTGCGTTACGAATATGCCGGGAGCGGTTGGTCGTACATCTACCTACGCCCTCTGCAATGTGACGTTGCCATGGATTCTGCAAATTGCAGATCAAGGAATCGATACGGCAGTGAAGCAATCACTCAGCCTTCAAACCGCACTCAATATTCGCGATGGAAAAATCACCAACGAAGCCGTAGCAAAAACCTTCGGGTAACGCTGATTTGATATCGGCGGAAATTGATGATACTGAGCCGATGACGCTCACTTTGGTGGCTTTAGAATAATGAACACCGAACAAGGAATGTCGAATAACGAAGTGTCATATGATCTCTTTCGAGATTCGACATTCCTTGTTCGATCTTGTTTTTCAAACCACAGGTTTAGAACGAGTGTCATCAAATAAACTAAACAATCGGGCGCGAACAAACGGGGACACGCACAGACCGGATCGCTTGGATTCGCTGGCTAGATGCGGATAAATGCGGAAACGAATTGGTCAGGGACTTGATCCCCCAATTCAGTCGCGTAGATTCGCGGTTATTCCGATGACCGGTACTTTAGGTCTTAGTTGGGACACGGAAGGCACGGACAACACGGATTTTAATGTGATTGTTCTGCTCAAAAGTCTTCTCCGTGTCGTCCGCGTCCTCCGTGTCCAATACCAATCGCACAAAAATTAGAAATCTGCAAACGGGGAAACTCGTAAACCAAATCGATCGGATTTGATTGATATACAATTGTTGAATGCAGCCCATGGGAATGACGTCTCAACCAAACTGTAGGCAACTCATAGCGAGCAAGATTGTCGACGAGTTTCTACCCGCGAATTACGCTAATGAACGCGAATAAATGCGGGCACGAAATGGTTAGGGACTTGATCCCCCAATTTATTCGCGTAGATCCGCGCTATTCGCGGGTGCTCCAATCACCGGTACTGTAAGTCGTAGTTGGGACACGGAAGTAGCCTTCAAGAAAGGCAAAGTCACAGCCGCAGGTGATGTTGAACTACTTTGAGCAAATGATGTTTGTTAACGAAAGTACTTCAAAGGAACGGGAGTTTGTTTCCAAGTATCCGCGTCAACGAGCAAAAGCTCCAACGCAAGCGTCGCGTTGCTCGTTCCTTGATAGTATTCGACTCGAATCGGATGAAGACCTTTCTCAAGTCTTCTAAGCCCACTTTCAGCCTGAGGGGGATGATTAAAATCGTTATCAACGACCAACTCATCGTTCACGTATAGACAGCTACCATCGTCAGAAGTCAGTTGAAGTCGATACAAGCCGGTCTCGGGCACTTCGATAAATCCGTTAATCACCAAACCAAAGTTCACACTCCCCGGCTTCGCCATCGAAGCAAGATCGAGCGTTGTCGTTACTCCCAATTGCGTTGATTCAAGCTTCTTAAAGTCTGGCAGTCGTGTAAAGCTACCGGAGTAGTACTTGTAATTGAGCCCCGGTTGAAGGTCCTTCATGGATTGCGAAGGAGATGGCATAGACAGTCCTAGGGAAAGCGTAAGTTGGTGACTAACTCCATCTCGTTCGACTGACAACTGTAGGCTTTCCGACTTGGGAAGAGCATCATTCAAAGCGAGGACCCAATCGATGGAATGTTGGACACTCCAAGTTCCAACGGCACGTATGATGTCACCTGTCTTCACACCCGCGATCTGAGCTGGTGATTCGGGCTCCACGCGTAAAACTACAACTTCAGATTGTTTCGAATCGATTATTATGCCGACTTTTCGTTGATGCCGAATCTCTGGCTCGACTGCTCGACAAGCCAATTCACGAACGCGACCGATAGGGATGGCATAGTTCACGTTCTGTTCTTGGTAAAAACCACCGCTTACGATTCCGATTAACTGTCCATCCAGGTTCATCAACGGCCCACCGCTGCTCCCTTTGTTGCTCGCTGCGTCAAACTGAATAAAGGAGTCACGTCGATCACTGGTCGTAAATTGAGTCATCGCTAACGCGTTACTCGCATTAAGCCAAAAGGATTTTCGGCTTATGATTCCCGATGTAAAAACGATTCCTCGTCCGCCCGGATTGCCGGCGGTAATGACCGTCTCTCCATTCATAAGATCGTCTTTCCGCGCGATTGGGATGAAGGGCCATTCTCGGTCTTCCAACAGTTGAACAATCGCGATGTCTTTTTCTGGAACACATCCGACCAAACGAAATTGAATCGCTTTTCCTTCGTATACAGCGAACCCTTCGTGATACGGGAGAACGTGATAGTTGGTCAGCACAAAACCACGAGGATGAATTATCGCTCCACTACCTGTCGCGCCAGTTCCTGCTTGAGGAGCCTGGGTGAACAATGAAACAACTGCCACTTCGGCCTTCTCAATGACATCAACCAGAGGCGTACGCCGCACGGAGGATTCGGCAGACTGACCGCTTGCGACGCGACCACCTATCGTTAACGCAATAAGCATATAAAGCCAAGTGATTCGCGATTTCCAACAACGATCTATAAAAAGCAATGGCATTTTCGAGTCCCAATTTCACACGAAGTGTTTTTAAAACGAAAGCAATGCTGTTAGCGAGATATCATCATTACCGTCTCCGAATAAAAGTTGTATTTGTAATGAATCGACGTTCGGCTTTTAGCATGTGCGTAGGCATTCGTTAGCCTTGCAGGTAGTCCGGCAATCGGCGAACCGCTCCAGAGCGATCAACACAGGCAATTTCGCTTTTTGCGATAACGATTTGCTGTTGGTCGATATCTCGCAAAAGAAGATAGCTATGCCGGATACGAGCTCCTCGGGCGTGCTCCACAGTCGTCGTCAGGGTTAGCTCGTCATCGAATTCGGCCGGATACAGATACTCAATTTCCATTTTTCTAACCACCAGCATCAACCCTGTGGCTTCTAGAGATTTGTAAGAGAAACCCATGGATCGCATCATCTCAACTCGACCTCGTTCAAAATAGTTGAGATACTGAGCGTGATGAACGCGGCCTTGGCCATCAGTTTCGTGATAGCGTACGCGGATGGATATTTCTTTCGGCGACAACGTTTGTAGAATCCTATCGAGAGTGTATTTCAGGAATTGAATGTCGGCTTGTGGGGCAACTTGGGGGCACCCTGAGACCACGAAGCATATCATATCGAACCGAATGGTTTATATTCACGTCCTATGAACAATGAACCTATCAACAAAGAATCGGCAAAGATTGAATCGGAGCCGAAAAGTACGCCACCAGCGGGTTTGCCCACTCCTCCCAAGGCACGGTTGCTTGTCAAAGAAACCCCCAAAGCGTATGTCTGGTTGGCGTGGATCCTAAAATTTTCGGCAACTTGTTATCTGGCCATTTTGATATTGATGATCTTGTTGGAATCGTCGTTGGTCTTTCCTGGTTCGCCGATTGCCGCGGGAGACTGGAGTCATCCTGGGATCGCTTTAGAAGAAGTCGATTTCTTGTCCACAGACGGGACCCAACTTCATGGATTCTTTTTTCCAAACCCGAAGTCGGATCAATTCTTGCTTTTTTGTCATGGCAATGGAGAAAACATTGCGACGATCGCGAGCGAAATGGACTTGCTTCGTAAGCAGTGGAACGTCTCGGTATTTGCATTTGACTATCGCGGCTATGGAAAATCGGGAGGTAGTCCTGGGGAAGAAGGCGTTCTAGCCGACGGAGAAGCCGCTGCGAAGTGGTTGGCAAATCGATCACAACAGCCGATTGAGAACTTGATCATCATGGGCAGGTCGCTTGGTGGAGGCGTCGCGGTACATCTAGCATCTGTTGTTGATCCGCAAGCACTGATTCTTGATCGTACATTTAGCAGTACTGTCGATGTGGCCGCGGATCGTTATTGGTGGCTACCAGTGCGATATGTGATGAGGAATCAATTCTGGTCGATAGTCCGCATCAAACGCTATGCGGGACCGCTATTTCAAATGCACGGTGACAAGGATGAAGTCATACCCATATGGTCCGGAAAAAAGCTTTTCGAAGCCGCTCCGTCGGAAGAGAAATACTTCATGGAGATAGCCGGTCTTTATCACAATGATCCGTGGCCTCAGGAGTTTCTCGACCAGGTAGACGGCTTTATCAACGGAGAAGCAGAGCTCACGCCCAAGGAATCGCTCATCAAAGCGAAGTCGCCGACGCCAGATTTAAATCGCAATTCTAGTGAAGCAATCCCGAAAGCACCCGAAGCGAATTCTTCAAACATTGACAAGCAATCGCGATCGTCGGGGCACTGGGATTCAACATCTTCAAGCAGCCACGTCTTCCAAGGTAGTAATACCGTTTGTCGTTTGCGGGGGCCTTATGCCTGAGGTGCGACATGTCTTTGAAGTTCTCGATAAGCCAGCCAGCATCGCTTCGGTTCCATCAACGGTAGTTGTGTTTGGTGCTGATAGCTTTTTGAAGCAGCGTGCAACTGAAACCATCCTTGATCGATCAGGATGTGACCGGTCATCTGTGAAAAAAGTTGAAGGCGAGTCGGCTGTTTGGCGTGACATCCATGATGCGCTCGCAACTCGATCGTTGTTTGATGACGATGGGGGGCGGGTTTCGGTAGTCAAGGATGCCGATTCGTTTGTGTCGAAGAATCGAGCTCCTCTAGAAAAGTGGTCCGAAAGATCTTCTGGCAAAGGTTCTGACGACGCAACTTTGCTTTTGGAGCTGAACTCGTTTCCTGGAAACACAAAGCTCTATAAGTTAGTACTCAAGCAGGGGCTGATCGTCGATTGTAATCCGCCGTTGAAGCCTCGTTCGAAAACCAATATCGACGAATCGGCAATTCAAAAGTGGATCATCAAGTGGGGCAAGGTGCACCATTCGGTCCAATTAACGACTCAGCAAGCGAACATCTTGGTAGAACGCGTTGGGGCGGTTTTTGGATTGCTTGATTGCGAGTTGGCGAAGCTCGCATTGTTTGCGGATGCCCAGCAACATGTTTCCGATTCGCAGGTGAAGGAAATGGTTGGTGGTTGGCGTACGAAGACGGCCTGGGAGATCGCTGACAGCATCGCAGATGGACGAATCCATCATGCCAGGGAACAGATCGACCGGCTCATGATAAGCGGCCAGAACGCGATTGGTTTAAGTGCTCAACTTTCCTGGTCTTTCCGTCGCTTTGGGTTAGCCGCTCACGTCGTGGAGCAGCAGGAACGTTATGGCGGTAAGGTTGCGTTGAACCGAGCACTTGAACAGGCCGGATTTCGTGTTTACGAAGTCGATGATGCAGAGCGGCGGTTGAGGCGGATTGGTCGGGCTCGAGCGAAACTGATACTTCCCTGGCTCAAGGACCTGGATATGAAGCTCAAGGGCTCACATTCTGTTGAAGATCGGTCGCGGTTCGCGTTGGAAGAATTCGTCATGCGGATGGGCTGATTGTTCTCGTTCCAGGCTCTGCCTGGAATGCAAATATCAGAGGCTCTTGCCTCGTTTTTTGTAGGATGCTCACTCACCAGCGGAGGCGGGGCCTCTGGGCTAAGTGGTTCCAGGCGGAGCCTGGAACCAGAAGAAGGTGTTGATTCACGTGAATATCTGTTAGTTGATTGCGGTTAGCTTGACCTTCTTGGCTGCTCGATCGACAATCGGATGGGCAAAATTGGTTTGTTTGGCTGTTTACAAGGCGTTTTGACGCTTAGGGATCCGTTTTCATGAGTATTGCTCCATCACCGACTGAAGGAACTTCATCGGCAGATCGCCGCTTGCCCAACACTTCGACGGCAAGCAAATCCGTTCCTGACCGAGCCGGTCGCTTCGGCGATTTTGGTGGTCGCTATGTTCCAGAAACACTGACTCGAGCTTTGGAAGAACTGACCGTCGAGTACGCGAAAGCTCAAGCCGACCCAGACTTTCATGCCGAACTGGATGAACTGCTTCACCGATTCGTCGGCCGACCGAGTCCGCTTTATCATGCGGCCCGATTCAGCAAACACTTGGGCGGCGGGCAAATTTGGCTGAAGCGTGAAGACTTAAATCACACCGGAGCCCACAAGATCAATAACACTCTAGGGCAGGGGCTCCTCACCCTAAGAATGGGGAAAAAGCGAGTTATCGCCGAGACGGGAGCGGGGCAACATGGTGTCGCAAGCGCAACCGCTTGCGCTCACTTCGGATTGCCTTGCGTGGTCTACATGGGAGCCGAAGATGTTCGACGACAAAAGCCGAACGTATTCAGCATGCGACTCATGGGGGCTGAGGTTCGACCAGTCGAATCCGGCTCCCGAACACTTCGCGATGCTGTAAACGAAGCCATGCGAGATTGGATGAGCAGCGTTGAGAACACACATTACATCATCGGATCAGTGATCGGTCCGCACCCGTTTCCGATGATGGTGCGTGATTTCCAAAGTGTCATTGGGACCGAATGTAGACAACAATGCTTGGAGTCGATTGGGCGTCTTCCGGATAAGATCGTTGCGTGCGTCGGCGGTGGTAGCAACGCGGCAGGAATGTTCTACCCCTTCGTCGAAGACACCTCTGTGGAGTTGATCGGCGTCGAAGCTGGTGGGCGAGGAAGCCAGCCTGGCGATCACGCGTCCCCGCTTTCGTATGGCTCACCGGGTGTTTTGCACGGTAGTTACAGCTACGTGATGCAGGACGAAGACGGCCAAACGTCTGATGTGCACAGCATGTCGGCTGGGCTGGATTATCCTGGTGTAGGACCGGAGCACAGTTACTGGAAAGATACTGCTCGTGTTCGTTACACTGCTTGTCGTGACGACGAGGCGCTTGCTGCATTTGACTTTCTAGCAAAATCCGAAGGAATTCTTTCGGCTCTTGAAACCTGCCACGCGGTTGCCAAGGCAGCTGAAATTGCAAAGACCATGAAGCCCGACGAGCACTTGGTGATTTGCTTGAGCGGTCGCGGTGACAAAGACGCAGGCGAAATCGCACGGTTGCGAGGACAGGAGTGGTAGTGTTTTCGAAGTGCGGCTCGCGTGATACGTTATGAGCCGCGATTCGTCCTGGAGCCCCCTCCACCAGTCAACACACTAGAAATATTTTATGTCTGCAATTGATGATCTCTTTGTTCGGCTTCGGAGCGAAGGCAAGAAAGCATTTTTACCTTTTGTCACCGCCGGTGATCCGGATCTCGCGATGACAACCGATCTGCTGAAGATGCTCGATGATGCAGGATGCAGCATGGCCGAAGTCGGTATCCCTTACAGCGATCCGATCGCCGATGGCCCCGTGATTCAAGCCTCTTATACGAGAGCTTTAAACAAGAAGATCAAGCTCAAAGAGATCTTCGCTGCTATTGAACCGGTCGCCAAGACACTCAAAATGCCTTTGGTCACGATGGTTAGCTACGCAGTAATTTATCGCGTTGGGCTAGCCGAGTACGTCGATCAAGCGAAAGCCGCGGGTTTTGCGGGCGCAATCGTTCCTGATTTGTTAGTCGAGGAAAGTGCTGAGCTGTCGGCCATTTGTAAAGCGAAAGACTTCAGCCTCATTCAGTTAGTGACTCCAACGACACCACCCGAGCGAGCTCTCAAAATTGCCGAACTCTCAAGCGGTTTTCTCTACTTTGTTTCGGTCACAGGCATCACCGGAGCTCGAACAGAGTTGCCTCCCGAGTTAGTAGACCGTGTCAAATGGCTTCGCGAACGAACCACGTTGCCAATCTGTATCGGGTTCGGTGTCAGTCGGCCCGAGCACGTCAAACTACTCAGCCCCGTTGCCGACGGTCTCATCGTCGGCTCGGCGATCGTAAAGCACCTTGAATCAGCGGAGAAGGGCGATCGAGCAAAATCACTCGCGGATATCAAGGCGCTCGCTAAAGAACTCATGGACGCGATGAGTAGCTAACTCGCGACTGCGGAGTTTTCTTGCCGCTTTCGGGATTTGCTGTTCAAACGGGATTTTCTGCTATCATGTTCCAGGCTTTGTTTCTAATCACGTAGTCGCGTCTCTCCGAGACGCGAGATTCCTGGTTCACGGAGAGACACAGCTACGTAACATCAACTTTAGTGATAAAGCCTAGTTGGACAGCGTTAGGTTGAGCACGATAATCGATCGCAACCATGTTGGAGTACAGCCTTCAGGCGCCGAGCACCTCGGATGTGCCAAAAGCGGCTAAAACCT
>JAIYDQ010000322.1 GCA_027487375.1 Planctomycetaceae bacterium
TCGGCACCCCGATGCCGGTACCACGTCCATCACGACGTCGTGTAAAGAAGGGTTCGAATAGATGCTCTTGCACTTCTGGAGTCATACCACAACCGTTATCTTCGATAAACAGTTTGCAAAATTGGCTATCACTTTCGAGTCGAATCGCAACGTAACCGTCGACTTGATCCGGACCGAGAGCATCCAATCCATTGGTCACCAGGTTCAGTACAACTTGCTTCATTTCTTGCGGGCTTGCACACGCTTCTACATCGGCTTTCGCATCGAATCGTATATTTCGTGAGCGATATTGTCCGAGATGCCGAACCATTCCAATTACGTCTTCGATGATCGAATTCATCTCGATCTGCTGCTTCTTTTCTGCTTGTCCTAAACGCGAGAAATCCAGCAAGCTCTCGGTGATCCCTTTGCATCGAAAAGCTTCGTCTTGAATACGTCTAAGGTAAGTACGAAGTGTATCGAGGTCCGCGGTCGAGATCGGCTCAAGCGACTTCGCTGGCGTCTCGTCGAGGCTTGTTTCGGATGTGTGATCAGCGGGGCTTAAAAGCGGATGAAGTATACGATGCAATCGCGACTCCAGAGCCTCTGCGCTCCAAGCGATAGAAGCCAGTGGATTGTTGATCTCATGAGCAACACCGGCGGCCAAAAATCCAACGCTTGCGAGTTGCTCATTTCGAATGACTTCGCGACTTCTCTCGCGGACTTGATCATTCAGATCGTATTGAATCTTCAAGAACTCTGTCGTTGCCATGTTGATTGCTGCTGCCAGTTCGGCAAGTTCATCGCCACTGTCCATGTCGATTCGATGGTGAAAGTCCCCTGCCGCTACTTGTCGCGCGCCTTGGAGCAGTTCCTTAAACGGGCGAATGACGACAAGTTTCGTATACACCAGAAGTCCGACTAACAAGCCCGTAGCGAAGGTCGTGGATGCCAGCGTGATGATGATCCAAGTTCGATAATGGCTACGCATGTCGTTACGAAAGCTTACCATTCGAGATTGCAAGAAGGTTGGTAACTCTTGGACGAGCGCTCGTAAGGTCTTAAGGTCGTTACGCTGCATTAGTGTTGCCGTAGGATCGATAACCCCTTCAGTGGCATGCCGCGTTGAAATCTTCGTCAGCAGCTCGTTTATCTCTGTGACTGTTTCCTGTTCGTGAGTTCGGTCGGAAAGGAAAGGGTCATCAAGCGACGCGGAGGTGAGCTGACGTTGGTATTCACCGACAATCTGACTGACTTCGAGGAGTCGTTCGCGAAACTGAAATTCGTGCTGGTCTGTCTCGTGCTCGAGTAAGCGCGCAGCCCCGATAAGGCTCAGCTTCGGATGGATTGTTTGAAAGCTGAAATAGAGACTGTCTACGGCTTGAGTAAGCCTAGCTGTTGTAGGAAGCTCTGCAGCGCGGTGACTGACGGTAACAGCAAGATCTCGGTAAGCGAATACGCCTCGAACACCGCTGTATGCCAAAGTAATCACCGCGACACCAAGGACCATCATGGCAAGAAATAGCTTTTTGCGGATAGTCATCTTATTCACGATAAACCCTCCGCATCATCCAGGCACCAAGCAAGAAAAGCATTCCGTTCGCGATCCAAGGACTGGCCGGATGCCAAGCGCCTCCTTTCGATTTTTCTACACCCAACATGAAAAGTGGGTAATAAATCAAAAGGATCGGCAAAAAGCAGATTGCAAAAGTTGCCGTGTAGTCCGCACTTTTGCGAATGATCGCAAGAGGTATTCCCATCCAAACGAAGAAAAAACAACTGAACCCCTGAGCCCAGCGACGATAGGGTTCTGCGTTGAGTCGTTTTAGTCGCAGTTCACGGTCGGCCAGTGTGTTCCGATATTCCCAAATGATAGGGTCGTACATGAGTTTGTTTTTACCAGACACCAGCGTGATCGCGTTTCGAGTCAGCAATTTCGCATGACGATTATCCATTTCTGACTGAATCTCTTCACGGCAAGCTCCAATATCTCGAAGAGCAACCAGTGAAACACTTCGCTCTCCGACTCCACGCTGTGCCGCCTTGGATAGTGGAAGGTCAATCTGAATGGATCCTGGTCCACCGTCCAACTTCCATTTGACTCCGTTGTTAGATTTCCAATTGATCAGCTCCAAAGTAAGGCTTTCCTTCTCCGGGTTGAATCTCAGGCTCGCTTTCTCCGCACTAATCCGCTGCGGTTCTGAACCGGGATCGCCGTAGATTGAAATCGTTGGATAGATCAACCAACGCCCTTCAACATCGTGAACGTGGATCGTGAGTCCTTGCTCGGACACATAAGAACGATTCGTTCGCAGCGCTTTGTAGACAATCTCTTCTAATGAATGGAGCCCGACCTGCTGAATCCCCGGAAGCCCCCATGAGACAGCCTTGTCGTTGATCCATACTGCAAGCGGGCTCATCAGAAACCCGAAGATAAGGGTCGGGTAGATTATCCGCCACGGCGATACTCCGATACTTTTGACGGCGGTGATTTCATTGTCTGCGGAGATACGACCGTAAATAGTGCATACAGCGAACAGCATCGTCGCCGGAACGGCGAACTGGAGTGAAATGATTGTCGTGTATGGCAGCAGTTGCGTAAGAGTAGAGAATGATACGCCAGCAGTGACTAACCGCTGCACGATGAGCCCAAGCATGATTACAGAGGTCATCCCAATCAATGCAACCAAGAAAAGTTGCACGATATCGACGAGGATGTAGCGGGTAAATCGTTGAGGCCACAGCATGCCGGGGAGTCTAGCGATCTAACAACTGCAACGGAACAGCTATTTTTTGCCAGTCCGTAAAAGCTGCATCGCCTTTACCATCGCTTCGGAGTAGTTGCATATGGCTTCAGAATACTTTTTCTGACTTGCATTCAACTCACCCAGCTTGCGCATTTCACCCAGCTCATCGTTGGGCTCAGACAGATTCTTCTCTGTCATCGCTTCTTGCAAAGCCTGAAATGTACCCGCTAGGCGTTCGACCATTGTCGCATCGGCATCGCATGTGTAGCGGCGATAGGGTGCTCGTCCGTAGCGATCCTTTATTTGGCTATTCGGCTGATGAAGAATTCCATATCGAATCCCAGCAATAGCCAAGGCAATCAGTCCTAGTGAAATCGCCGAGATTGCTAATGCGATATGTCCTACGGTATAGAAGATGAATGCAGCCAGTACCGCAATTGCAACCGCAATTCCGATACCCACCGGAAATGGATTCGATTTGTCTGCGAACGACGCGCGCGGCGTAAAACCCTTCGACTGAGTGGAAATGCTAGCTTCTAAAACCTCGACGATAATTACTGTGATGTTATCGGGGCCGCCCCGAAGGTTAGCTAAGTCCACCATGGCTTGAGATGCCATCGCCGGAGATAACAACTTCGTTAGAACCCCAATTTCAACGTCAGTTAGCTGTCCCGAGAGACCGTCGCTACAAAGCAAGAACTTATCGCCAACTCGGACCGGGAACGGCCCCTCCAAATCAATCAGCACCGAGGCGTTTGGACCAAGCGACCTCGTTATAACATTCTTAGGGATCATCCCCAGATCGATTTGCTCGTTGCTTTGTCCATTTGCAAGCTGCATTTCCCAAACTAACGAGTGATCGAACGTGAGCTGTTCGAATTGGTTTCCACGCAAAAAGTAAATCCGACTATCACCAACGTGGGCGCAGATAGCCCCCTCAGGAAGGATCGCCAGCACACTGGTTGTCGTCCCCATATTGCGAAATTCAAGATTCGCTTGGCCGCGACGAAAAATTTCGTTGTTGGCTTCGATCATCGCTCGATGAAGATTGTCGATAGCTCGCTCTTGATTCTGCTTGTTGTAATGATGCGGAATCAGATCTACGGCGAGCCGGCTTGCAAGTTCGCCAGCCGCGTGGGCCCCCATGCCGTCTGCAACGACGAACAAATGGCCAAATCGCTCCCAGCTAGTCCTCCCCTCGGCAACCAAGCTCGCGTAACTATCCTGGTTGTTCCGTCGACGCATCCCAATATGCGAGACTGCTCCTACGCGAACCGTAGATCGCATTGGATCGTCGCTTGGAGTAGCTTTCGAGGGGTTGTTGGAAGTCGGTTCCAAAATGGATTTCTAACGCCTGCAAAGGTTGACTTATGAAAATGTCGTTCGTCTTGAGCCGTAGCCTTGGGTGCTATCTGGCAAATGCTTACAAAATCTAAACCCTTGGCTAGCGCCATCGGCTCAGATTTCATCAACCCGCCCCACGGTCTAGTGTTACTTGGCTAGCTTTGGTTTGCAATTGCTCAATCACGATTCGGGCGGAAATGCTCTGGCTCTGGCTACCTAATCTTGACTAAACCATACTTTCGCTACTGTCCTTCAAATGATTGGGTGAGACTTTACTATGCCGTTTCGACCGACCAGTCGAACCTGGATGATTTTGACTTGCATGCTGCTGATTTGCTTGCCTGGATGCGTACGTCGTCGTATGACGGTTCGCACCAATCCGCCGGGTGCCATGGTTTATGTCGATCACCAAAGCATAGGGACAACTCCCGTTTCAACAAGCTTCGTCTATTACGGAACGCGACAGTTTGAAATCATCAAAGACGGGTATAGGACGGAAAAGTTCCTACGAAAAATTGACGCTCCTTGGTATCAATGGCCAGTACTCGAGTTTGTCTCCGAAACAATGTGGCCTTTTGAAAA
>JAIYDQ010000125.1 GCA_027487375.1 Planctomycetaceae bacterium
GAAAAGAACCGTATGAAAAAAGCGAAGCTGGCACCATAATGTATAACGATATCCACGAATTCACCCACATCGTAGGCTCACAGACTTTCACTAGCGGCGTGGCAAGGCATCATATAGTAATGTACGACATCATTGAAAGTGGTAAAGACTTTTATGGTGTCAAACTTAAGGTAATCACTGGCGATGAATATACGCTGCTAGCGGAATCCGGTGAACGCTTTCTCGAATGGTATCGGGATAGCTATTAGCGAATAATCCGATAATGCTCACAGAGTAGTCTTTAATAGATGTTCTGTGAGCATTATTCTTGATTTTATTGAAATCGCATACAGTTTCCTTGTTTTCTGTCTCTCGATTTATTGAAGAGACGGAAGTTTTTGTGTGTGATTTTTTGTTGGATTACCCCTGCTTCATCGCCCTGGCTGGGGCGCAGGTGGTGCGGCGGCGGTGGGATGAGTGGAGGGGGCGGTAGATGCCTTTAGCCACTTACACGATGAGCCGGATCACATCTCCCACGTTTTCAACAAACCAGGAGATGGTTGCCTTTGTTCCCTCAATACGACAGTTTGTTTTCGGGTCAGGGGCGAATCTTGTATTTGTAAATTTGGATGGAGTAATCCAGGGGTCTCTTCTGGCTGTTGGGATAGGCACAATAACAGCTATTTGTTACGTGTCCTCAACAGATCGAATATTTTGCATTAGCAATAGTGGGGTCAATGTTGCCAGCGTTAACCCCTCCTCAAGGGCGATCACACTTGTCGCGCCTTCTGGGTACACCAACAGCGCTTCAGTTATTTCTTATTCCCCTACCAGCGACATAATAATGGTAGGGAACGGCGGCGGAAACGTTTCCCAACTTTTCAATGGGACTACTCTAGCTAGGACTGGGGCGGGGCCATCTGGCACGGCCCGAGGCAGTACATGGTGTGAAACGGCGAATGAATTTGCGTGCGCATCTGGGGGTAGCACAATTTCATTTGTGAATCCAACAACTAGGGCCGTAACGCGAACGCTAGGCCCCGTAGCGAATGCAAACAATCTAGTATATTGCGGGGCTAGCCTAAACTATCTTTTAGTCTGCCCAGCCGGAAATGATACGGCCAAATTCTACAACGCTAGTACGTTGGCCTTTGTCGCTGATCTGGTTGGGAATATAACATTTACAGATAGAGGGGTTCACTTTGATGCGGATACCGGGCTAGTGGTAGTAGCCGCTGGCCTAAGCTCAAATAATGCAATAAATTTGATTGACCCCCAGACTTTTACGGTGATACGGTCAATCTCTGGATCGCCGAGTCAATTGGTGAAAGCCTCTGCATCTGGTTTTGGGACTATCATGATTGCCCAGAACTCTACAATTTGTAGGCCGTTCAAGATTAATTACTTGTTTACCTCTGGGGAATTTGAGCAAGATCTTTTTACGATGAACTTCTCAACCAGCACTATTACGGTGCTGCGTTCAGAGCCATTCTTTACGTTTTGTGTTGCCTTAGACGCATTCCCTTTTCAAGGGAGATCCATACTTTTTGAAATGTTATCTGCCACCGACTCCAACGTAAATGCCAGCATGGTTCTCACGGGGACTGCTGATATCCCTGCTGATGGAACTCTAACTTTTGTTGGGTCTAGAACCCTGACTCTGGGCACTAAATCAAGCTATACGCTCAAAGCTGCGATCCCTGCGGCTGGGATTGTTGAAGTCAGAAATGATGTATCACTAATGGGCTTCACGTTTGCCAGTGGGGCCACGATTAATAAAGCTTCTGGGGTGGGTGGGACAATAACAGTGACGGTGGCAAGTACCACGGGCATCACGGCGGGTACGGGGGTGGTGATTATTGAACCTCGGCCAACTCTTACGATTTCAGGAATTCCTGCTGGTGGCATTTTCACGATCTGGGATGACGAAGTAGCCGACGCACAGGATTTAGGGACGGCGTTACAAACCACCGACCCTACTACCGGCAGCAATATTACCTATGTAGGAACTGCGGGTAATGCCGTGGTTTACCAATTTGTACCAAACACGGGTGACTCTGCTAACTATCAGGAATTCAATGTAGCGGGCACAATCCCTGCCACTTCGACCACGCTCAACCTATCATCTAGCCTTGAATTGGAGACAAATATATAAATGGCCACCCCGCAATTAATTACGTTAGCCAACCAGGCCACCTTGCTAGTTGAATCTACAGCAGGCAGGGCGGGAAGTCCTAACGGCAATATCTTTTTTGATACGGCTAACGATCGCATTGAAATCATCACCGCTTCAGAACTGGCTAACGTAGACTTGGGCAGTGGCTCAGAAGCCAACCCGCTAACCAATGCTTTCGGCATCACTCTCCAGGCACTCTACGCATTCGCAAGACGTAGACGACGACTCAATACCTCCCTAAGAAAATTTCTACCAGGGGTTGATGGGGTGTTTCAGTTCGCTGGAGCCTGGGTTTTCATCAACGGAGTGAAGCTGGCCAGCAACGATCGCCAAAAGATAAGGCAATCTGGCTGGATTGAATACGCTGCTAGTGGCGCAATTGATCGCATTTATTTTGGTGTTCGCTCTCTCAACAATATCCAGTCAACGTCTCAGCCCTTTATTCAACTAGCGGCGTCATCGTCTGAGTCAGATCTATTGGCGGCGGCACCTGTTAATGCTTCTAGAGCTGGGCCATTAGATGAAGCATTTCAAGTCTTCGGCACAACGGCCAACGGCGACAGTGGGGCGGGTAACTTCGATTTCAGAACTTCCCGGATTCTGTTGGCGAAAGTTAGGACATTTGGGTACACCCAAGGCGAGGCAACGAGCACGGGCTCTGGGGTCGGCACTCTCCAAGGATTTTCAGCGGGGTTCGGTCTTGGTGAAAGTGTTAGTCCCACCAACTCTTTCACGTTGGCTAATGTCTACGGTGGGTCTGCTGTATCGCCTTTCACGGGTATCTTGTTTACTCGGTGGGCATCACCCCAAACAAAGACAGGTTTTGTCCAAGCCGATGGTGCTTTTACAGATGTCGTTAGCAATTCTGCCTCAGCATCACTGGCTCAGATACGGGCCAGGTTGGATGCTTGGATGCAGTTGGATGTAGATATTGACACAAACACAAATGGGTTCAGACCCAAACGTGCCGCCCCACTTTATACGATCGATGACACAGGACGACTTGTTACCCGACGAGGACTATTCATCGAGAATATAGCAACAGCGGATCGTCAATCCATCGTATTTACCGACAATGCTGGGGCCTCAAAAACCTACCCATTCCAGGTTCAGATCAGTGTTTCGGTCTCCGACGCTTGGGCTAATGACACTCTGGCATGGTATCAGTGCATGTTCAAAGATGGGGCAAGCACAGCCGACTTTGATACCGCTGGAGCAGTGATCGTGAACGATGCTAATGGCGATGCCGTAGTAGGCACATCAGCCGATGCCACGGGCTCATCAGGAAGCTATAGAATTGTTTTTGCCTTTGACTATGATGGCAACAACCAGGCTGGACTGACCGCTGGAACTGACAAAACTATTGTGTTCTTGGCGGAGGGTGACGGTGGAGCCCAGGCGGCGATTGTGGAAATCCCTGTCACTCGCCAAGCAACGATCGCAGCTACTGCTCTATCGGAACCGGAGACTAATACCTGATGACCACAGCCTATCGACCCCAGCAAATCACGATTGATGTGATTAAGCCCGACACCCCGCCGATGATTTCCCTACTGGTGCAGAAGCTAGAGCTAGGCGACGATCATCAGATTGTTTCGATGTCAAGCCAGAACGATCGCATCTATCGGAACGGATTAAAAATCTTGACAGACCGCATAGAGTTCACTGATCCTGTAACTGGATTGACTGGCCAGGTTTCTATTGCAGGAATGCAAAGACTGTTGGCGACATGGGCTAATCAATGGGTCGCTCACGATTTTGATTGCGAGATAGACCCCGTGACGGGCTGGTCAGTTAATTGCCAGAAAAAATAAATGGCCCTTATTGCTTCAGAGAACTACACCACGAAACGGATCTACCTCGGTATTGACTCGGTAGGTGTGGATGTTTTGCCTATTGATATTTACATTGAACACCGAGAACGCAGACGACTAAACGCTAGTGGACAACGCAAGTTTCGTCCCATGATTAGTGCATTCGGGAATGAACAAATTGGCCCTGCCAAATTTACTCCTAGATTTACCAACCTAGCGGCGGGGGTTCGGATTATACCCTATGATACTACACACAGCCTGTTGATCAGAGGAGCGTTAATCAGCACCGCAGACTCATTAGAGGGACGTGATCTGTTCGATCGCGCCAGCCTAGTAGCATCAGTGGATATTGACTACCAGCCACCCCAGGTTGAAATTATTACCGTTAGCACAGGAGGGGTATCGGCTCCTACAGTCGCACAAATTAGAGCTGAAATGGACGCTAATTCTATTAAGTTAGCTGAAATCAAAGCCGCCGCGATCGCCGCCAAGAACAACGCAGCAGCTAACTTGTAACTTCAGAATAGCTAACTAAATTAACGCCGCTATAAACGTATGTGGTAGTTTTAACTTCATCTGTAACTTGATCGGTGACAACTTTCTGAGTCAAGTTAGACCCTGTGTATGATAATGCTGTAGAAACTAAAAATGTATCTTTATCTGAGTTATCCCAAGTGTTTATAAGCGTTAGATTATCACCTGTATAAGTGAATTCCTTGTAAACAGGGTCATTACCTACGGTTTTATAGACAACGCCGCCAGGAAACACCTCCAGTTCTACGATATTGGGAGGTAGAACTTCGACTTCTATAAGAGGACTAGGAAGAACCTCGATTTCAGTAGTCTGTCCTTGGATTATTTCGACATCAGGTGCAGGCTCAGATGCGATTGAGATTTCAATGACGGGAGCAGGATCTACGTCAATTTCAACGATAGGTGGAGGCGCGATCGCAACCTCTACGATCTGATCACCTAGAATTTCTACGCTATTGTCATTAATTTCAGTCATGCTACTTCGTCGCTTCGGCGCTTACTAAGACGCGACCATATACCCAGCGATTAACAACAGGCGGAGAAGCTGTATTAAAGCACTCTAAGTCATAATAATATGCCGATGTGCCGGGATTAAATAGTTTCGCTTCTGTGGCATCGGGGAAACTGTTAGTCTGAAGATCTACAATATCATCAGCCCGTCCTGGTGTTATATTGGCTGGTAGCGTCGTCGTTGTGTTGCTAGGCATTGCGATCGTTACCTCACCATTGGTGGCAGGAGAAACAATAGCGCATGTAAACGAAGCTAATGGTGCTGTATCAGTATATTGAGCGCGAATAGAGGCCCTGGCGCTGAATCCGGTGAGGTCTACGAGATTCCCCTTAGCTGTTGCACCTTTGGCTAGAGCGGTAGTAATAGCATTTACTGACAGCGATCGCGCTCCAGCGCTAGCATTGGCTGAAGTAACGACAGATGCAGTGCCAAAAGTTAGAGTCGTTCCTGATGTGATTGCGTGAGCCAACGGTGAAACTGTTAGTGTCGTTGCGCTTAATTCAGCGGCAGCAGTCAATACTATTCGGTGGCGAAGTATGAATGTTACAGGCCCAAATGTAGCCCCAGCTTTTATTTCTATGTTGTACCGTGCTGACATCAGAAACCCATAGGAACTCTATTATGAGTCTACGTTGCTGAATCGCTGTCGAGGTTGACAATC
>JAIYDQ010000394.1 GCA_027487375.1 Planctomycetaceae bacterium
CAAGTAAAGTCCCAGTGGCGTGTCCTCTCGCGGCGGAGCATCCATCGCAGCGTTAATAGCTGGCAAGCTATCGCGATTCCATTGCGAATATGGTGGATAGTTGGAGATAAAATAACTTCCAACTTCGGTCTTGGTGGAATGGCCTGTTTGTGCCGGCAAAGAGTGAGACGGCGTATCGGATGTTTTGCTAGTGGTTGGCAGGCTGGTCATTGGCGAGGCTTTTTCAAATTCGTTGGGAAATGTTCGATCGTGCAGTGATAAACTTTCACGTTTCGATCTCCATTTAGTCTACCAGCGTTTCGGATTATTTGGGCTTTATAGTTTGTTTTTTCAAGCAGCTTCCATAGCTGAATTGACGTTCTTCGACCTACAAGATACGGGCAACGACTATCTTCCAGCAAAAGTGGATACTACAATTTTATTCACTGGAAGTTCATTTACACCAGATCCTAAGGCAACATTGATGGCATCAGTCATACATCATCGTTTTACTGTTGAGGCCTACGATCAGATGATCGAAGCGGGCATTTTTTCAGAGAATGATCCTGTCGAATTGATCAATGGGGAGATCGTGAGGAAAATGCCAATCGGACGATTGCACGGGGCGATGGTGAATCGATTAAACCAGCGATTGGTTACTCAGTTTTCGGGTCAGGCGATCGTCAGCGTGCAAAATCCGATCGTTGCAGATGAAAGCGAACCGGAACCAGACTTCGCGGTCCTCGCGTATCGGAATGACTTTTATTCGACATCGAAGCCGAAAGCGGAAGATGTCCGGTTATTGATTGAGGTCGCTGATACCTCGTTGGACTATGATCGCGAGATAAAACTTCCTTTGTACGCTCGAAGCGATATTCACGATTTTTGGATTGTGAATTTAATCGAATCGAAAATCGAGGTTTACCGAGATCCAAAACCCGATGGAAGCTACGGTACTCGCCAAGACTACACGGGTGGTCAAACGATAGAGATGCTCGCATTTCCTAACGTTACGATCGATATCGATGAACTTTTCAACTGATTTGACTGAAGTCCGATTTCATCGCGAAGAATATGATTCGCGACAAACAATTATCGGGACCGAGTCAGTCGTTATTGCAAGTACCTTCAGCGATTACTCTCCAAAACAGTATACGCTTCCTTTGTCATTCGCGATAACCAGCTTTCCTGCAGCGATGGCGGCAGAAGCGTTGAAGGCACCGGTCTGTTCGCTTTGCCAAAGTTCTTCGCCGGTTGCCAAATTGAGCGAGACGAGCCGCCCGTCGCCGGAACCGACCCAAACACGATTATCGCAGACCACGGGCGAGGCTTCCGAACGCTTCTTGAAGACGTATTCCCAAGCGAGTTTTCCTGTCTTCGTATCGATCGCGAGAAGACGCTTGTTGCGAGTCGTCACAAACAGCTTCCCGTCACCGATCGCAGGTGACGATCGAATCTCTTGTGAACGCTGTGCGTCGGTGAAAAGCCACTCTTGCTGGAGTGTCGCATGGTTGATCGCAAAGACGTTTCCGGAATGCGTTGGCGCAAAAACGTAATCGCCCGCAACCGCAGGAGTCGAACCTGTAGGGCTTTGCAAAGGGAACCCTTCACCAATTTCTTTACCTGAATCCAAGTCAATCACGTGCAGCTTTCCATCGCAGCCACCTAGAAAAGTTTTGTTGCCGGCGATTGTTGGAGCGACGCGTAATTGATCACTTGTCGCGAACTTCCAGACAAGCTCGCCCGATTTGAGATTAATCGCGTAGAGTCCTCCGTCCTCGCTTGTGATCAGTACCAGTTCGCCATAAAAGTTTGCTCCTCCGTCGATCTGTGCGTCGGTGCTAAACTCCCATCGAGTCTCTCCGGTTACCGCATCTAAGCAACGTACAAGCCCCTCGTAGTCGCCCATGATCACATGACCATCTTTGTAAGCAGGTGAAGCAGAGAATCCGTCTTCGAACTTTTTACGCCATAGTACTTTGCCTGTTTCGAGCTCTAACGCGTAGGCACCACCGTCTAGATCACCGATGAAAACCTGTCCGTTGACAATTGCAGGAGTAGCTTCGAAAGCGGTGGTCGGCTCCGAAAAAGTCCAAAGCAATCTTGGCTTATCGGGCAATTTTGATTCGCTGATCCCTTGCGAAGCAGCGTTTCCACGCGAAACCGGCCACGAGTTTGCATCCGATGCATTCGTCATCTTTGTCGAAAGCAAGATTGCCACGACGATCACAAAAAAGGGAGCCAATTGATTGGTCATGCTATTCTTCATAAGAACGTTTTCCTGAAATCAGATTCGAGAACCCAAGCGGAAGATTGAATGAGATGAACAACAATCGGGGTGTCATCTGGATTCAAAACGGAGACCAATTTTGTCCATGCATTACGGTCGCAACGACCTTTGAGTTCTACATATTGGACCGTACCTGCACGATCATAAATCATCCCGTCAAGTTGCCAACGGGCGGCACCATCCTCGCTTCGTTCCGTTGAAACCCACACAAAGGAACCGTCCATCTCAAAGTACATGCCAGGCCAAGCGGACAACTGATCCGCGATCGCTTCGAAACTGATCCGTAGAGGACTCGGGCCGGCTGGCTGAGACCACTGATCAAAGGTGAAAGCCGTGACCTCGTTTTGTGGAGTGAAAGTTTGTAGCGACACTTTACCATGTTTCGCGGCATCGCTTCCCAAAGCTTGAATCTGAAGATGCCATGGTTCGTTCTGCCCAAGAGTTAAATCGGCAGCAATATCTTCAGAAGCATCCGCGTGACTTGGCTCCGTCAGCTCATCGTGAAGCCATCGATGATAGTCGTCGCTCACTTGATGGATTGGGTTACAAAGGATCTCGGGGACTTTGTAGGAGTGAAGTTTTGCTATTTGGGTGGTGCACAATTTGAGTTTGCTTTCGAGCGTTTTAATCGAAAGAGTCCATTCAAGCGCGCTTTGAATGGCGTTTTCCCAACGATAAACACTTCGAATAGGACCGGCAATTTGCACGCAAGCGGCGAGCTTGGATTCGACCAAATCTTTGGCCATCGCTATGGCAGCAGCTTCTTCTGGAAGCGTTGTTTTGACTTCCCAGGCCTGCGTCAAGGTCATTTCTTTTTTGGACATTCTCTTCAGTTTGGCTCAAGTTTGATCTTGTGACAAAGTGGGCTCAAAAGAGAAACTCCGCTCCGTCTGTCGTTCCATCATAACCGGATCATGGAGGATCCGCTTGTCATGTCATTTCTAAGCTCAATCGCAACCGTTCTGCTTCTGGGGATCACCTCGGGGAAGCCATCCGATTTCGTTGTCATGCAGTTTACCGCAAAATGGTGCGAACCCTGCAAGGAGATGCAACCGGCCATCGAGCAGCTCGCACAACAAGGCTGGGTGATTCGCAACGTCGATGTGGACTTGGAAAAATCCATTGTCCAGCGGATGAAGGTGAGCCATCTTCCAACCCTATTGATTTTAAAGAATGGTCGCGAAGTGGAACGCATCACCGGTGTTCACACTTATCCGGAACTCGCAAAACTTTTCGCAATCGACAATCAAGCCTCCGCAAATCGCTTGGATTC
>JAIYDQ010000141.1 GCA_027487375.1 Planctomycetaceae bacterium
TAGAGGCTAGAGGCTAGAGGCTAGTTGCCAGTTGCCAGTTGCCAGTTGCCAGTTGCCAGTTGCGCTAGTCATGCAATTGTCTGGAGTAGACTCGATCGTTGCGGCGAAGGCTTAGCCGAGTCGGATGGTGGAGTGCACGTCGGGAGGCAACTGGGGCTATACATCCAATGAGTACGAGCCTTCGGCCCGCTTGCTTATTTGGAGCATTCGATAGCTGTTGAATAGATCTTTCAATTGCCACAATAAATAGGCATTTCCAACAAGCGATATAACCAAGAGAAGTTGACCTAAGCCACTTAATGTATCTCGTCCTTGCCTTGTAGTAATTGGATTACCGTATCCATCCACGCTAAGCTCACGCGATAAAGGACTATCTCGTAGACCGGTTGATGAGAGAGATGTGTTCGATTGCGCTAGCCTTGCAAAAGGGGGAAGCGTGGTAGCGTTACTATCATATCCTGGAGGTAGCAGTGCAGTGTTCTGCAGTGTCGATCTATAGGGATCAGAATACCCCGAGGCGTTACTTCGCGGGTCGGACGCCCAAGCATTGTTTCCTAAACCATTTTGTAGCGACGGCATTGGTACATTGCCTGGAAGATACTGAGAAGGTTGTTGGCTTCCGAGTTGATTTGTGTATTGACCATTTAATGGACCTAATGGTTGTTGTTGCCCATAGGATGTTTGGTTAGTCCAATTCGAGTTTGTGCTGCTTGTGGGGGCGTAAGGATTCGTTGCGCCGTATGTCGATCCGAAAGGGTTGCTGGTCGATTGATTGGTGTTGTAAGGACTTGTTGCGATTCGATCGATCGAAGGTGTTCCTAATACGGTTACGTTTCCGCCTGTATATGGAGTTGCTTGTGTTGCGAAACTATTATTCGCGATAGAACCACTGGTAAAGTTTGGCTGAGTCGTTGTGCTGTTGGGTGGATTTGAATAGCCGTTGGGGGCGACACCTAAATTACTGGTGGCTTGATTCAAGCCATTTCTCAGCGAGTTAAATCCATCCGAGATCTGAGTTGTTCCATTATTACTTAGCCCACCTGTCGTCCCCAAGTTTGATTGAGAAAAGCTGGGTGGTACTGTAGGAGGGAGCGTTTGTTGGTTGGTTGGGAGAGTTGAGGGTGGGAGTGTCTCGGAGGGAGTGGTCGCAAATCTACTGGCACCTAAAGATGGAGGAGAGCCAAAGGGAACTTGCATCGCAAGATCATTTTCAGTTGAGCGCGCTGATGCACTTGAGTTTCCAGTTGGGAGAATTGCGGCGGGTGATCGCTGAGGATCAATTGGAACGACACCGCCACTGGAGCGACTGCTCAGGCTGTTTAGATCAGTGATTCCTGCGTTTCTTGTGTCGCTACGCAATCGTTGCTGCTGGCGACTTCGTAATTGATCGTCGGTGAGCTCTCGTTCGACTTGAGCATTACCAATGCGTATCAGTACGTTTTCGGCGATGCCTTGGAGATTCGTGGGTATGGGAATCTTGATTTCCTCACCACGTGTGGCAATATCGGTCGCCATCTGCGGTGATAGTTGGACAATGTAAGTCAATGTGTTGTCACGGTCGATTTTCCATCCATCACTCACTCCATTGACATTGCTGGAAACGGAAGCTGAACCGAGTTGCCCGGAACCTGGCGCTGCCGAAGGGAGAGCGAATGGCGGCGCCCCTAATTGGCTAACGAAAAAAATAACTGCGTAGGTGGAAATGATGCCAGTCATTGGCAACCTCTCTTGAATTCGTTCTAAAAGTCGTACATCGGATCGCTAGATGGATTGTACCAATCGCGCGGCATATTAGGGGATTTATTTGATTGGAGTAAAGAGAGCAAGCTAGCAAAGAGGGACTTTTTCCGGGCTTTTTTCGACCCGTTTCGTTTATAGCTACCATTTTGATGGCATTGATGTGGAATTCTTTGGCCCTCTGAAGCCTGTCCAGCTTGGTCACGGATCTCAAACCGAGAGATTGTTCGCAGGAAATGAGCCAAATCGGTTTGGTTTTTTCGGTCCCTTTGGGAAGGCTCAGCGTCTCTACTGCTGTGTCTCTACTGCTGTGTCTCTACTGCTGTCGGAGTGGGCCCGCTGTTGCTTGCGTAACTGAAAAAGCCTTTACCCGTCTTCACGCCAAGCTCGCCCGACTTTACGTAGGGTTCTAAAACATCGACTAGTTTTTGTATCGCTTCGTGGTCGCCAACCCACCGCCCGTTACTAAGGACCTGTTGTACAAGATCCAGTCCGATCGTATCCATGATTCCAAAAGGACCGACCGGCATGCGAGTGATCTTTCTCCAAACAAAATCAATTTCGTCTGGCGAGGCAATCTGGCGATCGGCCAATTGTAGAGCCGCAGTGATTAGAGATTGAAGTAGCCAATTATAGATGTAACCTGGGTTCTCTCGATTCTCACGAATTGGATGCTGACCAATTCGCTTGGCGAAGTCACACAGTCGTACTGCGACATCATCAGAAGTCACCGGCGAGCATGCTACATCGACAACCGCTGAAAGGTGGATCGGAGCATGGAAATGAAAGTGCGCATACCGCTCGGGGCTTTGAACATACTTCATTAGAATCGACGGAGTGAAGTAGGAACTGTTGGAGCAAAGTATCGTTTGCTTAGAGAATCGATCGCTCATCTGCGTGAGGACTCGACGTTTGATGCTTGCTTGTTCCGACACACACTCTAAAGCCATGTCGAAACAAATCTCTTTGCTATTAGGCTGTGCCGATTCGTGCTTCGAATTCCAATCGAACTTGTGAAGGTGTTTCTGAAAGTTCCTCACAGAATCTGGAGCCCAGTTCGCTTCGGATGCAATGCTTCCAATGTGAGTCTCAATCCATAGCAGGGCTGCATCAACCGTGGATTCGGATGCATCCGCGAGGTACGTCTCAACCCCATGACCTGCACACTGAGCTGCTATCTGTCGGCCAGTCCATCCGGCTCCGACAATAAGTATTTTTTCAATGGGACCATTCATTCGAAAATGTATTCCATGTAGTTTTAGTTCTTCGGTTTGGGAAGACTCATTACCGCTTCCACAATCAAAGCGACGATAAGTATCATCATGAAAGTCCGCCATGATTCACTTTGGAGATCATTGCGGCTTCCGGTCTGTTCCGACAACCGTTTTATCGGAACGCCCTCAAACAATCGATTCCAATCGGCCATTTCGACTGTTTTTGAATCGTCTTCCAATACAGGGCGATGCACGGAAACCAACTTTGTACCAGCTCGAAATATGCCCGCGTGATTATCGATCTGATTAGAAAGAAATCGGTCGGTGGTTAGTAGTGGCTCCCATTGATCTCTAGGAGGGAGACGTAATCCGGATGTTAAACCATCGAGACTGTTTTCATTGCGAGCACGTGCACGTGCGATATCATCGACGACTGATTTGAGACCACGGAGCCCGGACTCCAACGCTCGTTGAACTGCAACATACAAAACAACACCTGATGTGTAACCCAAGTTCGAGTAATCTTCAGACGGAAAAGTCCCCCACATCACTGCTTCACCCTGGCCGGATCTAAATCTATTCCCTGCGACGTAGGCGCTAGCCTCGGACGGTGTGGGTACAGTTATTCCAGTAGAACCGATGGACGAGTTTTCCATCGCGTCACCCGTGGCTGGCGCCATCGGCTCAGGCTTTGACTGGTCTGAGTCTTTTTGAAAAACGTTTAGCGATCCAATCAATGTCCTCCCGTCAGCAAAGCTCGCAATCGGCTTTAGCTTATTCGCGGGGCTACTATTACTCCCCTCAAGAATAGACATAGTTGCAAGCTTTCGTACTTTCAGCTCTCCCATTTCTAACGAGGCACCGCTTTGTGTCGATCGAAGTAATCCTGTATCAGAAATCCAATTCGTCGGTGAGATCGGCTCAGCCAGCGTGAGCCATACATTCCATCGAAACTGACGAAGAGATGTTTGTAGGGATGTGGCTTGTGGATTCCTGGGCTGGTCATTGTTCGTGTTTGACTTCGGTGCAACGATTTGATCGGAAATGACTTCTGGTGGAAAGAACCAAACGGAGCCTCCTCGTTTGATGAATCCATCGATCGCATCAAGTGATTTTTCATTCGGCAAATCTGCTTGCCAAACCAGAAATGCGCCCCCATCAAGTTGCTGCTGATTAAAGAGGTTCGGCGTGACTGTGTTGACCTCGGATTGAACGTTTGCTTCCGATGGAGATTGCGCGGCGATCATCACGGGAAGAACGTTAGCAATGCGTTCCGAAACGATGAGAGTTTTCGCGATGGGGGCAACATCGACGGCGAAGAAATCTTCGTTATCAGCAACATTTCCATCGCGCGGCAGTTGGACTCGCCCCCAAGATTGATTTGCCGAGCGGGTTGTGCCGTCGTTTATCAATTCTGCATCATTGCGAGCCATGTCCGTAACTGAACCGGCGCGAAAGTCTTTCAGTTCGCCCCGTCCAGCAAGAACCTCGACCGAAACTTGCGTTTCGTTTCCTTGCCATGCGATGGTAACGGGGATGGTGACTGTGGGGGGAACTGGGCTGCTTTCTGTGGCGTTGTTGGTCAAAGTGTTGAGGACTACGATCGAAAGAAGTAGGTCGAAAGAGGCTTGCTTTGAAGAATTGGTATTCGTGTTTGTTGGTACCCATCGTGCATCGGTAACGCGAATAGCGTAATTGGATTCAGGTTGTTCGGGGTATTCGATGGATGTCCATCTGGTAGTTGTTTTTGAATCGCGGAGACGCTTACGAATGTCGTCCCAGCGAGGGGAGTCGGCTGCGAAGTTGGTCGCTTGAAGGTCTGATACCATCCAGAGTTGAGCTTGCCCGGGCTTTTCACGATCGAGATAAGCGATCGCCGATTCGATCATCGCAGGCCACTCGCAAGCAGCGTCGCTGACTCGTAAATTGGGTGATTGAAGCATTGAATCCGAAGACGAAAACTCATTCGCTTCTAATGAGTTGCTATCGATCAGAACCCACTTCGATGCATTGAATACTGCAAGTGAATTGGCGAGTTGGTTGAGTGCGGTTTGGTGTTTGGAAAGATTGTTCTGAGGGCCTGTTGAGAGCATGCTTGGCGAGCAATCTACTAAGACGATCACGGTGTCGATATCACCACCGCTTATCCAAGCCATCAGGCCTGAAGAGATTGGTCGACTGGCAGCTAAGATCAATCCAAGTACGGCTAGGACGCGCATTGCCAGGATTAACCAGCTTCGAAGCCGATCGAATCCTCGGTCGAGCGTCTTTGCGCGGAGTAAAAACATCATCGCGGCCCAAGGTTTGGTTTGATACCGCCATTGATTCACCAAGTGAATCACGATCGGAATCATCGCCAACGGAAGTGCGATTAAAAGCCATGGTTGAAGGAAACCCATTACATTCGACTTCCTTGCCTACCTGTTCCATTGAGTCTCGCGACAAGAAACTCTTTCAATGTAGATTCGACGCTCGTATCGATCGAGACACGCCGATACTCGGTGCGAGTCTCCAGGCAGGTTTGCTGGAGCGACGCAAGGAACTCGTCGAGAGCGATATGGTAACGGTCGCGAATGTCCGATGGTTCGGCAAAGATCGACGCGTTGCCTTCCAGATCGGTAAAACGGGTCGGTCGCTGAAAGTCGAATTGAAGCTCCTCTGGGTCCATCAAATGAAAGACCGAGACATCATGCTTGCGAAATCGCAAATGTTCGAAGCAATCTCGCCACAGTAACGGTTCGTCGAAAAAATCGGAGAATACGATCACCATTGCACGCTGTGAAACTGTTTCAGCTAACTCATGCAATAGCCTGGGCAGGTGCGTTTCGCCCTTGGGAGAAACTTGCGAAACAAGTTCCATCCAGGAAGCCAAGTGGGCGGGATTTCGACGAGGTGGTAATCGATGTGTTATTTCATTCGAAGCGCAAACCAACCCCGCAGCATCACCCTGTTGAATGGTGAGATACGCGAGCGTGGAAGCCAAACGCAAGGCGTAATCCCACTTGCTCATGCCGACGGAACCAAAGCCCATCGATCCGCTGCTGTCCAAGATTAAGATGCAACGCAAGTTCGTATCGGCTTCAAACTCTTTTACATAGAATCGGTCTGTTCGCCCGTAAGCTCGCCAATCCAATCGCCGGAGATCGTCGCCTGGGACATACTTCCGATACTCGGCAAATTCGACACTCGAACCACGATGAGGACTTGTATGCCGCCCAGAGACGCCACCAATCATCGCGCTGCGAGAAACTAATGGAATTGCCATCAGCCGAGCTGCGATAGTTGGATCAAAAAACGAATACTGGGTTTGCATTTGTCGTAGTGTAACCAAAACGGCGACAAAGTAAGCAATCGGTATCAATTTCTTAATCGTCATGCAGCGGATACAAACGAACTCATGATCCTAATCCCTCACTAGAATCTCACCGAGACCCGAACTGTCTGCGCGACGTGGCTTCACGCCAAACCGTCGTTATCGGTTGAGGTGAACGATCGGGATTTAAACCGAAACGAGGACCGAAGGTCTAAATGCGGTAGAAGGGACACTCAGTGGAACGCGCGTCTTTTGACAACGCCGCCTTGGGTATCAAGTACCGGGAGCGTTACAACAAAGGCGGTAGAGTCGATGGACGCAATGAGCGTTTCCAGTTTGTTTCGCTCCAGACGCGTTACGACACAGAAGAGGACTTGGCTGTCAAGCTGACTATAACCTCCTTTGGCTAAGAAGGTGGTGATTCCTCGCCCTAGTTGTTCGAGGATCGCGGTTCGGATTTCGTCGGGTGACTTGGTAACGATAAGAACTCCGTTGTATGCTTCCAGTCCGTGTAGCAAGTAGTCGATCGTTTTCGAAGCCGTGAAGTAAGTCAGCATCGAATAGAGAGCTGCTTCGATATTGATAACGATCGCGGCGACCGAGAATATCACGACGTTGAGAAGAAGAATGATCTCGCCAACGGTTGCTGGAGTTTTTTGGCCCAGGATGAGCGCAAGGATTTCAGTGCCATCTAAGACACCGCCAGCTCTGATCGCGAGACCGACCCCCGCGCCTAAAAAGAATCCTCCGAAAACCGCGCTTAGCAGTTTGTCATCGGTCGCAGTTGGATACGGAAGAAACGCCAGGCACAGAGCTAACGCAAGAATCGCAATCGAGCTTTTCAGGGCAAATGTACGACCGATTAGCTGATAGCCTAGGAAAATAAATGGGACATTCACGAGGACGATAATCGGTGCAAGCGGGACTTTGAAATAGCCCGCAATGAGCATTGACACCCCGGTGATGCCACCATCGATAAAGTGATTAGGGAGCAGAAAACTCTCTAGACCCATCGCAGAGAGTACCACTCCAACCGCAAGCGTTAACCAAGCTACTAATTGCTTCATTCAACAGGAGTCCCAATAAAAAAACCTCGTCAACAATGACGAGGTTCTAACATAAGACCGCAAGTTTCCTAGTAGCTCGATCAACTCGAGAGGCTAGGCGGTTACCGCTATCGATTAAATGTTGCTCCGAAAGTCCAGGCCGGCGATACGATGTCTTGGTCGTTCTCATTCTGTGGTCCTTGGAGAGGATTCGCACCCCGCCAAACACCTCGCCCAACGTAGAGCACTTGCCCGCCCATCCGAATGTTGAAGGCCTTCGTGAATTGGTAGGCGGCTTCGAATCGGAGATCCATGCCGACGACGAATTCGGTATTATCCTTTCCGGCGTAGGTACTTAGCTGTTGGAATGGAACCGGGCCGCCCGCTACCGCTCCATCGTCAGTGAGGATGAAGTTATAGCTGGAGTATCCTTGCGTTTGAAAATTTGGTCCTGCGAAAAATCTTCCGTCCTGCGAGAAGGTCATCCGATTGACTGGTTGTACGTATCGATACCCCAGTTGCCCCATCACCATCCGATTATCAGTTCGCGTGATTTGTGTCCGGAACTCTTCAGCGTTGATGGCTGTACCGGTACCTGCAGTCGTGTAGAAGTGATCTTCGTTGACGGCATAATCATTGAATCCCATGTAGCGAAACCCGATCATTGGTTCAAGGATGCCACCATAGTGGTACGGGCTTAGCCGCCATGATCTATTGAACTCTAGGTTCGTGAGTGTTGCGACGTTCAAACTCTGGCGAACGAGTATCGTCCCGTCGCCGAAGTTGGGATCAAATGGGAATCGCGGGCGAAGGGCCGGGAATCGTTCAACGGCCGTGGCTGGTTGCAGCAGGCGTTGATCCCTTCGATCGAAGTAAACGTTTGGACCGCTGACACTGGTCCAGCTAAAGAGCCAACCCGTGTTCTTTTCACCCATAAAGCCTACATCCCAGCGGTTGCCCCATGTCATATCGATTTTCGATGACTGCGCACCGTCTTGGTCTGGCCTGTCGAATCCGATGTGCATCCGGTCGTATGTTACGAACCAGCCTTTGTTGGCTCGTTTTCTTGGATGCAGTTCCTCCAGTTGCTCAACGTCAACGGGTGCGAAGAACTGCCAGTCTGGATTAAAGTCCAGTGACTCGGCAAAAGGGTGGTAATGCTCCCCTGCGGAAGCAATGCCGGACACGGCCATAGCCGCGATAATGAATAGTTGAATACTTCGCTTCAAGACCAACATAATAACCTTCCACCGTTTGCACTGAGGCAGAGTGTGTCCGTGACATTATTCTTCGCACGTGAAGTCTGTATCGACGATTCAGGTACGAAAAACGCATTTATTCCGGTTGTGCTGGTAGTATCGGCGAAAGGAATCGTCCGAGTTGAGTCGGTTTAGGTAAACCTTGACGGAAATTCGGGCTATTCACCCGGGTCCTCGACCATTTGGCAATAGCTATCATATCTTCGGACGGATATTCGATAGTCGGCAAGTGCATCCTTCACGGCGCAATCCGACTCGTGAAGGTGGGTGCAGTTCGGATATTTACACAGCGAAGCAAACGGTCGCAGGTCTCTGAATAGTCCTGCGATCTCAGTGGGGCTAATGTCGTAGAGCTGAAATTGTCGGATTCCTGGCGTGTCGATGAGCGAGCTCCGAACGTTGCCGCCTAGTGAGAGTGGAAAGACCTGGGCGGTTGTTGTAGTGTGTTTACCTTTTTGGTTTTCTGCGCTGACTTGTTGGACGCGTTGCATCAAGCCGGGTTCGATCGCGTTGAGTATCGAAGACTTGCCGACACCGCTTTGGCCGACAACGACACTTTGCCGCCCACGCATCATGCTTTTCAGGCGTTCCATTCCCCAGCCCTTGGCTGCACTGATCATTTCAACGCGATGCCCCATCTGTGCGTAGGATCCAACCAGCGGTTGAAGCTCGGCTGGATCGATTAAGTCACACTTATTGATGACAATACATGCGTCGAGATGATTTTGTTCGGCGGTAATCAAGAATCGATCAATTAGATTGGGTTTAATCGTTGGTTCGGCTGCACTGGTCACGATCATGATTTGATCGACGTTGGCAACAATCACATGGCGGCGATTTCGGCTCGTACGTGAAAGAGTGCCTCGACGAGGCTCCACGCGAACGATCAGCCCTTGTTGCGATTGCGGAGTCGAAGTACTTGAAGAAGTTGTAGAAGGTGCCGACGAAGTTGTTTCGCTATCAATCCGAAAGGTAACCAAATCGCCTGCGACGACGACGTGACGTTGATCGGTGGCTAGGCTTTTCAGGAGCCGACGAATTGCGCAGCGGTACTCTCGTCCGTCTGTTCCCAAGACAATGCATTCAAGCCTGTGGACACGGAGCACCTGCCCTTGGAGGAAATTCTGACCTGCCGTTGCATCTCCAATCGACAATCGAACATTGCCGACCTCTCCATCGGGCGTTGATGAAGCCGCCTGGGTCACTTCACCTACCACAGTGCGGCGACGTGTATCGCGACCTTTTCCTGAGATACGCTGTGCCGACGGGGTGTCAATTTCTTCAGCGGAACCCTCGAAATCGCGAGTGAGATCTGCTTCCTGACGAGTTCTAATCTCGCGTTTTTTTCGGAACTCAACTCGGATTTGTTTGCCGCTACGTTTTGGCATGCGTGCAAGTTACCCTTGGCTGTGAAGACCGCACTCAGTTTTGGCGGATCCGCTCCAGCGCCCCGCCCTTTCATCCTCCCCCAATGAGATAGCCCGCGTACACGGCCAGCATCCGATGCTCATGTATCCTTTGTCATGTAGAGGGTTATAGGGAATGTCGAGGTCTGTGATCATCTTCCAAACTTGCTTCTTAGTCCAATTTGCAAGCGGGCTGACTTTCACTAGATGGAACTTCTTGTCCCAACCGACGATCGGAGCTACTGATCGATCAGGGCTTTGGTCGCGGCGGATCGCGCTGGCCCAAGCGAGCATTCCTTTTGCGGCTTCTTTGAGGACAGCTAGCTTTCTATCACCACAGCAGCGGTTCGGGTCATGACTGTAAACTGGCCCGCCGTTGATGCGTTCGTATTCTTCAACCGAGGTTGCTGGCTGTTTCATTTCGACAGCGATTCCATACCTTTGCAGGACCCGTTCACGAAGCTCGAGTGTCTCTGGAAATTGGTACCCGGTATCGAGATTGAAGATTGGTGTCTTCGGAGAAATCTGAGCCAGCATATGGATGATGGTCATCCCCTCGGGGCCAAAAGCTGTTGCCATCGTGAACTTGTCACCAAATCGATCTACCGCCCATCGAAGAATTGCTTCCGGGGTGGCGGATTCGAGCTTGAGGCTGGTTTCTGCTAATTCGGCGAGGAAATCAGGTGACGGTTCGTCTGTGGGAACATTCGTCATGTAGAGACGATCCTAGGCGTATTCGGGTCTTGAAGGTGGCTTCAAGCATAGGCGAGTACGTCGAATAGTCAAGGTATAGGCAGCTTCGCTAGGCTTCTACGGAGAAGGTCGAGAACGACTTGAGAATCAGATAATCGTCTGGAAAGGTGTGGAGAGCCTGGACGAGGAATTGGCGTTCCCGCTGTTCGACGTGGACAAAACTGATCGCACCCATGGGAATTCGGCCGCTGGAGCCAAAGTTCTGGAGCAAATCGTGTTCGTCGGGTTCGTTCGCCAATTGCTGGTGGACCATCCAAAATACGCCAGGGCCAACTTGTTCCAGCTGATATTCGATTTGGTATTCGATGTTTCGTCGCGTTTCAACCATTCTGGCGGTGCGATTACGAAAAAGTTGAGCCGCCATCCGTCGCTTCTGGGGTAGCTGTTGTTGGGCGGAGCAGACGACTTCGGTGACTGTTGATTGGGCGCTGGAAAACGTCACAACATGGCCGTCACTTGTGATGTCAATTCGGGCCCGGTAGTTCGCACGCTCGTAAGTGCGAGTCCGATGTAGGGTCAACAGTTCTGGATGTATGGATCTTCCCAAAACAAAGAGAGCGTGCTCTGCAACTTTGGGACGGATAGATAACATCGTTGTATTACCCTAAGGGGCACTCGAAAAGGAATA
>JAIYDQ010000152.1 GCA_027487375.1 Planctomycetaceae bacterium
CTCGATGGACCAACCGTTGACTCAAACACATTGCTTATCAACCTGACCAGACGTGATGGCTTCGAATACACGAAGCCATTTAAGGTGGGGAAGCTTGATTTTACGTCCCGTAAAGGGGGTAGACTCTCCGAAACGAAGTCATTCCAAATCACCAATACTTCGACCGTTCAAGACTTGAACAACTTCATGGAAGCGGTCATGGGTATTCAAACCAATAGCGGTGACTCCAACAATCCAATCAAAGCATCTATTAACAAAATCCAGGGTGAGAGTGGATTCATCAATCCCGGCTCTTTCATATCCAACGGGCAGATTCGATTTGTATCCAACACAGGTGTTGATAACGCTGTCTCGATCGATTTGACTAGCTTCAGACTTACCGATGCGAACAACGAAGTGACAAATCCCAATCTCGCTTTTGGACAAGTCCAAGAGGCGAAAGGACAGAGCGCTGTCGCCAACTACATCGTTTATGACTCATTGGGATTGCCGCTCAACGTGCGATTAACCGCTACACTTGAAAGCAGAACGGATACTCGAACTGCCTATCGATGGTACGCAGATTCTCCGAACAATTCCAATAAGCTTGGCTCCGGTGATGAATCAACCGTCCAAGTCGGAACCGGTCTGGTTTACTTCGACGGCAATGGTAACTTCATCAACGCAACCAATTCAACAATCGCGATCAACCGAGCAAACCTCCCCAGTACAAAACCTCTCCAGTTTGAGCTCGACTTCAATAGCGTTTCCGGTCTCGCTGCGGACAGGGCAACACTTGCTGCGTCTCGACAAGACGGCTCACCACCCGGTACGTTAACAAGCTACGTGATCGGTGGTGACGGTACGGTCCGAGGTGTTTTCAGTAATGGTATCACTCGAGATCTTGGCCAGATTAGGCTTGCAAGATTTTCGAACCCAAACGGTCTTGAACAACGAGGCCAGAACCTCTTCGCCCAGGGGATCAATACGGGGCTACCTATCCAAGGTAGACCGGGCGAAAATGGAATCGGTGCGGTTTCATCCGGTGCAGTTGAACTTTCCAACACGGACGTCGGTAAGGACTTGGTCAATCTTGTCTTGGCCAGTACTCAGTATCGAGCCAACGCTCGAGTTATTACGGCGACTCAGCAGCTATTTGATGAATTGCTGAACCTTAGACGATAAGTGAATGCAGAGATTCGAACGCCAGCGGGCTGACTCTCTAGCTCAATGGCGTTCCCATCTTGGTTGGGGTTGTAACGATTACGCAGGGCGTAATTTCTTGGTAATTTTTGTGTTCGATGGTGCTTCTACGCGACCATCATGTTTTGCGTAACCTAACTTTGTTTGTTGAGCCGTCCTATTTCATCGGGCGTCACGACAGCGATTTTTACGCAAACATTACTTCCCCTCACAAAAATCTCGAGCGATTCACATGGGCCCACTGCCTGGTTTCTCCCGAAACACTACTGCTGCTAATCAGTCGATTTCCGATTCGAAATCAACGATCGGTAGCTTCGATACATTGTCCGACGAGGAACTAGAAGCTCACTTGGGCGTGTTCCGATACGGTGCGTTTGATCTTACCGATGCGGTTCGGCCGTCATATGACCTGAAAGTGGTCCCGCGCCAAGGTTTTCGCCATGACGCGTATAAAGACCCGAACGGCAAGACGAGCATTCCTGTCGTCATGGCTTCGGCCAGTCGAGAAAAGCTTTTCGACCTTTTCATCGAAATGCTAGATCCACTTGGCGAAGTCGTCGATGTCGTCCTGGAAACTAGCCATCATGGCAACGGCGGTCACTCGGATCTATACCGCGAGCACATCGATATGCCAGTGCTGAAAAGCATCCTTTACGACTTCGAAGAAATGATACTTAACGATGGATGCACGGGCATCGCCGTTCTGAATCCTTCGAAGCAACAAGAAGTGCAATTCGACGAACACAAGATGATCATCGCTTATGGAGAACCTTTGAAGGCTTTTGAAAAGATCTTGATCCAACACGATGTCTATCCAGACAAAGATATTCGCTTCATTACAGAAGCCGAACATGTTCACAGTAGCAGCGACATCTTTACTCGTCAGTTCGACCAACTTCAAATGCGACTCGGAATCGAACAAGATGGAAGAGACCAATACGCCTGATAGATATAGGGCAATCGCATCCTAAGCGTCAATCACTTGGCAGCTTTGAATGCAACTTATGCATCAAACGATTCAGCGATTTCGAGACGGCCTCAAGACTTCCTTGAGCGTCTTTCTTAGGCCGAATAATCAAATCAATACCGACGGGTAAATCTACCCGTTGAAGTCGGAATGCTTCTCGCATCCAACGCTTCCATTGGTTTCGAATCGGTGCAGAGCCTACCTTCTTGGGAATCGACAACCCTATTCTTGAGTAGTCCCTGCCGTTTCGTAATCCGTGAATAACAAGCGTACTATCGGAAACGACCGTCCCTGAATCGTAAACGAGACGAAAATCATTTCGTAACTTGATACGATACTTTTTGAGAAATCGTTGGTCCGGCGACGACTCCGAAGGATCGGTCATACACCAGACTTTCGAAGTATCTTATACAAGTCTAAATCTTCTCGCGTTCCAAGCAATGCAAAGATATCCTTAATTTGCTGGAACCCCTCGGCAAGGCCACTCGCGCTAAAGGGACGTTCGCGAGCGCCTAAGCGATAGTAATTTGGCTCTCCGGTCGCGTGAGCCCACCCCTTCCAGCCATCGTAGAATTGTTCATCTTTCGAGATCGAAAACTGCGATTGAAACTCATTCGATAGAGCCCATTGATCGCAATAAAGAGTCGACCCGATCGAAGCTGTTGGCAAGAGATTTGTAAACGGCGCGAAGACATCTGCCTGGAAGTCAATTGTCGAGTCATCCTCGTTAGATATTTGAAGTTTCCACGTCTGTGTCGCATCGTCGAATTCAATTTTTTCAACTCCGCGTGACGGGATCACGGAAGTCGCAGCTTGCATTGCCCGCTTCCATCGATCGGCATCTGTGAATTCAATACTTTGCGTACTCGCTCGTCCAAGCGGAACTAACCAAGTCAGTCGTCCTGAAAGCAACTGCCCGGTTGCCAACTCGCCTGCGACTTTACCTTCCGTGTTCCTGAACAGCATGGCCCATTCTTCTACAAACCTCACGGCCAGTTCAGAGTTCCCGAATACAACGACATGCTTTGCATCAAGCATCCGATTTTCAAAACGCGGATCACCAGGAAGCCAACGATGTATTTGCTCATGTACCTTCGCAGCTCCGGCAGCTTGGGAGCCCCCGGGACCGTATCCCTCCGATTCAGCATACATTCCTCGGCAGTCCAAAACGACATCCGCACGTGCAGTGTAAGCGCCACGATCTCTTGAATCGATCAGCAAACGAAACTCGTCATTTGCCCGTTCTTGCCAGTCTGTAATTTCTTCACGGTAGTATCGAACGCGACTCACTTCGACGACTCGACTATTGATATGAATTCCATCAACAATCAAGTCAGACTTTGCAATCGGAATGAGGTACTCTTCAGCAAATTCAGCTCCACTCCAAACCGTATCCATGTTCGGCTTTTGGTATTCAGGCAATTGCCCTTCCAGGGCGGAAATCCCCAAGGATGTTGTACATCCGGAAACCGGGACACCGATTGAGCGGCGGTTCCATCGAACCACTTCATGCGCAGGACGCCTCGCATCGAATAAGTCGACGTCGTACCCTAGAAATCTTCCATAGAGTGCTGCTTCAATTCCTATCGGTCCACATCCGATCACTGCGATCGTGGCTGGGGATTCAACTTCGGGGTCCCAATACATTCGTGACTACTTTTCTGTCTGTATATTCAGTTTGCAAATCGTAAGTTTCAAGGTGACTTTAGTTGATTAATCTTCTTCAACCGCTTCGCGGATCGCTCGCACCAAACCATGTCGTGTGAGGGCAATCGCTTGGAGAGGGGCCGTATCCACTCCAAGATACTCTCCTAACTTTATAGCTAAATCAACGTCGCGGATTCCTTCGTACTGATTCACCTTTTTGTCTCCGACATAAATTGTTTCGCTATCGATTTGATAGCTACTCTCAAATCCCCCTGCGAGTTCCTCAATCCATGCAGATGGAACGTTTCGGCGATTGCAATGGTCGATGGACCACAGATCATTCCCTGTGCATTCATGAAGTAGCTCCATTGCAAGAAACGGATTCATGACCAGTCCTACCTCACCTCTTCAGATTGCGCTGAAGTAGCCCAGCGACGGAAGACTTGTTCATACAACATTGTCCCCCGACGAAGCTGATCGAGCGAGATGAATTCGTCACTGCGATGTGCTTGCTCAATGCTACCTGGACCGCAAATGACAAGCTGTGATAATCTTTGCAAGACTCCTGCATCAGTAGCATAACAAACCGTGATTGGCTCCTTGTTTGACGTTATGGATAGCAGTTCGCGAACGTGCGATGCATCACGTGGAACGCTGAAAGGCAAACCTTCGCGTTGCGAGAACTCCAAACCCATCCGTAGTGCTTCCAGCTCGACTCGTTTCATGAGTGGCCGATGGTCAACACCGGGCATGCATCGCAAAAACACAGCAGCCTCAGCAAGCGAAGGGGTCACATTCGTCGCGAAGGGTTCGTTTCGCAGGACCATATTCCAGGATAACGTCGGTGGATCGAAATCATGGTTATGAAGAGCAACGTTCGACTCGCATTCATTTCTCAGCTCAAGAAGCAGCGGCAAGATCGGAATCAATTGGTGATTGGCGTTGATACCGTCACGAGTGCTGGAATGAGCACTCTTACCCCGTGCGATGATTCGCATGGATGCTCCACCTTTATGAGCGTACACAACGTTCAGCTCAGTAGGTTCGCCGACAACACCTACGACGTTTCGCTCAACCATCTCTTGAAAAATAGTTGACTTTCGATCGACACATTTTGCGCCGTCCATGCCAACTTCCTCATCAGCTGTGACGACAAAATAGATTGGCGCCGTTTGCTCTTCTGCCGTGATTACTGAGACCGCTGCCAAAGCACAAGCCAAAGAACCCTTCATGTCACATGAACCCCGTCCCCACAGCCGATTGTCACGGACAACCGCTTCAAAGGGTCCGCAAAAATCAACACTCCAGTCATCTGCAGGCACCACGTCTGTATGTGCCAAATAGCACACACCACCCTCCCCTGCCCTGGACTGCGAAGAATTACTCTGATTGGAAGCGACCGTAAGATCGGCATTTGCAGGATTGGTCGGTAGGTTGCTTCCAGTGTCAGAGCTATGTTTCGGCTCTCGTTTCGCAACGACATTTACCTTCAAAATCCCATCCGAATCACGATACGTAAGCCATTCGATTTCAAACCCGATTGCCGTTAGTCGGTCGGCGACCCATTGGCTAACCGACTCGTTGCTTTTCGATGAAACCGAATCGAACCGAATCAATTGCTGGGCAAGCAAAAGTGTGGTTTCACCAATATTTTGAGGCAACGCCATAGGTCGACTGGTACTTGAAAAAGTGATTAAATTTCGCCGATATTTCGAAGTCGGATAGCAATTAAAACCGTACGGTAATTGTAACGGCGGCTGACACTTTGCGGTAAGGCTTGTATACTCGGCACTGAGGCGAATATTGGCACTTAGCTTACCTTTAGCAAGAATCCATCATGAATTACGATATGAAAAATGTTAGCTGCTTGATTCTCGGCGGAGGGCGTGGAACGCGACTGTTTCCGCTGACTAAAATCCGAGCCAAGCCGGCCGTCCCACTTGCCGGAAAGTACCGGTTGATTGACATTCCTATTTCGAATTGCATCAACAGCGGTATCAATCGCATTTTCGTTCTCACCCAGTTCTTGAGTGTCTCACTCCACCAGCACATTCGCCAAACGTATCGTTTCGATAATTTTAACGGCGGATTCGTAGAACTTCTTGCGGCTCAGCAAACCGTTAACGGCGGTACCGACTGGTATGAAGGAACTGCCGATGCCGTGCGAAAAAACCTAACTTACTTGGACTCTAAGGACTTGGAGTACATCCTGATTCTATCGGGTGACCAGTTGTACCGGATGGACTATCAGCAACTCCTCAAGACGCATATTGAATCGAAAGCCGACGTGACTATCGCCGCGATACCTGTTCATCGCAGCGAAGCCAAGAGCCTTGGAGTTATGCGTTGCGACGATTCTGGCCGCGTTCTGGGATTCCTTGAGAAGCCAAAAACCGACGAAGAAATCGACATGGTCAAAACAGATCCAGCCTGGATCGACTCGCGTGGAATTCCCTCCAAAGGTCGCGATTGTTTGGCCAGCATGGGACTTTACATTTTCAATCGAAAATTGCTCTTTGATGTGCTAAGCAAAACGACTTACGAAGATTTTGGTAAGGAAGTTTTCCCGGCTGCAATTCGAACTCGCAAGGTCCAAGTACACCTGTTCGATGACTACTGGGAAGATATCGGCACCATCAAAGCGTTCTACGAAGCCAATCTTTCACTCGCGAAACCGAACCCACCTTTCGATTTGGTTTGCCCGGATGCTCCGGTGTACTCGCGTGCTCGATTCTTACCCCCATCCTTAATGGAAGGCGCAACGGTCTCCAACTCGCTCATCGCTGATGGTTGTCGTATAGGCAAGGGAGCGGTAATTGAAAACAGCGTGATCGGATTGCGATGCATCGTTGGCGAAGGAGTGACGATTCGCAACAGTATTGTCATGGGCGCGGACTACCTGGAAACTGCGAGCGATCTCGCGGAACTCGAAAAGTCGCAAGGGGTTCCGGTCGGTATCGGAACAGGCAGCCTAATCGACGGTGCTATCTTAGATAAAAACGTTCGAATTGGACGCAACGTTCGTGTAGTGAATCGCACCAAAGTAGATGAGACAGACGAGTTCTCGCCGTGCTACGTTCGAGACGGAATTCCGATTGTTTCAAAAGATGCGACGCTAGCCGATGGCTGGTCGATGTAGGCGAACTTAAAACGTTCGCACGTCGACATGCCAAAAACACGCCGCGAAAGTCTCGACTTTTAAAGCCTGAGCCGATGGCGCTAGCCAAAGGGCACTCACTTTAGGGTGGCTAGAATAATGAACACCGAACAAGGAATGTCGAATAACGAAGTGTTATGTGATTTCTTTGGAAATTCGATATTCCCTGTTCAGTATTCGATACTGTTTTTTAAACCGCAGGTCTAAAGTGAGTGCCAGTGGCGCTAGCCACGGGTTACCACAATTCGCCACTCGGCACCCGAGGCTCAGGAATAGTACCTTTATCATCTTCCGAGCCGCTACTCTGCTCCATAGCTTTGCTTGGGTAGCTTTAGTGCCAATCGAACAGGTCCCGTTGCGATCTCGATATCAATCGGTTGTCCTTGCTGCGTCACAGTAATCTCATTATCGCGAGCCATCTCGCTTGCGACTTCTCGAATCATTGGCATCCATTGTCGCCACTGCTGACGCAAGCTCCTAGCAACATCCGAAGGGCAGATTGAAGACCCGCTATTCATGGACATCAGTTGCCGCAAGATCTCATCACGAATCTCTTTGTCGGTTGGCTCTTCAGTAGCCTCTTTCATCCATCGCGTCTTCATTTCAATTCCTATTTTGAACCATTAAGATTTATACCATCGAGCAAAATTTTGATTGGCTCGTTCGCTTGCTTCGGATCTTGAACAGCCGCCGCATTAAATGACGGTGGCCCAAATGTGCTTGGCGGATTGTTCGAAAAACCATATCGCTCTGTTGGAATGCCAAATGCGTTCTTATCAAGCTGTCCATTCCGATTCTCATCATGGAAGGCTGCAATTGCGACCGGTTTATTCCCTAAAACAGCAAACTCAAAGCGTGCATCTTTACCGCCTATCGACTTCGACTGTCGGAGAATCGATTGGTCGATCTTATTAAATGAAGCCGAACTGTCGTAGATAGCTACTAAACAATCCCCTTGCTCGCTACGAAATCCAGCTACCTCGACGATGAACGTCGTTTCATCATTCGACGGATCAATCAGGACTGGCTTCGATTCTGTTTTTGGGTCGAGGCTAGTTTGTGGATGAGAATCTTGCTGGTTACTCGCTATAGCTAGCTCTTCCGAACGGCTGTTTGCACTCTGCGAAGACAACGGCTGGGCAGGACTTTTATTGACGACCGGTCCCGTTATTAACGTCAAATCACCGAAGAAAGAGGCACCAATCAATACCAAAATGCTCAAGCAAACGAGCACGACAAGCGGAGTTGAACCTCCATTTTGCCCACCGCGTCCAGCTGCCAATCCTCGCTTTTCAACTGTTTCTGGCAATTTTCGCCCCATCTTGGACTCGATTTGACGCACAAAATCCGCTATTCCCAACGATTCCAACGAAAGAGGTCGTCTCCAGGAATGGCTCGTCGCCTCTCGAACTGGTGATTATGATTTTATCCGGGCGAAAAGCTAACGACAGGTTCAATTTACGTTTTTGCGATTCTGCATGAAAACTATTTTTACTCGCAAAGACGCTCCCCTGCCCCGCCAGGACTCAGCTCCGAGCCAGCTCGCCAGCTTGACTCGAGAATCGAGCAGATCCTCCATTGAACAGCCCGAATTCGCGTTAGAGTTACGCGACGTTCACCGGACCTTTGGAAAGACACACGCTCTTCGCGGGATCAACTTAACCGTCGACTCAGGACAAAAGCTTGCTCTTCTCGGTCCTAACGGCGCTGGAAAAACAACTCTTGTTCGAGCCATTTGTGGAAGGCTACGAATCGACCAAGGAGAGATCAAGCTGTTTGGGCAACCAGTAACAAATCCGTCCACCCTCACACGACTAGGCGTGGTGCCGCAAGATCTGGCCATCTACAGTGACCTAACCACCAAAGAGAATCTTCGTGCTTTTGGCCGACTGCATGGTTTATCAGGAAGGACGCTAACGGAGCGCGTTGAATGGGCACTCGAATGGATTGGGCTAGAGGATCGAAAAGATCATCTAACAAAATCCTTTTCAGGTGGAATGAAACGACGAGTGAACATCGCATGCGGCGTCCTTCATCGCCCTCAGGTGCTCGTATTGGACGAGCCTACCGTGGGTGTTGATCCACAAAGCCGTCATCGAATCTTCGAGATGCTTGATGAACTCAGCGCTCACGGGACGACCATTATCCTGACAACTCACCATTTGGACGAAGCGCAATCCCGATGTGATCGAATTGTGATCATCGACGACGGTCAAGTGATCGCTGACGGAGGGATCGCTGAACTTATCGAGCACACCATCGGATGTGAGCGACAAGTACGTTTACGAATCGAAGGATTTCTCACGGCCAGCATTCCTAATCTCGAATGGGACCCTACCCTTGAACTGTTTGTCGCCGAGATCAATGAACCGGCCGAGGAGCTACCTCAACTGCTTCATCGAATACGAGTGTGTGGTGGCAGTGTAATCGATTTGGAAATGCACCAGCCGAATCTCCACGATGTTTTTATCTATTTAACTGGACGCGAGTTACGGGAATGATAAGAACGATCATTCAAATCAGCCTATTGCGATTGTGGCATAACAAAGCAGAACTACTGCTGACGTTCATCGTTCCAATCCTGTTCTTCAGTATCTTTGCGTGGATCTTCGGTTCTCGCGGCAGCGGTGGTTCTACCCCCAAGCTCAAAGTGGTAGCGTGTGATGAGATCGATAGTCCGGTCACGCAACGGACACTTGCCTTACTTCAGAACACGAAATCACTTCGATTCCACTTGGGTGAACAATCGAATTCAGATTTTGTTAAGCCGGTCTCGCGTGAATCCGCAGAGGCTCTTGTTCGACGCGGAATGGTAACCGCTGCGATTGTGTTTCGCTCCAAGCCGAGCGAAGATTCCGACACAACGTCATCGAAAGACCTCAATGCCCACATCCCGAACACTTCAGAGTCTGGTGGCAGCAAGTCACCTGCTATCGAGGTCTTTGCCGATTCGTTCGACCAAGTTGCAAGCCAAGTCATCGTTGCATTTGTCCAGAAGGCATCCATGGCTGCGCAAGCCGAACACGCTCAAGAGGAGGCGGTGAAACTCCAAGCAGCAAGACAAGCGGCCTCGCAGCAAGTTCAAGGAGCACAATCGGTAGCAATCCCTGGAATTAACGATCCAACCGTCCGCGCGATCGCCCTTTCATCGCAACCCACGCTTAGTCTCGAAGCAGGCAACTTGGCCACTATCGCCGTTCCAACAATCGAAGTCATCGATGTTCTGGGAACCAATAAATCAAATCCCATTGTTGCGATGTACGCAGCAGGTATCGCAGTCATGTTTCTGCTCTTCAGCGCCACCACTGCTAGTGGAGCGATCTTAGAGGAACGCGAGAATTCGACTCTTGAAAGATTGCTTTGCAGTCGAATGACCATGGATCATCTACTCATGGGCAAGTGGTGCTATCTTGTGATTATCGGCTGCTTGCAAACAACATTAATGTTTTCCGCTGGAGCAATCTTCTTTGGGCTGAATCTTTTGGGGCACTTAGAAGGTTTTGCGGTGATGACACTCGTAACCTCGGGGGCGGCGGCGAGCTTTGCGTTGATGATGGCTGCGATGTGCAAAACGCGAACGCAACTTGGGTGGGTATCTACCATTCTTATCCTATCGATGAGTGCTCTAGGAGGGAGCATGGTACCGCGATACTTGATGAGTGAATCTATCCAAAGAGTGGGACAGTTTACTTTCAATGCTTGGGCGTTAGACGGCTACAACAAAATTTTCTGGCGAGAATTACCCGTTAAAGAGCTAACACTTGAACTAGGAGTTTTAGTAACTTGCGCTTTCGTCTTCATGGTGGTTGCAAGGGTCTTTGCAACACGCTGGGACCGGGGATAGCGTACGACAGAAGCATCAACCGTTAAAGTATTGAAGATACTCACTTGGTGTTGCTTTTGATTCTATCGCCTTACGCTCGACGTTCTCTTTGTGATCAATCCATCGGCTCAACATCTCTGCCGAAAAGACATCACCCTCCAAAAGAAACGCTTGGTCTTGTTTAAGATGATCGAGAGATTCCCACAGCGAATATGGAAAATGCCCCTCGTCAAGTCTACCGGCAACTAGTTTTTCCAAAGGCTTACCCGGGTCTAGTTTATTCTGAATTCCGTCAATTGCAGCCATCACGATTGCCGCAAAAGCGAGATACGGATTGGCACTAGAATCTGCAAAGCCAACTTCAATTCGTTTGCTCTTTGGATTTGTAGCGTGTGAAGGAATTCGACAAGCCGCGAGTTGCAATGAACTCGAATAACCCGCCTGAAACAATGCACCGTCGGCAGCGTTCAATCTACGGTAGCTATTGGTAGTTGAGTTGCAGATGGCCGCGAGTGCTTTTCGATGATGCAAGATACCCCCGATCGCCATAATCGCAATCTCGCTCAGCCCACCGTACCCCTGCCCACCAAAGACCGGTTCGTCATTTTTCCAGAAAGAAAGCGGTACGTTCAGCGAAGCTCCAACGTCGCTCGCGATTGGCTTGGGCATAAAGGTAACGCTACGATGTTGGTTCTGAGCAACTCTCCGTGCAACATGCTTGAGCGACATTACCGCATCAGCCGCACGAACAAGATTGGTGGCAACGAAGTCGATTCGACATTTGCTTCCTGTCGAATTGGCTTGGTGATGCGTAGCAATTGGGAAGCCGATATCTTCGAGAGATTCCGTTATCTGATTGCGTGCTTGAAAGCCAATATCAGAGACATCGTCGTCAGTACGACGCAGGCTTGGGTCGCTTATCGTGCTTGCGTCTCCCGATGCCCCGACTTCGACAATAGAGTAGCTCGCATGCGTATCGGCAACAGCGAATCGCGCTGATTGAAACCAGTAAAATTCGCATTGAGGAGCAATACGCACCTCATCTGCGATTCCAGTACTTCCCAAAAAATCCACAGCCCGCTGCGCGATGACGCGAGGGTCCAGCAAGTCCTCCTCGCGAGTCAACGCGTCTTGGATAGTACAGATCATCACCAGCGTTGTTGTTACCGCAGAGGTGTCTAGAAACGCAGTCGTAGGCTGCGGGATCGCAAGCCTGTGACCACTTCCATTCGATGCCGTTTGGCATGCGTCGATTCGACAGCCATTCTCAAAAGTTGCTTCCGTGAGTTGCCGAACGGGGATAGTGATGTGATGCCATTGCCCAAAGACGTCCGTAAAACGCAGATCGACAACTCGGACTTCCTTTTCACGACAAAATGCTAAAACGCCTCGTGGGGTCACTCTTACTTGCTCGCTTTCACGCTTGGAAGGCCTAGGGCTGCTGCGATGCTTGGCTCCATAGGACCGATGGCTAGTTGGAAGGCTTGCGGGAACGACTTGGTCTTACCAAGCGATTGAAGGAGGTTCGAAAACTGCCTTCGACCATTTACATCGATCATTTTACGGCAAAGACCATAACCAACCAGTGCAGCATCTTCTTCGTTCATTTTCCCGTCAAGCAATTCTTTGGTCCCCTTCATATTTCTCACGATCGTGCCAATTTGTTCATCCCAGTTTTTGAGTTGCGACTTGCCATAGGTATCGCTTTTACCTCCTGTGATCGCGAGAACACTTCGTCCAAAACCGTCCGCGAACCAAGCTGGGGTCTCTTCGAATTGGGATACCCAAACGCTTGCGAGTTGCTGAGTGAGGTTAGCTTCGTTTACCTTCGGATCTTTCGAATCATGAAGGATCGCGATGTAAACGTCTAGCACATCGCGTCGCCAATGACTATTCCATGTATTCGGCAGCGTTCGTGATTCGGTCATCTTGCCGAATTCGCTGTAATCATAACGTCCTTTAATGACAAATATTGCTACTCCCCCTTTGGCGAGTTCATCATTGGCATCGATCTTGAGTGCCTTACGCACTTTCTCGTTCGCTTGGTTGGCTGTTACGAGGACCTCATCGATCGCAGCTTGGCTCACGTTGCCCATGACAACGAAGTTTCTATCGGAAGCTTCAGAAGGCTTTTGGCTACCATAAGCGACCTTCCATTTATTGAGCGCTCTTTCACGGCGTCGTTCCATGACCTCTTCATAGGTAGCTGAGTCCGACCATGCCTTGGCATTGATCGTCGCCAGAGAAGCGGTCGGAGACTGGCCGTCGTAGTAGGCACCCTCTTCGATCCAAGTCGATATCAATTGAATCTTGTCGTCGCTAAGAGCAGGTCTTCCACCAGCAGGCATACGATCACCGGATAAGCCTTTGATTTTCTGGACAAGTAAGCTCTTGGCAACATTTTTTGGCTCCACAATCTCACCGCTGTCACCTCCTTTGCTGAACATAGAGAAGTTGTTCATGTTCAAACCACCTCGAATACGTGGCGCGTCGATATGACAACCGTTGCAATTCTCGATAAGAATCGGTGCAATGTCGCGGGAGAAGCTTACTGTCTCTTTTCCTGTTGGCTTTGTGTTTGCAAGGTTCCTCGCCATGTTCTTACCTGCTTCCTCCATGGAGTCGCCAGGAGATTTTCCATTCGCAGATTTCGAAACCAATTGCTTTAGCGGCCGAGTCGCAACAGCTTTATCGAACAAAGCTCCTTGTTGAATCCACTGTTCGAGCTTGGCAAGCTCTGCGGCAGTTACTTTTCCACCGCCACGAGGCATGTCGCCTGATCGGATGCTTTCCACAATCGTACTCCCTGCAGAGTCGCCAGGAAAAAGGACAACTCCTGCTTTCGAGCCCTTCATGAGTGACGCAATATCCGCCATCGAAAACGCCCCCTTCGATCCATCGATGTGGCAGTTACCACACTTGGCAACCAACCAAGGTGCGACATCATCCACAAAGCTGACTCCGCCAGCGGCACTCGCGTTGGGTTCAGACGGAGTTGTCGGCGCCTTCTCCGAGGCGATCTTCTTTAAATCAACCCAACTTGGCAAATCGTTTAAGGCTTTAGCATCCTTCTTCGACAAGAACTCATGAGCCTTGGAGAGGATCGCATAGGTTGGCTTGAGCGAATCAAGCGATCTGGCGTTTCCCGATTCCTGAGCAAGTCGCTTGATTTGATCACTACTTCGGTTGATTAACGCGACTGCTTGATTGAGGTCGCCTTTCTTAAAGGCCTGGCCAGCCTCGGTGACGGTTTGGCGAATCGTGTCAGCAGATGCAGTTGACAGATTCTGCCCAAAACAGACATCGTGCTGGTTCGAGGCAAACAGCATGAGCAGTAGGATTTTTAGAGCACTGGATACATTGAAATGTGATTTGATGTTCATGGATTTCGTCGAGTGAAATATTGTACGGACGATTGCTTTACTGAGAGTTTTCCCTGAGGAGTTTTTTGCGGATGAGGCTTTACTGCAAAGGCCTCTACAGCGAATTAATTCGCGGCACTTAAAGTGGCTATCTTTTTAAGCGATGTTTTTCGTGCAATGGGTGCGATCGTTTAACGCCTTTTTCAAATGAGACGGTGACGAGTTTCAGGAATGAGACAACCTCACGAACGGGACGACTTCGTAGGAATGTGGTACTCCCTAAGACCGTGATAACCACAGAGCAATAGCGGCCGCAGCAACAAAAAGTACTGCCATAAGGACAAGAATCAGTATAAATCGCCGTTCCTTCGCTTGCTTCTCAGATTGCCGGGATTTTGCTGAGATGGTTGAAGGTCGGTTCGCATTACCAGAACCGCCCGTCGGCTTTTGCGAAAGTTTCGCAGACTGACTTTTTGCTAGGGATTTGGTTGCGACGATGCGATCTGCGGGCCGGAGCGGCGAGGGAGTTTGGGGCGGGTTGGTGCCAACGGCTTTTCCAATCGTTTTTCCCGGCTCCGCAAGCGCTTTGGGTTTGGGAAGAATATCTCGATGAGGATTTGGACGTGGCGTATCAAACTCCAAATCAATTCGGCTCACAACATCCGAGCCCCCCTCAGAAGCAATCGACCGTAGCACTCCACTATCTGACGACGACAGTGAGACCATCGATCCGCCGCTACTGGCCGACCCGACGCTACTCCCACTCAATGTGTCTCCACCTCGATTACTTACGGTCTCTGCTTCATTTCGGAGTCGAATTCCAGAACTATTGAGGCTCGAACTGTTCCGCGAAAGCGAACTCCCAGCACCGCTTCCAGTGCTGCTACCCGAATTACCGCTGGTGCCGTCTCGACCAACGGCAGACTGATAAGCCTTGGCCTGAAGTGCGTTGGCTTTGGCGTCGACCAGCGTCTTGCGATAAGTAGTCAGCCAAGCTTCCAATATGTCTGCAACTTGATTGCAGTCCGCGTAGCGAAAACGCCTATCCTTCTGCATCATCTTCACGCAAATCCCGTCCAACTCTCCAGGGCAGTCGGGGCGGTCCTTGCGAATGTCCTCAGGCATCGACGATTGGTGCTTGGCGATTCGCTGTGCGATGCTGCCAGTCGGGAATGGAGCATGGCCGGTGAGCAGGAAATACAAACTACATCCGAGACCATAAATATCCGCGCGATGGTCAATATTGTGACTATTTAACGCCTGCTCCGGTGCAAGGTAGTCAGCCGTACCAAGGACCTTGTCGTTGTGCTCCATCGTGACCGAAGCCAGGCTTTCGTCAGAGTATAACGCCAGCCCTAGGTCGAGCACCTTAATGACACCCTCGCGATTGACCAGCAAGTTGGCTGGTTTCACATCGCGGTGAATGAGCCCCTTTTCATGAGCATGGTGAAGGCCTCTGGCGGCTTGGATGATGTAATCAGCGGCGACTTCGTAAGGGAGCGGGCCTTTCTTGCGGACCAAAGAATTTAGATCCGCTCCATCAACGAACTCCATCACCAGATAGTGAGTATCTTTTTCGTTATCAATATCGTAGGCTCGAACAATATTGGGATGGTTAAGCGACGCAATCGCTTTGGCTTCCAGCTGAAATCGTTGCAAGTACGAATTGTTTCCCAATTTGCTCTTCGGAAGAACCTTCACAGCTCGCTTTTGATGCATCCCCATATGTTCGGCCAGGTACACAGTGCTCATACCACCAGTCCCGAGATGCCCAAGCAGCTTGTGCTTGCCAAGGAAGAAGCCTTTGTAGCGGCCTTGAAGAAGTTTTTCGCAATGCCAGCGAGTTAAAAGATGAGCCTTCTCGAACGCCTTGGCTACTTCGACAGGATCGGCGGGGAGAGTTTCTCCGAACTGCTGCGAAAGCTGGGTACGGAACTTCTCCATCTCGGCAGGATCTACGAGCCGACTCTTTTGGACGTATTCAACAAATTGTTCGGACGTTACCTTGGACATCTAAACCTTATTGGGTTTTCAACGGCCGATACTAGCGTGTGCAACCCACACGGTTCCCGCTTCCCAGCTAATCACAATGATACCCATCTCGAAGTCGCTCAACCAGCTAACCATGCATAAGGTCTCCGAAAAGTCCTACCACAGCGAGTTTTCCGACAAATTTTGCCGAATAGGGTGATTGCAATGACAGATCTAGTTGTGTGCGGCGGTGGAGTTATCGGTCTGTCGATCGCTTACAAAGCGGCAAAACAGTGCGGATGGAAAGTCATCGTCTTGGAAGCAAATTCTGTTGGTAGCGGCTCCTCGTGGGCTGGAGCGGGAATCCTGCCGCCTGGTGCGACCGTCTCGCCGCTGGATCCGATCGATCAGCTACGTGCCGCTTCGCATGCGATGTTCCCCCACTGGGTCGATGAGATCCAAAACGACTCTCAAATCGACGTTGGCTTTATTCGCTGCGGGGGTATATATCTTGCGCAAACAAACGGCGAACTGGCTACGCTGACCGCCAATGAAGTCTGGTGGAATGAGCAAGGAATCGCCTTCGAACGCTGGAACCGCGATCAAGTCCGCGCCCACTCCCCTGCCCTCTCCTGCGACACCGTGAAGCGAGCCTGGTACTTGCCCCAAGAGTGCCAGATTCGAAACCCTTGGTATCTTCGGGCACTCGTGGAAGGCTGCCTAAAACATGGCGTTGAAATTCACGAATCAGAAGAACTGCAATCGATCCGACCAACGGATTCGCAGTCGACGCAGGACACGTGCACAGTCGCAACTAGTTTGGGTGAGATTAAGACGCGACGAGCCTGTGTCACAACCGGTGCCTGGACGCGTCGAGTGCTTCAAGAATTTGTTCCTGCAACTCAGGCTACCGAAATCTTTCCGATGCGCGGTCAAATGGTTCTATTCAGACTTCCCACTAGGCCATGTGTTCCCGTAGTTAACGATGGTCACCGCTACTTAGTCCCGCGCGAAGATGGTCTTGTGCTTGCAGGCTCTTGCGAAGAGGAAGTTGGGTTCGATAGCTCCACAACACAAACCATGATCGATGATCTCAAGAGTTGGGCGATCAATCTAATGCCAACATTGGCCAGTGCGACAGTGGAAAAAACTTGGTCAGGTCTTCGCCCTGCATCGGTCGACGGGTTTCCCTATCTAGGTCGCGTACCAAACTTCGACAATGTCTTCGTAGCGGCAGGCCACTACCGTCACGGCATCCATTTTTCACCTATCACTGCCAAACTGATGATCGAAGTCATGACCGGACAAAAGACTTCAATTCCCATGGAGCCTTTTCAAATAAGCCGCGGGCTTACCTATTCAAGTTAGGCTGGCGGACTAAAGCTGTTCGCCCGCCTTGTTCTCCTGTCCTTCTAAATGGGACGAACCCAAGCGATAAAAGATCGCGAGCGGCAACACCATAAAGGCCAACATCCAGAAGACGGAGCTAATCGGCCAACCAAGCTGCAGTGAGATCCACTGGAAGAACTGGTAAAGAATTCCCGAACAGAGAATTCCGATGAAGTTCGCTTGGTTCATCGTTCCGATCATTCGCCCCTTTAGTTCTGCTGGCGGACGCTCCTGCATGAAAACTTGTAATGGGACAGCGTAAATCGCCGCAAATATTCCGA
>JAIYDQ010000071.1 GCA_027487375.1 Planctomycetaceae bacterium
AAACTTCTCAACGCTACACCGAAGCCATCAGGACCACTGAATCCGCCAAATTGCCCGCCGCCCTTTAGGTGTGGTTCAAGATCCAAAAAGACTCCTGGAACACCTCTCTTTGTCATGCGTTGCTCAACGGCTGGAAGAATAGACACGAAGTCTTTCAAGATTCTTTCATGCCCGGAATCTCCTTTGTCGACCGGGACGAAATTCTTGAGCGAATCTTCGTCGACATGGACTCCGCCGGCAAGACTCGCTTTGGTTGCTGGCGTTCGATAATCTTTGATGTGAAGCCATCCCAAGCCAGGTTTCATCGCTTCGTATTCTTCGTAGACATCTTGTGTGGTCATTCCTTGGCATACTAGGTTCGCACCATCGAAAATCAGCAGCATCGCTGGATGGTTTACTGCGTCGTAGATAGATCGCAAGAGTTTGCCTGTTTGGCCGACGAGGTTTGCTTCGACTTCAAGTCCAAAGGTAAGCCCTTCGCGATCGACTAATTCTGCGATTTGGCCCAGTTGGTCTGCAGCTTGCGAAACATACTTTTGTGGATCTTCGCCCTTTGGATGGTAGAACGAAAATCCTCTCAGAAGTTTTGTTTCAAGTTTGTTGGCAATGTTGCAAGCTCGTTGAACGTCTTTTTCCAGATACTCTTTAAACGGAACGAATCGATTTGTCGTTCCATCATCAACGTCGAGTAGCTTTACTTTACCGATGGGAGAGCCAATCGAAGAGATCGCGAGCCCGTATTCTTTTTGCAATGCAAGGAGCTTATCCAGTTCTGCCTCGTCCAGCAGCATGACGTTCTTGATCCCGTTACCAAGATCAATGAATCGGAGCGTGTAATACTCCATGCCGAGTGCTGAAAGGGCACAAAACTGTTGGAGAGCGAGTTTTTGGTTGGCTGCTTCATCAGCAAAGCCGCTTAGATGAACTGAAGGCATGGATCGTTAAGCCATTTCTTGTTTGTGAGAGATTGTGATAACAGAAGTGATTCCGCCGCGAGCACCCCAGTGGCTCTCAAGCGTAAAGCTTTTTGGTGCAACGACTGCCACAAAATCTTCGAAAATTCGATTTGTGACGTTCTCATAGAAGATACCTTCGTTGCGAAATTTTTGGAGGTAAAGTTTCAGGCTCTTAAGCTCGACACATTTCCCTTCTGGGACATATCGGAAGACCAGCTTTCCAAAATCTGGCTGCCCTGTTTTGGGACAAATTGAAGTAAACTCAGGGCAAGCGATCTCAATAGAATAATCGCGACCGGGAAAAGAATTTTCAAAACATTCCAGTTCATTCTGGAAAGGGGTTCCAACACTCATCGTGATTCTAAAGTTCTTCAAAAAAGGCGGTGATTAAAAACGTTGCATTTGTAGATCGTCAATTGATAACGATGTTGACTTTGGGATTGTCGCGGCTTGTCAACCAATCGTCCTGCAAAGTGAATAGGCTAGTCGGTAACCAAGCTGTTGCCTCGTCCGTCCAAGACGAGCATTCTCACGTAGGCTCGCCTCTCCCAGACGAGCATCGACTGCGTCTCGGAGAGAGGCAGCTACGTGACGGAAATTCAGCAAACCGAGCCTAGTATAAACTCTGTTCGATTCTCTGAAAGCCAAACCGCTAAAACGTTTGCTACAATCTGAGAATGATACGAATTTCAGAAATTTTCCACAGTATTCAAGGAGAGGGGCAGCTTACTGGCGTGCCCAGTGTGTTCATTCGTACCAGTGGTTGCAATTTGCGATGTTGGTTTTGCGACACCCCTTATGCGTCGTGGAAACCGGAAGGAGATTCGTTCCTCGTCCCCGAAGTGGTCAATAAAACACTCGTTTACGCCTGCGATCACGTCGTTATCACTGGTGGTGAGCCGATGATTTTTCAGGAACTACCCGAGCTTTGCTCGGAACTAAAAAAGCATGGTAAGCACATCACTATCGAAACGGCCGGAACAGTAATCCAAGAACCCCAGTCCTCGACAGACCTGCTGTTGTGTGACTTGATGTCGATTAGCCCCAAACTCAGTAACAGTGCACCGCCAGAAAATGAAGCAAATAACTGGCATCAGCGACATAATGAAACTCGGAACAAACCCGAGGTGGTCGCAAGATTGATTGAATTGTCTAGTGACTATCAATTGAAGTTTGTCGTCGGGTCAATCCTCGATGCGGAAGAGGTAATGGAGTTTGTTGATGAATACGCCGCTCGAGGTGCGAAAGTGCCGCTATCGAAAATCTTGATGATGCCACGAGGTGTGACTTCAGACGAGATTGACCAGCAAGCGGAATGGCTTGTACCATGGTGTAAAGCAAAAGGAGTGCGCTTTTGCGATCGAACACACATCCGATGGTTTGGAAATCGACGAGGAACCTAATTGGGCAGCGCCAGGTTGAGCGCGATATTCGATTGAAACCGTGTTGGAGTACAGCCTTTAGGCGCCGAGTACCTAGGATGCTCCAATGCGGCTAAAGCCTGAACTCCAGCGCAAACCTAGCGCTGTCCAACAAAAATTTCGGGGGCTTATATTGCTCGCGATTTTAAGGACCTTATTCGTTGCTTAGTTTACGGTGCAGCGAGTTTGAATTGATTTCGTGAAATCAACCTCGCGGCAAATGTGACTTGAACAACTTCGGTTTCAGTTTCTTGCTTGAATGGGTAAGGATTGACCGCTAGGTTTTTCGGTTGAAGGTGCAGTCAATGTCTTCACGCGACAGAAAGAAAAATCAATTATGCTGATTTGTGCGATTCCTTAACTCTTTAATAATCCTAACCATGCATCGAGTGACCGAGTGATAACGTTATCGGAGATTCGCTGTCTACGCGTCGCCTCTGCTGCGGAAAGCCACTTGGGATAATCAGAAAGCCAAGATCGTAACATATCTCCGTAGCCATTCAGCGTCGGTTCGCTTGCAGTCAATTCTTGAAGGGCCATTGGTAAACTTGCTTTCGATTCGCTATCGAGCACGGAGAGAACAGGCAACGCAGCGCTCATCGCTTGTTCGGCATAGTATTCCCAACCTCCGTTGCTCGGAAGACACAATAGACCATCGGCGATTTGAATGATGTCGTCGATCGAGTCCAGGGGAGATTGGAAAAGGATATCGTGATGACACGCCATATCACGAACTAACTCATGCAAAGCGCGAACTCCAGGTCCTAGTCCAATCATCCATGTCCGAAACCTACGATCTTGATCAAGCAGTTGAGTCGCAGCGCGAATAAAACTGCGAGACGGAAGATCATCTCGAAGCGGCCCGATGTAGACCAAGAGTGGCGTTTCGAGCGGAACGCGAAAGTCACTATTGATTTGTTTAAGAGCTCGATAAGCGTTCTTCCTCCCTTCCTCGGACCTTTCAATGGGATTCCAAGCGACATCTTCGATTCGGACGATGCGATTTGGTTCAAGTCCACTCGCTCGAAGTTGCCGTTCCGAGTGAGCGTTCGGCACAACAATTCGCGTTGCCAGTCGGCACGCTTCTGTTGCTTGAGCCGTAGACGAAGGCTTTGTTGAAAAGACATGGCTCAAATGCGCCGGGACAACTCGATCGTCTAAAGCCGTCATTGGGAAAAAGCCGGCAAACCTACCGATTACAGGAATGAGATTTGTATGATTCTTATTTGCAACCTGCTGAAGCAGCGGTCCCGATTCGTCTACATAAATCACATCGAAGTCCATGCGATGCTGTGAAATCCATAAACCAACGTTGCGTAAAAAGAGACTTTCATTCCAGGCATTCTTTGGGGCAGGAAGCAACCGAACGACATCGATTTCCCGCAGCTTGGACTCAGCTGGCCACGTGCTGTGCCATCGTCCGGTTAAGATCGTCACGTCGATTCCATTGGTTCGAAGGACTGATGTCCAAGCCATCAGACGATGACACGACTCGTCACTCAGCGGCCAAAACCTTCGTGCAACAACAAGCAGCCTTCGCCGACTCATGCTGGCGGATGAGCGAGGTGGTGTGCATCAAGATCCACTTGCTCCATCACACCTACGTACGGAAGATTTCGGTAGAGATCTTGATAGTCTAGACCATAACCTACAACAAATTCGTCCGGGATCTTGAAGATGAAGTAGTCGGGTTCAAGAGGAAACTCCTGGCGTCCTTCCTTGTACAAAAGCACAATACTCTTCAGTGAAGCTGGTCGCAAACTCTTGAGTCTTTCTGTGACTCGAGTAAGCGTTTTGCCGGTATCAAAGATGTCATCGACAAGTAAACAATCGCGGCCTTGGATGTCTAACATTGTACTATCATTGACATCGAGATTTCCTGACTCCGTTCCACCGCGATAAGAACTCGCTTGGATCAAACTGACTCGGATAGGCATTTCAAGTCTTCGAATCAAATCGGCAAGCAGCACTAGCGAACCGGTCATGATGGCAACAATCGTGATGGGGCGCTCTCCGTACTCGAGCGATATTTGCTTAGCAAGACGTTCTATTCCAAGTTGCAATTCTTGCTCGGTGAGAAGGATTTTCACGATCGGTTCTTTGAATCCGCGGAGGAATGGGGCTGTGGGGAAGCGTTGTCTGCATCTAGGGCAAGCGGCAGGCTGTATGCTTCTAGTAGTAGTTTGGGACCATTATCCCGAATGAGGAAACGGACGGGACTACGGTCCCATCCTACGGTATCGGGAACTCAGTCTCTCGCCGTGCGGCGGTCGACCTTGTCAAATCCACGTCGGGCTATATCTTGACGACAACATGGGCGGTCCGCAATGTAGGGTCACAAATTCTGACAAAACGTATCATCGGATCATTCCGTGACGCGATTTAGCTCTGCACTATTGAAATGAGGGTGTCCAAAATCGCTCAGAATCGCTCCAGTTCGAATAAGTTTATTGACACTCCTCGGCGAACGCAAACGTGTTTTGCATTCACTCGTACTCAATGAAATGGTACTCGTGCTCGTCCTCGAATCATACAATCGAGCACGAGCACGAGCACGAGTACGAGAACGAGAACGAGAACCAGAACCAGAACCAGAACGAGTACCGCCGATGGCTGAGTACGAGTATGAAATGACAGGATTTACCGATGAGAGCTTCGGTCAGAACGGTGGCAACTAATGCGAATTTTCGATTTATTCATTTACACTGCCTCTCGGAATAGTCTATGAAGTTTGATTACGTGCTTGTCGGAGGTGGAACAGCAGCATGCGTTCTTGCGAGCCAATTGATTGAACGCGAGATGGGGACTGTTGCGGTTATTGAGTCTGGCCGCGTTCCCGTTGGAGCCCGGATTTCAACACCAGTGCGATATACGGAAACGTTTTCGACTTCATGGGACTATGGGCTTCAAACTGAACCTCAAGCGGAGCTTGCTAATCGTCGACTTTCATGGCCGCGAGGGAGAATGTTAGGTGGAAGTTCTGGCATGAATGCGATGATCTACATCCCTCCTTGCCGCGAGGATTTGGAGTCTTGGCCAAGCAGTTGGAAGTTTGAGAAGATCGAATCATCCTTGCATGATATTGAAAGCCGCTTGTTCGGAAGTAGTTATGTCGAGCCCGAGATTCATCCTTTATCCAATCGCTTTCTTGAGGCAATCAGCGAGCACAACCGCCAGCACAGCCACATATATCTGAACGATAACTTGCAGGCTCACCTGAGTTCATCAATCAAGCCTGTGCGATTTCGTCGAACTCAACATAACGGACGTCGCAGAAGTGCTTACAGTGTATTTCTAAAACCGTTACTGAATCATTCCAGGTTGACTGTTATCGAAAATGCATACGCTTCAAAGATATGGCTTGATGACACAGGGGCAGGTACAGCTCAAGCACGCGCAGTCGAATTTCATCAACATGGCGGAAGTCATCTAGTCGAAGCAGAGCGAGCCGTGGTCCTCACTTCCGGACCCATCTTCTCGCCAGCGATTCTGATGCGCAGCGGTATCGGTTCTAAAGATCATTTAAGCGATCAGGGAATTGATATGAAGCTGGACCTACCAGGAGTCGGACAGAATCTGCAAGACCATGTGATTGTTCCTTTGGTTTTCGAGTCAAAGAACCAATCGTCGCTTGAAAAACATTTCTCTACGGCGACACGACTTGAGTATTTACAATCACGATCTGGAGCAAAAAGTTCGAACATCGCAGAGGTGGGCGCCTTCATGCGCGTGAATCGTTCCCGTTCTCCTTGTATCGACGCGCATGCTCAGGAAAATATCCAACTCCATTTCACGCCGACCCATTACTTGGAATATCCATCCCGGAATGCGCCGATTGACGCTTGGACAATCGGTGTGACACAGTGCAACCCAAGAAGTCGAGGTGAAGTTCGGCTAACGCGAGATGACAAGTCTCCCTTCGGGGTATCGATTGATCCCAAATACCTGAGCGAACGTGATGACTTAAGCGTCTTGGTTAGGGCGATTCAACAAGCAATATCCATCACACAACAATCCGCCCTCTCGCATGTGCTTGGACCTACGCTTATTCCCAGAGGTTTGGTAGATCTCGGAGACAATCCCGATTCTTTAAATAGGCAGCTAGAAAAGTTGGTTAGAAGATACGCGATGACGCTCTATCACCCAGTAGGTACTTGCGCTATGGGCGATTGCGCTAAAGCGGTCGTCGATGATCGATTGAAAGTACATGGCACGGGCAATCTTTACATAGCCGATTCATCAATTATTCCAACTATTCCGATTGGTAACCCTCAATCTTTCGCAATGCTAGTCGGTTATCACGCAGCGAAGATGATACTGGAGAGCCAAGCTTAACTCGGATGCTCATCCGTCACTCATCCAGAGAGAAGATCTCTCCCCCTGCCCTTGTGATGATTGCTCCGAGAGTTCTTGAGTCGGTCTCGTTGGAAAGAAAAACGACACGACTACATGCGAAGAGTGTCATGGCTCCTCCTACATGATCGCTTCGGATTTCATTGTCGCCAATCCACGCTTTCGGATCATTGATCGCTCCTGATTGTTCAAAGACATTGCTTCCGTCAATCCATTTCGAGTTGGGACTGTGGGTGTCTTCGGCAATCGCTACGGTGTTTGTAATCCCATCATGAATATCTCTTAAGCGAATGGGCGTGTTGAAAATGAAAACCCCATTGTCAGTATTGTTCCTGGTAGTGATACGCTGCCCGTAAAGTCCACCGTAATCGCTTCTGCCAATCCGACCTGAGTTTGTAATCGCCGTTGGGCATTGATAAAGCTTAATCTCTGCTTTCGATGCCTCGGCATTACGACTGTTGTCGAATGGATAGTTGAAGTCGATAGTCTGGCTTAGATTGCCTTGTTCAAGATACGGAAGCAATAGAGCGGACCAGGCAAAATGCTTTCGAAGTGGAGAGCCTCGCCACGGACGATGATCCATACAACCCGGTGGAAACGATTTGAGAGCTTGGTGATAATTATGCAGCGCGAGTCCGACCTGTCTTAGGTTGCTTTGGCAGCCGAGTTTCCTCGCCGCTTCACGTGCCTGTTGAACGGCTGGTAGAAGCAAGCTACTCAAAACGCCTATGATTGCGACGACAACCAGCAACTCAACAAGCGTCATCGCGCGTCGACGGTCACGGAACAAATTTGTGGATGACATCGGATATCTCCAGGCATGCTTCCATTCGTAGCAGAAGTCGTAAGACTTCTGAAATGCTTCAAGACAGATTCACTCCGCCTTACGATAGATGCTTCAATCCGAGAAAGCACAAGTCTATCTTCGTTCTTGGTAGGTCTTCTGACTCGCTATCAAATTCGATTCACAGCCTTCTCACTTAGAAAACTAAGTAATGGCACTTCCTGAGAAGAAATCAAATTCTGCAAGTGCTTAATAGAGCACTAACCGACAGCTTACAGCGGCTGGACCGTCCCGGAGTTACACCGGAGTTCCCTGTTCACGAGTCGACATAAGAAATGGCTGACCCGTCACCAACAACATCTTGAAATGGTACTCTTACAGCCCGCAAGTTGTCAATCAAGCATCCGAGAAACCATCCACCTAGCACAGTCTCTCCGAGACTGAAGCTCAGCAATCACGTAGCACTGTCTCTCCGAGACTGCGAGGAGAATTTCTGAAACCTCATATTCCTCACCAACCGCTCTGTGCTCTCCGTGCCTCCATGTTTCAAGATCGGAGTTTAACAATCGCCGCAACGAAAGCTACTCAAGCATAGAGTGTCACACGCACAAATCGGCACACTTTCCGTGAATGCAAATCCTAATTGGATAACGCCAGGTTTGCGCTAGCGTTCAGGCTTTAGCCGCTTTTGGTAACTCCAAGGTGCTCGGCGCCTAAAGAGTGTACTCCCAAACGGTTGCGATCGACCATCGTGCTCAATCTGGCGATGTCCAACTGAGCTCCGCGAAGAAACGAGTACAATACTTCAATGTTTAGAAGGTCTACTTCACGGCTATCGAAAGGAACAGTCGAACTTATCGCCGCCTTGTAAGTTCCTTCCTGCAAGC
>JAIYDQ010000148.1 GCA_027487375.1 Planctomycetaceae bacterium
CCTGACAATTTAGGGTTCGCAACCGTTTACTGCGCGAAAAGTGATCCTTGGCAAACGATTAATGGAACTGATGTTTCTACACAAGTGACTCTTTATCCTGAATGGCGTCAATTTCATTGTACAGCAAGAGCTGAAAGCGACTTTGATGTCGGGACGGTTTTTATGTCGATGCATTGCAGCGCTCAAAAACAGAAAATCGAGCTCCGCTCGCCGAGAGTTACTTACTGGGGTAATACACCGGATGGGAAAGTGCCATTCACAAAAATTGAGTATGAAGGGCAAGGCGAAGACGCGGACTGGAGGATCGAAGCCGAATTAAGAATTCGTGAACATCGCATGTCACCGGTAACAGTCCAAGTCTTGGATTCGACTGGTAAGCCGATGGTCGGTGTAAAGGTTCGAATGAAGCAAAGAACACATCAGTTCGCGTTTGGTACTTTTACTGACGCTCTGCCACTTAAGCCTGGAAAAGACGCTGAAAAGTATCGCAAAGCTATGCGGCAATACTTCAATCGAGTCACATTGCCACGCTACTTCGCTGATTGGGGAACCGAAACCGAAGAGGGCAAAATAGCCGCTGACAATATGGCGACATGGGCTGCGTCAGAAGGCTACCAGCTAAAGACACATCTACTTCTTGGACCTTCCTATCTACCGAGCCGGGTTATTGGATTGAAAGACAATCCCGACGAGTTCAAACGCGAGATTGAATTGGCTATGGATGACGCATTAGCACGAACAGCCAAGCTCCCGATGCATGCATGGGACGCATTGGATGAACTGAGGACTTCAAATGTTGTTGCTGATGTACTGGGAGAGTCTTACTTGGCTTCGGTCTTTAATCGCGGCCATGCATCGCAACCGAATGCGAAGTGGTTTATCAACGAATCAGAAATCCTGGAGACCACCGCAAAACAGAACGAGAACATGGAACGCTATGAATCCACTATTCAAAGAATATTGGATGAAGGCGGTAAGCTATCGGGGATTGGTTTTCAGGGGCACTTTTCTGAATCGGTCACATCTATACCAAAAGTGATTGCCGTGTTGGACCGCTTTGCAAAATTCAATGTTCCTCTGGAACTAACAGAGTTTGATGTAAGTACACGCGACGAAGCCGGGCAAGCTGACTACACACGAGACTTACTCACTGCTGTATTCTCTAATCCAGCCACTACAGGTTTTACATGTTGGGGTTTCTGGGAAGGGTCCATGTGGAGACCTTCTGGCGCTATGATTCGCAAGGACTGGACTACAAAGCCGAACGCTGCGATTTGGAATAGCTTGATCAAGAAAAAATGGTGGACTAATGCTGAAGACGTAACGGACAGTAACGGTCAAGTTGTTATCGAAGCGTTTCATGGCCGTCATAACATAGAGCTTGAGACCGACACTGATTTCCTCAGTAAGGACATTATCGTTACCAAGGAAGCTTCCACGATCAACTTACTTTTGCCGGGGGCCTAAATACTCGGGTTTGATTCTCGGCTTTTGCTCATGTGGCTTCGTAGCTGCGAGACCCCAGAGAATTCTTGTCTCGGAGAGACAAGACTACGTGCGTGAAACTAGTGCCGAATGTTGATTCGAGATGTCAATCGCCAAACTTGGACTTCGGATGATTGCGATGCGCTAATCCTACTCGATAACGTTGCAATTCTGACAACTTCATCCTTCTATCATTGGCATACGACTCACTCCGCATTCGTCAAAAAGGTGAGTTTTGGCAATTGGAGCGGATCGAGACTATACTTTATGACTCGCAATTCATCGTTCTTTACAAGACAAACCGTTGATTGGCTATTTTGAATCATGCTTAGATTTATAAGGACCGCTGGAGCGCGACATACACTCGTCGCCACGACAGTTTTCGCAGGTGCCGCCGTGAGTTTCGTTGCTGTCGGTTTGGCGCAAGAAGCAATCGTAATCCAGCCGTTCAAGGTTGAAATGCGTGCGCCGGCAAGCAAGACGGCAACATTCGAAGCACTTCCACGTCGAGCCTCCGGGGCATCAGCGAACGCGATAACCCCCAATGGTTATGAACATCTAGGCGAGGATGTTCTTCAGTGCAACGAGTGCCGGCGACGACTGGGGCTTCCACCTTTGGCCCTCCCGGACACTCAGGCAAAACACGAGAGTGCACCCTCCACGAATCACAAGCTGTCGGAACCATCGACAGGCATCAATCATGGTAGCTCTATTTCCGGAAGTTCTACTCCCGGTAGCGTTACCACTCAGGTTCAGTTGGCACCTCATGCGTTTACACCACCGCCAGTTGGTTTGTCGGGGCTGCCAGTGGAAGCACGGCAACAACTGCTTCAAGGCTTGTCGCTACCTGAGGGAGCTACGATTCTCTCTGCCAAGTTCATCGATCCACCTGCGAAGCCTGTCGGAGGCAACGATAGGAAAACGGAGTCGCAGACAACCCCTCCCGTGATTAACGCGTCTAACTCAGAAGAGGCTGCCACATCAGTTCCGCAAGTCCCGAAAATCGCGGTTCCGAATCCTGCTCCACTGAATAAGCAAACTATTCCGGAGCCAGTCGTTACCGAGGCGAAAGCCGATCCGAGCAAACGTACAGAGCCTGCGCAAACAGACAACAAATCTCTAGCTGAAGACACGTCACTAGACTTACCCAAGCAGATGAAGTCTGCAGTGGGACCGCTCAAGAGCACGATCAAGATAATTGGCGATAGCGAAGACGCGAAACCAGAAGGGAAGAAGTCAAATCACGCAGTACTCGATCAACCGAATCAGGATCAATCGAAGCAGGATCAAACAGACTTGGATGCTAAGTCTCAAAGCGAAAAGTCCGAAGCACCCAAGACGGTTATCGTGAGTCCTCGAGAAAGCAAGTCACCAAGCGATGCGATAGTCACAACTAACGATTCGAACGAAAGCGTTGCTTCACCTCCGATGCTCGAGAATCCAACGCCTGAGAATCCAAAGTTAGAGAGCCAAGTAGAAAATGGGATGCTGTCTTCAGATGCGAAGACAACCACGGCTTCGACACCCGCTGAAGCCGTTGCGACACCCATTCCGATGGCTGAACCAACTACATTAAGCTCACCAGATATAGGTGCTGAGAAAACCAACTCGCTTACGGCCAGCGCACCGGAAACACGCGTAGATTCCAATCCATTGAAATCAGCGACAACGCTTGCCCCAGATGCGAAAGCACTTGTGGTCGATGGCGTTCTCCGATCACCTGCACTTCAGCAGATCCAAATTGATTTCCTCAAGAAGCAGTTGGCAGAGCGCGACGATTTGATCCGACAGCTCAATTCGATGCCTCCCATTTTTCAGCAACAGATTGACGAACTTGCGCGTGTAAATGATCAATTGCGAAAGCGCGAGCAAGAACGGATACAAGAAGCTCAACAAATCAGAATCGAAGCACAGCAAGCCACCCAGAAACACGAAGTAAAAATGGTCGAGTTAAAAGCCGATTTGCTTGCAACTCAGCAACAACTGCAAAAACAGGAACTGTTGTTTCAGGAAAGAATGTCTGATGCGGAAACAGCACACTTCACGGAACTTGTTAAGCTTCGAAAAGAACTAACCGAGATTCAGAACGATAAAGCTTCGACAATCGCCCGTTTACGACAAGAGTTAGATGCTCTTGTCGATTCGAAGACGAAGCAAGCTACTCGACAGATTGCCGAGCAGCAAACGATCATTGAGGCTCATCTCAAATCGATCGAAAAGCTAGAACAACAACTGGAGTCGGCTCATGCGATCCAACAATCCGACATCAAACGATTGGAGAGTACTCGGAAAAGAGAGCTAGATGAAATAAGCACGAAAATCAATCCTATCGAATCTGTATCGGAGCTTTCCGACAAGGATTTTAAGAATGAAAACAGCGGTGTAGCCAGCGAAGGAAAAGAGCGTGCGTCAAAACCGTTTGAACTACCAGTGCCTAAGACAAAATCCTCCAAACCTAAGGTTCCACGGATTGAAACTCCAAAGGGTGCGAACGAGTCGACGAGGTCTTTCTAAATGCATGTCGTGACTTCGAACGTGTCTTCGTAGCAGATGCCGTAAGACGTCTGAAGTTGGTGTTCGCTCGGGCGATGCCGATGACTTCTGAATCACTACGAATTCATCGATCGTATCGCCTTTAAGAAAGCAACAGTCGCAATGTTTGATGAACTGTCGATAGCCAGATTGCCGTAGGATAAGCTTCCAGCCTGTCGATTGCGAAACCGACAGGCTGGAAGCCTTTCCTACGAAGCGTATTTTTTTAGCAAATCAACGGTCCGCGATGTTGCACCGCGATGTTGAGAGGCCACGGCGCTCCCTCTTTGTCCGAATGCAGATCGTATCGATTGGTTGTCGAGCATCTCGATAACCCATGGCTCTAAATCGGAAGGAGATTGAAGCGTTCGGATTGCATTCGCATCGTTGAATATTCGCATAACATCTTTGAAATTCACGGTGTTAGGACCTACTGCCGTAGGGGCCCCGTAGGCAACGGGTTCAATCATGTTTTGACCGCCTCGCGTGCCGAAGCTTCCACCAACAAAGGCAATCGTGGCCATTCCCCACCACCATCGCAACTCCCCGATTGTGTCTGCAAGGAGAACGTCCCACTCGCGACGCTTTTCATTTTCTCTTGTGTTTGATGTTTCTTCGCCTTCCGGTTTTGGGAGTTTATTTCGATTCTTATTTCGTTGGATGAAGTGAAAGTCGGTGGTTGCGATGTGTTGGGCAATTTCGTTGCCTCGTTCAGGATGTCGCGGAACCAGAATCAAACGGAGGCTTTTGAATCGATCCAGCTTTCGAATGGAACTAAACGTGTTGACGATCAACTCTTCTTCCGGATGCTGAGTGCTCCCCGCGACCCAAACGAGCTCCCCGTCATTCAAATGGAGTTCCTGACGACGCTTTGCAATCTCTGGATGATTTCGGTCGGCATTTGCGCCGTCAAACTTCAAGCTGCCGGTGACATGTGTTCTCGCTTGGGCGGCTCCCATAGAAACAAAACGTTGCGCATAAGCTTCGTCTTGCGCTCCGACGAAGGTTAACTTTTGAAAGCTAGGCTTCAGGAGCCAGTGTAATCGTCGATAGCCTTTAAAACTGTTTTCACTTAACCTTCCGTTGATGATGGCGACCTTGCATCGAGAACGAGCGGCTTGGCTCAATAGATTTGGCCAGATTTCTAATTCTGCGAGCAGCAGCCAATCGGGTTTAATCCTTGCAAACGCTTGACGGACGGCCCAAGTGAAATCGAGTGGCATATAAAAGACATTGTGCTTGGCATAATTTTTCTGCGCGAGTTCCATGCCAGTCTGAGTGGTGGTTGAAATCGCTATCTGGGCATCGGGCCACTCAGTAAGGATTGCGTCAATGAGAGTTTTGAGAACCTGAACCTCGCCGACACTGACAGCATGCAACCAAAACACCTTAGGACTGGTTGGTCCAGATTGCGTGTGTCTTAATTCAGTTTCCGGAACCTGCCCAAAAAACTTTTCGTTCCAGCCTGCTCGATATCTGTTGGTCTTCCAAGAGCGATAAACGATCCACGGACTCAATAGGAACAATGCCAGCAAGTACAAGCCATTAAACAGCATCGTCTAGGGCAACTCGCGAAAGAGAAAGATGGAGCTATTGGTATACTTGGACATAGTCTATCAAGAGCTTCGCTGGAAAAGTCTTTGGGTCTTTGGATACTGGCCCAACGAAGTGCCCGCCAACTGCAAGATTTAGGACCATGTGGAACGGTTGATCGAAAGGGGCTGGGAATGGAGCGGCATCGCTTGACCAAGAATCGATTTGTTGGAATTTTACATCATCAACGTACCAAGTAATGGATTGCGAGGTCCATTCAATCGAGAACTTGTGAAAGTCTTCGACAAAGCTGCCTTTTGGTAAACGATAGGTAGTACCTGTTGATTTGTTCTTTGGCCAAGGGCTGCCGAAGTGAATCGTGCCGAATATTTCATCCGTTTTCTGGCCCTTAAACTCAACCATGTCGATTTCGCCGCTAGAAGCCCACGGTCCGTACGTTTCCTTCGAAGGAAGAAGCCAAATTGCTGGCCATAGTCCCTGTCCCTCTGGCATTTTTGCTCGGACTTCGAATCGACCAAATTTCCAATCGCCGCGATTTTTGGATCGGATTCGACCGCTAGAATAATCGCGCACCGTACCTGCTATACCGAACTTATCGTTTCTTGCTTCGATAACCAACGATCCATTCTCAACGCGGACGTTTTCGGGGCGATCAGTATAAATCTGAAGTTCTTGATTCCCACCACCGAAAGCATTGATCTCGCACTCCCATTTGGAGTAGTCGAGTGAATCGCCGTCGAAGTTGTCAAACCAAACTAGTTTATCAAAGGGCGAATCCGCTAGAGATTGGCTAACATTCAGTGAGAGAACAACAGCGAGAAGGCCGATGAAGCTTTTCACGTAACAATGTAGGAGCTTGAATCCAAGCGAATTCCATCGAGTCGATCTCGATCTCGTGCTAGTGCTCGCGTTGATGCTCGAAGAACTGATTCCGATCAAGTACGAGTACCGCCGATCGCTGAGTGCGAGTACGAGAAGTTGGAAAGCACGAATATTGTTCTGATTTCGATGATTGCGAGTCGCAAGGGGTGTCAAATTCATTACGGTTAGCCTTGCCAATCAATATGATCCGATATCAAACGCTTATGCAAACACTCCGAATTCAGTTCGCAGTCGCGACTAGGCAATCCGCGATCGATTGACAGAGACGCGGCAGGTTCGAGGGGCTGATTCCCGCGACGTTGATGCGACCGGTGCCGACCAAATAAATTGCTCGTTCCTTCTTAAGCCAGTCTGCTTGCAGGGGAGTTAAACCTGTGTAGGAGAACATCCCTTTTTGTGTCAGCAGAAAACTAAAGTCACGAATCGACTTCACGGCTTTCATGCCCTCGACAAATTGCTGCCGCATTGTAGCAATCCGACTGCGCATAGCGTCGACTTCGACTTCCCAAGCCTTCCTAAGTTCTGCGTCACCAAGAATCACAGCTACAGTCGCGGCCCCGTGTCGCGGGGGATTTGAGTAGTTGGATCGAACGGTTTGTTTGAGTTGGCTAAGTGTTGCCTCTTTGCCATCAGCAGATTTGTTGACCACCATCACTGCGCCCACTCGCTCGCTGTATAACCCGAAGTTTTTCGAGTACGAGCTGCAGAGGACCGCTTCGGAATTGTGTTGTAGCAGCGTCCGAGTACCAAGGCCATCTTCAACGATACCGTCACCAAATCCTTGGTAAGCATAATCGATGAATGGGATCATTCGCTTCTCATTCAAGAGTTTTGCGATAGTCGACCAGTTTTCAGGTGTAGGATCGATGCCCGTTGGATTATGACAGCAAGCGTGCAAGCAAACAAAATCGCCGGCTCGTCCGTGTTGGGTCAAATGGTCGATCATTTCCGAGAATCCTAACGAAGTTTTATCGCTGGATAGGTATGGATAGGTTTCGACTTGCAGTTTCGATGCGGCGAAGATCGAGTTGTGGTTAGCCCAGGTCGGATTGCTTACCCAAATCCTCGATCCCGGAAAGTGCGTACCGATCATTTCCGCACCAACTCGAAGGGCTCCTGTTCCGCCCGGTGTCTGAGCCGCAGAAACTCTGTCCAGTTCGACCGCTCCGTTGAGTGCCAATTCACTTACCAGCTTCAGGTACTCGGGGTGCCCTTCAATGCCAAGGTAGCCCTTTGACTTCTCTTGCGACAACAGCTTCGACTCGGCCATTTTCACTGACTGAAGAATGGGAGTTTGCCCTGTTTCGTCTTTATAGACTCCGACAGTCAGATTGATCTTCTCGGTGCGAGGATCTTTATTGAATACATCTGTTAAGCCTAGGATCGAATCCGGTGGAGCGAGAGGAAGCGATTGAAACATGAAAAAACCAAATTGGGCGGACAGAAAATTAAGTTGAAAAACACCTACAAACTACGGGGAAAGCTTAGCAACCATCCGTTATCTGCCAAGTCGTCCACCATGTGAACCTCTTGTCGAAATGGGAAGATTCGTCGACATTTGGAATTATAGGAGTGCCGTGGCAAATAATTCCAAGGCTGCTCGGTAGCGATTTTGAGAAGATTCCAGTGGGCTTGTTTTGACTGTTGAACGAGTCGCCCTGAATTCTCATGCCATCAGGCCGCTCGCTGGGGGGTAGGTTTGCTCCTTTTGGCCGAGTTCATCAACATCAAAAGCTTTTTTAGTACGAGGCGAAGTTTAATCTTGTCAATCGAGCCAATTGAATCTCAGTCATCTTCCTCTGTAAACTCTTCGGCAGAGTCGGTTAGTGTTCCTGCTGGCGTTGCTAAGATTCGTCGGGCTATTGTAAGTGTCAGCGACAAACTGGGGATCGTAGACTTTGTTCAGGGATTGCTGGCAGCCGGAGTCGAGGTGATAAGCACCGGAGGGACTCTCGCTCATTTAGCTGCAAATGGTATCGAGGCCGAGGAGGTTTCGAAGTACACAGGTTTCCCGGAAATGATGGGTGGGCGGCTAAAAACACTTCATCCGAAGATTTTTGGCGGAATCCTTGCTAGGCGGGAGAATAGCGGAGATTTGGAATCTGCTCTAAAGCACGATATTCCTCAAATCGATTTAGTTGTCGTGAACCTGTACCCGTTTGAAGCGACAATTTCAAAGCCAGGCACCTCCCCATCAGAAGCAATTGAGCAAATCGACATCGGTGGTCCGTCTCTCATCCGAGCCGCCTCCAAAAACCACGCCCACGTTACCGTTGCGACCGGACCGGATCAATATGCAGAGATTCTAGAAGAAATCCAAAAATTTGGAGGCACTTCGCTTCGTTTGAGACGACGTTTGGCATCGGAATGTTTTGCGGCGACAGCTGCTTATGATTTGGCTATTGCCAATTATTTCCAATCGCAGATCGACTTGGACTCGAAAGATGATGCGGCCCAAACGTCCGATCTGTTTCCTGCTCGGGCCAATCTTTCGATGGTTCACAAGGCCCATTTGCGATACGGAGAAAACCCGCATCAGAATGCTGCTCTCTATCGGATCTCGCATTCAACGGCTGCTTCGTTGGTCAATGCAAGGCAACTGAATGGTAAGGAGTTGTCCTATAACAACTTGTTGGACCTAGACAGTGCGCTTAGCATGGCTCGCAGCTTTGAACGGCCTGCTGCGGTGATCATCAAGCATAACAATCCTTGCGGTGCGGCATGGGCGCACAAGCTGTCATTCGCATGTCGTAAAGCATTCGAAGGTGATCCCGTGAGTGCCTTCGGAGGAGTTATTGGGTTCAACGCGGTTGTTGATGAGGATACGGCTAAGCACTTGTGTCAACCGGGGCTATTCGTCGAAGCGATTGTAGCACCCGCTTACACACCAGAAGCTGTTCAGCTACTGACTACGGTTCCCAAGTGGCGAGACAACGTTCGCCTAATGCAGGTTGGTGATTTGGAGATACAAACGGTAGAGCTCGCTTATCGTTTCATCAGCGGGGGTGTGCTGGTTCAAGAAGCTGATATTCTGCCTGCGAATCGAAGCGAGTGGAAGACGGTGACTAAAACGGCGGTCGCTGATTCTCTTTGGGAGGATTTAGCATTTGGATGGGAGATGGTGAGGCATGTGAAAAGCAACGCAATCGTCCTTGCCAAAGACGCTGCGTTGGTGGGGGTAGGGGCTGGTCAGATGAGCCGCGTTGATAGCGTTGAGATTGCGATACAAAAAGCAGGCGATCGATCACATGGAAGCATACTTGCTTCGGACGCATTCTTTCCGTTTCCAGACAGCATCGAGATTGCCGCCAAGGCTGGAATCATTGCAGTGATCCAGCCAGGCGGATCTCGAAAGGATGACGAAGTGATCGCCGCCTGCGATGCACATCGTATCCCTATGGTCTTCACTGGACGAAGACACTTCAGGCACTAGATCGATTCTTCGGTTGATGTAACTGAGGCTTGAGCACGACGATCAGTCGTAGGATAGGCTTCCAGCCTGTCGGTTTCGAAATCGACAGACTGGAAGCCTATCCTACGGCAATCTGGCTTAGCTTCAGCTGCCCAAACATCGCACTAAAGCTCTCGCGAAATTTTAGTGAGGTTGTGGAATTCATGAGAATTCCAATCGCGTTGAAATAAGCAGCAAGATTCGCATTGTTCAGATGTCTTACGACATCTGCTACTAAACCTGATCACGCTTCAGCGACGTAGACCATCATGGATCGATATGGCAGATCTAGGTGGCGATTTGCCGGAGGCTCTGGACCGTCCAAGTCGGGATACATGTCCTCGGGACTATCCTTGCTCGTGTCGAAGAATAACCGCCATCGTTGCCCACGAACCA
>JAIYDQ010000037.1 GCA_027487375.1 Planctomycetaceae bacterium
ACTCAGCCATCGGCGGTACTCGTGCTCGTGCTCGGTTGTTTGATTCGAGTACGAGTACGAGAAGGAGTACGAGAAGAAGCACGAGTGAATTCCAATCAACGGGCCTACACAGAGAAAAAAACTTCGTGAATTTACGAATTGTAAAGTCCTTTTGCGACATCCATATTCACCACGTCCCAAGAAACACCGTCATCGTTCTCCCCTTTTTCTGTCTCTAAAATCATGGGGAGCGATCGAAACGCTGGATGGTTGATAAAACGAGCAATCCCATCAAGCGTTAGGTGCCCCAACCCGAGATGTTCATGACGATCAACACGGCTGCCGGCAGGCTTTTTACTATCGTTCAGATGAATCGCAACAACTCGACCGAGCAGCGAATCAACGCTCAACTCATCGATCAACCGGTCGAGCCCACTTTCGCATGTAAGATCATACCCGGCAGCATGACTATGGCAGCTATCAATACAGATGCCAAGTGAATCAGAAGCTTCCGAGCGACGAAAGATCTCAGTCAAATCGGCGATCTGCCACCCTAACGCGTTGCCTTGCCCAGCAGTGTTCTCAAGAAGCAGCTTCACTTCGACGCTTTGCCCGTCAGAGGAAATCGATTGAAAGATCGCATCGATACCTTTTGCAATTCGATCAAGACCTGCCTCACGATCACCATCGGTAGGGGAACCAGGATGCATAACTACCCCTGCCAAGTTTAGATAGGCCGCCCGCCGGATCTCATCCACCATGGAGTCGACCGATTTTTGCCATAACTCGGGCTTTGGCGACGCGAGATTGATCAAATACGAAGCGTGCGAGATCGGTTGGGTGAGTTTGTTCTTGGACGCAGCAGCCAAAAACGAAGCTCGATCCGCTTCAGAGATCGGTTTTCCCGCCCATTGGTTATTGTTTTTCGTGAATATTTGAAGAGCTTTCATCCCCAACTGCCCCGCCTCTTCCGCCGCTCGATGACACCCACCAGCAACCGATAAATGTGAACCAATCAATAGCGGCATTTGTCAATCTGTCATGTGAAAAGTTAGAAACAGCAATAAAACGCAATTCTACTCGCGGTCGAACGTAGCAGAAGTCGTAAGGCTTCTGATGGTTTCCGTGTTCACGGGCAGGGTTCTTACGACTTCTGCTCGGAAATTTCCTTCCCATCGAGTGCGACGGGAGACTTTCGAATTGTCCCCATTCGGCTTACGGACTACGATAGAATATGACTTTGCAGGTAATTCGAAGAATCCCTCCCGGAAAGGAAACCCCCATCCCCGTGCAAACCCATGATCGTGCCCAAAGTGCGGCCGGCGAACTGTGCGTCTTAGCGAGAATGCTCTCTTCACGAGACGCGTCCCAAGAAAATCCCCTTGAAGAGTTAAGCGGACTGGCTGAAACGGCTGGAGCCGTGGTCGTTGGCACAGTTGTCCAGCGGCGTGAGCATCCTGACCAGACAACTTATTTGGGCAAGGGCAAGATCGCCGAACTAAAAGGGATGGTTGACTTGCATGATCTGGATATGGTGGTTTTCGATAACGATCTCTCGCCAGCTCAAACTCGGAATCTAGAACAAGCCCTCAACGTGAAGGTGCTTGACCGAAGCGAGTTGATTCTCGATATCTTCGCCAACAACGCCCGCACGTACGAATCGCGATTGGCTGTCGAATTAGCGCAGCTAGAGTACTCACTTCCTCGACTCAAACGTATGTGGACACACCTGTCACGCCAAACGATGGGTGTTGGAATGCGTGGTCCCGGGGAAAAGCAACTTGAAGTCGATAGACGATTAGCTGAGAAAAGAATCCACGAACTCAAAGCCGACCTCGCAAAAATCTGCAAACGCAAGGAGCGCGAAGTCGCTCAGCGAGAATCGATGTCGGTCTCTCTCGTTGGGTATACCAACTCGGGCAAAAGCACCTTGATGAACGCGTTGACCAACGCCGATGTGGAAGCCGTTGATAAACTGTTTGCCACGCTTGACACCCGAACACGACGTTGGATGCTACCCGGTTGGGGGCCCATCTTGCTCAGCGACACCGTCGGTTTCATTCGAGACCTTCCCCACCGATTAATCGCTTCCTTCCGCGCAACGTTGGAAGAGGCTCGACAAGCTGACCTTCTAATGCATATTGCCGACGCAAGTAACGAAGCCGTTTTGGACCAAATCTCCTCTGTCTACAAAGTTTTGCGAGACCTGGACATTGACGAGAAGGACACGCTTCTGATTTTAAACAAAATAGACCGCCCGGGTGCGGCCGAACGCGTCAAAGTGGTTCAAGCTCGATATCCAAACGCTATCCCCATTAGCGCATTTACTCGAGAAGGCTTCAGCATGATGTCGCTAGCCGTTTCGTCTGCCCTGACTCACGACTTTGTGGAACTAGAAGTCAGACTTCCACCTTCGGACGGAAAAACTGCCGCTTGGCTGTCCTCCGTCAGCGAAGTCCTTTCCAAACAATATGACGATGATCACGTCTTTGTGCGCAGCCGCATCCCTTCGTCGCACGCAGGTAGATTGGTCTCGATGGGCTACGATGTGCGAATCATCAGTGGCAAGTTACCGCAACGAGCGATCGAGTTGAATACGCCAACCATCGCAACATTTAAGCCCGTCGCAACCATTCCGAGCGAAGAACCTGCAACCGAAATCCCGCAAAACAAAGCAGCCGGATTTTAAACACGAGCGGCCAACACGTAGGCAAGTCTCTCCGCGGACTTGCATTTCGAATTCGACACAACTCGTCAATCACCTTTATCTGAATCAAAATATTCACTCGTCCCCCTTTCGTGCTCGTACTCAGCTATTCGCGGTACTCGTACTCGATTGTGTGATTGGAGCACAAGTACGAGTAGGATTGAATTTAATTCCAAGTCGCGTTCCGAGATAAAAGGTTCAAGCAAGTAAAATTCAGGTGTCTGCGGAGAGACACCGCTACATAACTAAAACTCTTTCGCTTTCAGCTCTTCGCTTTTCTTGTCTGATTTCTTCTCCGGTGCATCGCTTTGTTTTGCACCACCAAAGATATTAAATGGAACGCTGAAGAGGTCAAAGTTCATCGGTGGTAATACCTTTTGCGAGCCCGCCTCGGACTTCGAAAGGGGCACCGGCGGAAGCTTTTCCAAGTCTACTTGACCAACAAGAATCAGCTGGTTTGAAAGTTGAGTCACATGGATTTGGCCGCCGCGAAACCATCCTAACCAAGGAGCTCGATAATCGGCAGGAGGGAACGCCGTCTCAGGATTCATCTCAAGGCCAGCGGCATACGGGCGCGATGGCGGCAAGCTTTGCCGAATAGGCTGAGGACTGATCGAAGCGGGATTCACAGGCCAGGCGGAACTAGACCACATTGCATTAGCAGCTTTGTTTTTGTCCGTAGAAGTCATGGCGTACTGGCCTCCGAGTGGACACTGAACGACTCCATCGATCAATCGCTCGGCAACATCTTTCGACTCCAATGCGGGGATCTGAAACTGCGTTTGGATTGTATCCAGAAGTCGTGCGTTGCCACGTGAACCTTGCAACCCACGTCGGTACCAGTAGGTGTTAATCCAGGTCGAAAGCTTACTGTTCTCGAGGTCGGCGATGGTTGCTCGAGCTTGAGCGGGATCCTTTGCGGGTACCGCTTGGAGTGTAGGCACCGAGCGTTCCAAAATACCACGATCGAACGAGAGAACACTGAACCCATTGCCCTGCCAACGCCACGCCCCCAACAGCAATCGCGAGAATCCGTAAGGATCCGGCATTCCCCCCCCCAATCCCAACGGCAATCGATCCAAGTAACCCGGAAGAGGCCAAGCTCCCAAATACCCAGGTGTCATCTGAAGCGTTCGAAGAGTTTCAATCAGCTTCAGCTTTGCGTTCGGAGGGGGCGGAATCATATCTTTCACTCCTGAGAAAAGAACGTGATCCTGCACTGGTGCCAGTCCCAAAAGTGATTGGCCTGACATATGAACTTGGAGGTTCACCATATCATCAGCAGGCAACTCGATCCGCGTGCGAACCGGTGGAGCAAGAACTTGCGAAAGCCATCCATATTTATCGCGTCCAAACGGTGCAACGTAGGCTTCGATCGCAAGGCGTTCCATCGTGCCTGACGTTGGATGAGCAAACCGCCTCACGCCGACAGCCAAAGGATCTGTTTGCTGCCAGTGACTAACGTAGTAGGACGACTGCTCGACATACGATGCGGCTTCCTCAGGCGAGCAGTCCAACAACTCGATGTCAGGTATTGGAATAAAGCTCCCGCGAGCACCACGAAGCGAATCAATCCATCGCCCGCGCGGAGCCTGATCATCCCGATTTGATTGATTGTCCGATTGTATTGAAGCCGGTCCATCGAACTGATAGATCGGTTGACTCTCCGGTGTCGCAGCCAAAAACCATGGCGGAAGAAGTTTTTTGTCCATGAAGGACGGGATATTGATCGCCGAAGATTTTGAAGAAGACGCCGCAGGTTTACTGCGAGCGACGTTAGGTTCGGAATTAAAGTCGATGCCTGCTTTGGTTTCGTGTTGATCGACTAACGAAGCCATCTCAGCCAATTGCAAGTGAGCAATCGCTCGAAAACGTCGTCGCAGTTCGATCGTGTATTGTGGTGAGACTAGCGATCGAAAAAACTGCGGCGAGAAAAATGCGAACAGCGAGTACTCGTTCTTCAGCGGCATACTCAATCGAGCGTACTGGAATGAAGGACTTGAAGCCATCGACGGACTTCCTTGATCCACTTCCAAGAATCGTTTGCAGAGAGTTTTACTCGTGGTAATGAGAATGTGATTACCAGCACGTGCCCGAAACGATCGAATGCGATTATCGGGCGAACTCAAGAAGGTGACTTTCGAGCCCAGCATTTCCATCTCTTCCAGAGCAACTCCCCGGTCCTTTTCCGCAGAGGCCGTTGCCGTGCGCTCTCCATCAAGCGATTGCATTAGCAGATCTGGACTGGACGACTCGAAAAGAACGCCCATCGCGGGACCGTCTTGCATGTAGAGATCCAAACCTATCAACGCAATGTCTTGAATGATCGCATCGCCAAACAGTTTCGCGAGTGCCGTTGTTTTCGTATTCAGCATCCGCTCGACGCGTTTATCTGATTGGTAATCGATGCCTCGCAGCATGATCATTTGCGAAATGCCGCGACCTTGAGCTTCGGTTAGCTGCTGAAACCACAAATAATTCGCAAACCTTTCGAATCGAATGTAGAAGCATTCGGGCGGCACGTGACTAGCGATACTTTCGATCGGAACATCATTGGGCAAAAAAGGCACGACCGGTTCGTTCCAAAGTGGTGGCGGTGGCAAGGGCACCATAGCTTGGCTCCTCTGAGCCGAAGGCGCTTGCCTTGGGTTCCCCCCGGCATTTCTCGCTTCTCGGTCTACCGTGACGGACTCGTTGCCAGCCACCCGCTCTCTAACAAAAGCTGTCTTCGACGGCCGCAGGGAAGCGCGCATCACATCATCGCGCAGACTCTCTACTCCACCCAGTAACTCCAGCGTCGACAACGGAACATCACGTTGAGCTTTCGCAATTTCGCGATTGCTTCGAAGCTCGCGCGGTGGAAGATCGAGACGCGAAGCTAACATTTCGCAGAGATACGTTTCGATCCCAGGCGGATAGTCACTCGCCTCTAACTGCCGTTGAGCTTGATTCGCATAGCCGTCCCACCATCGCTCCAACAATACTCGATGGATTCCACGGCCAGACGCCACTCCTTGCCCTGAGCCGATGGCGCTAGCCGCGGGTGACGACTCACTTAGTTTTCCAACACTGCCACCCGTCGCTGTCGCCGTCGGCTCAGGTATAACGACGGTGTCCAGTGTGTAATCACCCGCAAGATGAATTTGCAAAGGCGCGTCACCAACAAACAAGAACTGGATGCGGAGAACTCGCGGTGGATCAATGACTTCCTGCGATTGACGAATCACGTTTCGTAGCCGGTCCACTAATCCGCCTCGCCCCACTTCTCGTTCGGCTCGCATTGGCCGGGGGCTGATGGATCCAACGATTGTTCCATCCTCAAGATATTGGACTGGTTCCAAGTCCACCGCAGGATAAAAAATTCTTCCCTCACTATCCGAGACCAGGACACGTGGGATCCTGCCCGCTTCGACGGTCCCAATCGGAATCGACATCGAAGCGACTCCAAACGGTTTACCTGCGACAGCTTTGAACAACCTCGCAGGTGGATTTACTGTCTGTTGCGTTTGCCCTGAAGTCGGTACCTGTTGACCGATTGCTAAACTCGCCCAGACACCTACCCAGACGAACCCATGGAAAAACAAAAGCGTCTGTAAAACAACAATGCCTTTGCACTGCCTGCGAAAGTAATCCATTGCTTATCGTTTCTTGTGTTTCAAGAGAAAAATTTTTTGTGTTTACTGATGAAGAATTTGCGTAGAAGTTACAGAATGCGCTTTCAAAGCGTGTACGGGATGTGTGGCGGTAGGTTAAGATAGTCTTCCAGTTGGCTACCAAAGGTGAAGGTCTCTTGCGATAGAGGGAGGATCCGGTCTGATGAGTGAAAGCTCTAGTTTAGATTGTAGCGTGTTGGTCTTGAATCGGTTTTACATGCCGGTTCGCGTCGTCGACGTTCGTCGCGCAATGACGTTACTCTATCGCGGATGTGCAGAAGCCATCACCATTGAACAAGACTCCTACACCAACTACGACTTCGAGAACTGGTGCGAGCTTTCTCAATTACACGCATTGGAAAAGCAACCTGGTGAGGACTATCTAAGGACGCCACATCAGGAACTCCAAGTTCCCAGAATCGTGCGACTGGTGCTTTACGATAAGGTGCCGAAGTCAACAGTGCGATTTAACCGCAAGAATCTATTTGCCCGAGACGGTTACCGTTGCCAATACTGCGGGCAAAGCAAGCCTATTAGTCAACTGAGCTTAGATCACGTCGTCCCTCGATCGCAAGGCGGTCGAACATCTTGGGAAAATGTCGTATGCAGTTGCACCCACTGCAACTCCAAAAAAGGAGGGCGAACACCGGTTCAAGCTGCGATG
>JAIYDQ010000265.1 GCA_027487375.1 Planctomycetaceae bacterium
CGGCGAGGGTGCTGCGGATTACCGAAGCGCAGAAATATCGTTAGAAGAAAATCTCTTGGGTGAATTGGATTCGGTGGTGAAATCCATTGACGAGTTAAACATCCGCGATCGCGTCAAGAGAGACGAATGTATCGAAGATGACGCTTGGGGTGACTTATTGCGTGTGGTCCGCGTAGCGTGATAGTACTTCCCGAAACTTGGCCTACCAAGGTGTAAGTTGTTTGGTCATTAATCTGTGCAATCGAGTGAAATTATGGGTGGCTTTTTTCTTAAGTCTTGGATTGTGTTGGATAATCTATTAATTCTATTTTTCAGTAAAAAGGATTCTGATCATGGAACTATTGCAACAATTTTTGAACAACTCATTGATTCTGAGTTTAGCGACAATCGCTTTTTTCACGATCAAAGGGCTACTTTGGCTAATTATTCCAGCGGTCGTTATCCGAATGCGGCACCGGGGCAAGAATATTAGCAGTACTGTCGAGTAAATTTGATCTCCCATTACTAACGCATTCCAAAGTTGAAGCCATGGAATATTCCAAAATAGTTATGCATGTCGATGACGATCCCGCAATTCTGCGACTTGTGTCGAGGACGCTTTTTAAGCACGGGGTGCATGTTGTTTCTGTGTCCGATCCAACGACGGCGATCGCTAGGTTGTTCGATTGTGGAGCCCGTGTGGTACTGTTGGATATCGATATGCCCATCAAGGATGGATTGACACTGCTTGCGGATATCAAGCGTCACGACGCAGGTATTCAGGTCATCATGTGCACGGCTTTAGTTTCCATTGGAACAGTTCTGCAATCTATTTCCCTTGGCGCTGAAGGTTGTATCTTCAAGCCGATAAAAGATCCCGCGATTATTACCGATTCTGTCGATCGAGCCTTCGAAAAAATCGATCGATGGTGGGTCGCGCTTCATGAATGGATGGAACACAACGCTAAAGCCGAGAAGGTCCTGAGTCGCTATACTGTCTGCCAGTAACATGGCATGAGTTTTGTAGCGAAAGGTGATTTGGCATGCGTGGTCATAGCGACGGCCCGACTCAACTGAATATCCTATTAGTTGAAGACGATTTATTTCAGCAAAAGTTGATACGGCATCGGTTAGAACGTGAATCCTTTTTGGTGACCACGGTATCGAGCGCGACTGAAGCGAGCCAAGCAATCCGTGAGCGCGAGTTTGCGATCGCAATTATTGACCTGGGGTTGCCCGATACGAGTGGCTTGGCATTGATTCGGGATCTGAACGCTAATTCAAAGCATACTCGAGTTATCATTCACTCTGCGGATGGCACTTTCGCGAGTGCCAAAGAAGGTGTTAATCTCGGTGTGCTTGGATACGTGGAAAAGTCGGAAGACCTTCACGTTCTCATCGAACGCGTTCATTTTGCAGCGACAGAGTATTTGCATGAAGTGCTTACGCGTGCCGAGGGGGAAATTCGTTTTCATTTACGAGTTCTAGACGTAATCGAGGATGGTGTAATCGCTACCAATCTCAATTATGAGATGATCTATTGGAATCGTCACGCCGTTGAACTGCTTGGAGGACATGAACGTTTTTTTTATGGGGCTCAGTCACTCGACTTTCTTTTCGTTCGTAGAAATTGCAAAGCGATTGCAGATAATCTAAATCACGCTCAATCGGGAGGAAGTATTACTGGGCAAAGCAGATTACGTCGTATCTCCAGCGAATCGAAGGACTCTAAGAAGCTTTGGGTTAGATTGCCAGTACGTTATCGTCTATCGCCAATTCTTGATACTTCGAATCGTATTATCGGATTCGTTTTCACCTTCTCGGATATCACACGTGAGCGCGAAACGCAGCACGCGCTAAGAACCTTTGCAAATCAGCAAGCGGTGCTCGCACAAATTGGTTCCTTGGGGTTGGAGGCAAATTGCATCGATACCTTTTTGGAGTCGATCCGGCCATGCGTCGCGCGCGCACTCCGAGTGGACGACTGTCGTTTTGTAGATGAGAGTGTGCTCGATCGCGTTTCCGAGAGGAGTAATGCGGAAGCGTCGGGGAATGCCTTCGATTCTGTTTATCGAGTCGAAATGAAATCATCTGATCCATCGCATTCGATGTATTGCATGCTTTTGACAACGAAAAAGCCTCGGGTGTTTCGCGAGAATGAGGAAGTGTTTTTGGGCTCCGTATCGAAACTGATTGGGAACACTATCTCGCGGTTTCTCGCAGCGAATCGTTGGCAGTCTCTCTTCGAAAATTCTTTGAACGCAATTGTGTTGTTAGATGATGATGGTTTTTGCATCGATGCAAACGGTGCGGCTGTGAATCAATTTTCAATTCCTCGATCGGATCTTCGTGGGATACATCTTCGCAGTCTCATTGAGAGCTCCGATGAAGCGGATTTCGAGAGATATTGGGGGGACTTTCGAGATCAGAAAAAGATGATGGGCGAAGTGAAGTTGAAAACTCGAGCTGGACTCGTAAGAGATGCGACCTTTGTTGCGATAGCAAGTGTGGTTCCCGGCGTAAACATGATCGACTTTCGAGATATCACCGAGAAAAAGCGACTTCAGGAAAAAGTCCATCAGGATCTAGCAATCCTTTCACATTTCCAACGTAACGCAGCAATTGGACAAATGGCTGCCGTGCTTGCTCACGAAATCAATCAGCCGCTTGGAGCAATTTCGAATTACGTTGGTGGCTTGCTGCTTTCAGTTGGCACTGGGCACAATAAGAAAATCGATCCGGCAGAAATGTCGGGAACGCTGACCGAAGTGCAGTGCCAAGCGTTGCGAGCAAGCGAAATACTTAGAAGACTCCGAAGATTTGTTGCACGACTTCCTGTCGAAACGCAGTACATCGATCTGAATGCGTTAGTGATTGAAACCACGAAGCTTGTGCAGTTTGACTTTCAAATTCACGAAGTCGAAGTCAAGTTTAAATTGCAGGATGGCTTGCCCAACATACACGGTGATCCAATCCAGATTCAGCAGGTCGTGGTTAATCTGCTCAAGAACGCTGTTGAGGCTCTTGTGAACTTAGTGCCCGGCCCAAGAATTGTTCAGATTCGTAGTTATCAAGATGACGATTTTGTCGTGCTGAAGATTTCCGATAACGGACTGGGAGCAGATGACAGCCAGTTAGCCCAAATGTTTCAGCCGTATTACACAAGCAAGCCAACAGGTCTTGGGCTTGGGTTGAATATCAGCAAATCGATTGTTGAGCAACATAAAGGCCAGATCGATGTTGCTCGGGGCGATAATGGCGGATTGGAGTTCACCCTCCGCTTCCATGCTTGCGACTGATCAAAAACGCTTATCAACCAACATCCCTTACGGATCACATTGATGCGGTATCAAGGGATTGGGGAAATGACTTTTTTCATCAGTTGTGCAACCGTTGTAACGCCGAGCTTCTTCATGCTGTTGCTTCGATGGACGTCGACCGTCTTAATACTAATGCCTAGCTGATTGGCAATCTGCTTCGAGAGAAAACCGTCGACGACCAAGCTCATGATTTGTCTTTCTCGGAGGGTGAGAAGATTCTCCGGAAGATCAATTCTCATACGGGCCGACTCAGCACTTCTGTCGGAGCGCCCTTGATGAATGGCGTTTTGAACACATTCGATCAACCGAGTGTGCTCAACCGGTTTTTCGATAAAGTCACATGCTCCTGAGCGCATCGCGTGAACTGCGGTGGACACTGTCGCATATCCGGTCAGCATCAAAAACGGGCGATTGATTCCTCGCTGTTTCAGTGTCTCGGCAAGTTCTAACCCAGTCATTCCCGGCATCTTGAGGTCCAGCACGAGGCACCCAAAATCCTCTCCGGAAAAGTTGTCTAAAAACTCATAAGGCGACGAAAACGAATGAACTTCAAACCCAGCTTTGGTAAGGACGAATTCCAGCGATTCTCGCATTGAATCGTCATCATCAACTAAGCATACGCAATTCAAATTGGCGCTTGGTGCTAGCAAACCTGCCATCTATGCAGCTCCACGGTAAAGGGATAGTTTCTACAAAAGTATAAGGGCAATCGCTTGTTCAAATGTATTCATCAATCGTGATCGAAACCTTAACAATTGAGGCCGATTTATAGCAAACTTATTGCGGTGAGTAAACTTGCTTTGGGAGGTATTTAATACAAAATCGTGCATCTTTACGGGCTCTGAGCGATTTTTCCGTTTTGGAAAATTGGAAGATATACGCGACTTGGTACGGTTTGGAAATTTCGGTGCCTAATCGAACATGACAAGTCAATTCTTCAATAATAGTGAATGAGCCGTGACCTCTAGCTTACAAGGCACTCACTTTCTGCTTCGTTTGAGTATTGAGCACCGAACAAGGAATGTCGAAGAACGAAGTAATGCATGGTTTCGTTCGGATTTCGACATTCCTTGTTCGATGTTCGACATTGTTTTCAATCTCGCAAATACAACGTAAGTGCCGTTGAGTGCTAGCTCCAGGTAACTCTGAGAAAACCCGGAGCTCACGGCTCATTACCCAACTTGAAATTGTGACTTGCCGTGCCAAGTCGAAACTTATTTGGCAAAGATGTCCGAATTAAATCCTTCGTTTATCGAGTGCGGCAATCTGACGTTGAGGTATGGGGGGGAAATTTGCTACGGTCCCCACGCTTACAGGGATGAAGTGAAGGGTTGCATTCTTGGTTTTTTCAGTACTGAAAGAGGGAATCGCCAGGTCGAATGGATTCCATTGGTTGTTTCATCAATACGATCCAGTCTAAAACGCGGACGTTGGTGGGAGTGTTGCTCCTGGCCAATGTACTGTGTGTCGTTGGCGGCTGCGCGGCACAGAAGTTTGTATCCCTTCGTGAAAACCCGATGAATCCTTTGGCGGCGCAGCTGAACCTTGTTTCTAAGACAGGTCCGCAAGTGAGCGCTCGTACCGAAACGCTACTTCACCATTATGCGTTACAGGACTTGTATAAGCGCGAACCGGACGCGTGTTTAATTCAGCTTCAAGATCTCGCCGTGAGCGAAAAAGGTGCTGAGAAAGTTTACGCGGTTTCCGAACTGGCTTACATTCTCGGAGTCCGCGCAGAGAAGTCGAAGAACATGAGTAAGGCACTCGATATGTATTCGGTTGCGGTCAGTAACGCATATATCTATCTGTTTTGCTCCGAGTTGGATTACACTCGCAATCCGTATGACCCACAGTTTCGTGGTGCGTGCGATGTTTACAACTCGGCGTTAGAAGCAACGTTGCGATTGGTAAATCGTCGTGGCGGGTTGAAGCCTGGTAATACCTACCGCATCGAAACCGCTGAGCGGAAATACGGTGTTCAAGTCATGGCGACCGGTTCGTGGCACGATGAAGATTTCGATCGCTTCGAGTTTTGCAATGACTATAAAGTCGAGGGGCTGGATACAACCAATGTTGGTTACGGTATCGGTGTTCCGCTGATTGCAGTAAGGAAGAAGCATGATGCGGCTGAAGCGGCTGAAGGTTATTATCCTGAAGGGTTGTCGTTTCCGGTTACTGCTGTCTTGCGAGTTACTTCGCCCTCGATTCGCCCTCAGAATTCATCTTCACATCGTTATCCATGTGTGCTCGAGCTGCATGATCCGCTGGTCGCAACTGATATTCGATTGGCTGATCGCCGCGTGCCTCTTCAGAGCGACTTGAGCACACCCTTGGGTTTCTTTTTGGACAACCCACAATTCCGGGAGCAAACGAATGGAACACTTGGTCTTATCAATCCCAACAAAGTAGAAAACCTCCGCGGTATCTACATGTTGGAGCCATACGATCCTCATCGAATTCCCGTTGTCATGGTCCATGGACTTTGGTCGAGTCCATTGACGTGGATGCCGATGTTCAATGACTTAAGAAGCTTCGAGGAGTTGCGACAGAATTATCAGTTCTGGTTTTACCAATATCCAACAGGCCAGCCATTTTGGATTAGCGCGACTCAGATGCGTTCAGATCTTGCCGACTTACGGAAACGTATTGATCCAGGAAGGCAACATACCAGTATGGACCATATGGTCTTAGTCGGCCACAGTATGGGTGGACTGGTAAGTCGAATGCAAACGCTACAGAGCGGTGATGAGTTTTGGCGCGTGCTTAGCGATAAGCCGTTCAGTGAAGTCAAAGGGAGTGAGCAAGAAGTCAAAGCCCTCCAGGAAGCATTGTTCTTCGAGCCCAATCCTTCAATTCGTCGAGTGGTTACTATCGGAACGCCGCATCGGGGAAGCGAGTTTGCGAATGATGCAACACGTTGGCTCAGTCGCAAGGTCATCAAGCTTCCTCAATCGATTACAGACGCAGGAAACAGTATCGTGCGCCAAAACCCAGGCGTCTTTCGAGATACCGAGATGCTGACAGTGACGACAAGTATCGATTCGCTTTCGCCACAATCGCCGATTTTTCCCGCGATGCTCCGCGCCGCAAGGGCTCCTTGGGTCCGATACAATAATATTGTTGGGGTGAAATCAGATAGTAGCGTATTCAATCGGCTTCATTCGCCAGGGGACGGCGTTGTAGACATCAACAGCGCTCACCTGGAGGACGTCCCCGATGAAATTGTTGTCGAGTCGGCTCATCAAGACATCCATCGAAAACCTCGCGCCATCCTTGAAGTTCGTCGCATACTCCAAGAACACTTAGAGAGTCTGATTCAAGAGCATCGTATGGCAACGCAACCTGCCGAAAACTATCTCCTTGGAAAAGTTGGGAAAGCAAAAAGTCGAGTCGTTCCTGCTGCTTCGATTCAGCCCCCAGAGATTGTTAGTACGTCTCGAAGCGAAGGCGTGCCGACATTAGAAATTCCGAATTTGGGCCCATCGAAAATTCTGCCACTCAACCCGCACCAGCAGATTGGTAAAGCTGCACCGGTTGTCTCTGCGACAACCGATAGCAACATGATTGCAAATGAGCGATTTGAAAGTGTCCACTTTGAGGATGTTTTCGCAGAGGAAGTTCAAGTACGAACTTCGAACGTGCGTGCGGGATCTCGGTAGCTAGAACCCTTCTGCCTGAAAGCCGCAGATGTTCCCTTTGTTTCTTGGGACGTATGAGTCCTTGCGAATTCAGCTACTAGGAGCTCTAGAATCGAGAATTACTAGTTGGACAACGCCCGATTGAGCACGATAATCGATCGCAACCATGTTGGAGTACAGCCTTTAGGCGCCGAGCACCTCGGATTAGTCAAAAGCGGCTAAAGCCTGAACTCCAGCGCTAATCTAACGCTATCCAACTACGTTAGATAAATAGCAGTCGAAATTGCGAAACGGGGTTGGTTCGGATATACTTCAAGATGAGGTTTCTGTGGGATTTACTCACGTAGAGCCTCTCCCGCCCCCCGCCTGTGATTTCCCCGCCTTCCGGAGTTGCTCTATGCGCCAACCTATTTGGTGCTACGTGTTATCTGTTTTGTTTTTGGCTGTTTTCGATGCGCATTTTGATGTATGCCTTTATGCTCAGCAGCCATCAACCAATGCGTTTAACGGCGTTCACGTAAGAAAATTTATCCAGGATCAGTGCATCGATTGCCATTCCACAGATTCGCCAGAAGGCGGTTTTGATTTGACATCGTATGCGAATAAGGAACCAACTCAGCAAGATCTGGATATTTGGATCAAGATCCATGATCGCGTTGTCGCTGGTGAGATGCCCCCGAAAAGCAAATTGACGAAGGAGCAAATTCATCCGATATTAAAAACCCTATTTGACCAGATCGTTGCGATAGATCGTCAATCGGTAATTCCTACCGGTCGTTCTGTCTGGCGACGAATGAATCGCTATGAGTACGAGAACAGCCTTCGTGACCTTCTCAATGCTCCGTGGTTGCAATTGAAGACCATTCTTCCTGAAGATGGCGAGCAACAGCGATTCAATAAGATTGGCGAAGCGCTGGATACGTCGCATGTGAACCTTGCTCGTTACATGCAAGCCGCAGACTACGCGTTGCGCGAAGTGGCAGCTAACAAGCCTGAAGCGCCCGAGCGCAAGGTCACTCGATACTACGCTCGTGAAGATGGTGGCTTCAAAGGGAAGCTACGGTTTAGCGAATTCAATCGAAGTCCCGAACGAGCAGTGTTTCCGCTGATTGACTATGAAGCTGACTTAGATGCACTTGATCCAGACAAGCCTCGCTTTACCGTTGGCGACAGTGATCCGCAACAACGAGAACGTGAGTCCTTTGGTGTGGTAGCCAGTAGCTACGAACCGATCGAGCTTCGATTCAGCGCATTCAAAGCCCCAATGGCAGGTCGGTACATTCTTCGTTTCAAAGGCTATACGTTTTGGGCGGCGGGAGAAGAGAAAAAGTGGTGGCGGCCCGTGCGCGAAAAGATTTCCGTTGGTCGGCGCTCAGAACCAGTTGCGATCTACTCGGTCTCGCCGCCTCGCCAGCTGCGAAAGCTAGGTGAGTTTGATTTTCAAATTGAACCGTCGGTTCAAGAGTTGGATGTTTATTTGCTGAAGGGCGAATCGATTCAGCCCGACGCGGTTCGCTTGTTTCGCTCGCGTCCTCCGAACTTCCGAAACCCGCTAGCCGAGAAAGATGGTATGCCGGGAGTTGCTTTTAGCTACATGGAAGCCGATGGACCAATCTTTGAGCAATGGCCTACCGAAGGTCAAAAGAGGCTCTTTGGTGATCTGAAAATTTCTAAAACGAATTCGGGATTCAGTGTGGATTCCAAGGAGCCGATTGAAGATGCGAAGCGGCTTTTGTCCGGCTTTCTGAAGTCCGCGTATCATCGTCCTGTGGATGCTGAAGAGGTGGAGCGTTTTACGAAAGTTGTCGACTCCGCACTGGCTTTGAAAATGCCTTTTCAAGAAGCGATGTTCGCAGGTTACACCGCGATCCTTTGCTCGCCTGAGTTCCTTTGCTTGGAAGAACGTGTTGGCCAGCTAGAAGATTCCGCGATTGCAACGCGATTAAGTCTCTTTCTGTGGAACAGTCTTCCAGACGCAGAGCTCCGCAAACTTGCCGAAGATGGAAGGCTCAGTGATAAAGCCGTTTTGAAACAGCAAGTTCGTCGGTTGCTTGATGATCAACGATCGATGCAATTCGTGGATGCGTTTTTGGCCTACTGGCTTGACCTTCGCAAGATCAATGATACCTCGCCAGATGAACGCCTTTATCCGGACTATTACCTAGATGATTCGTTGGTGGATGCGGCTTTGAATGAAACTCAACTGTTTTTTCGAGAGCTGATTCGTGAAAACTTGCCAGGGCGAAATCTGATTGATTCAGACTTTGCGTTCCTCAATGAGCGACTTGCAAAGCATTATCACATTCCAGGAGTTCAGGGAGTGGCCATGCGTCGGGTCGCGATTCCGGAGGAGAGTCCTCGTGGAGGAATCTTGACTCATGCAAGTATCTTGAAGGTTACCGCTAATGGGACGACAACTTCGCCCGTTGTTCGAGGAGCGTGGGTCAACGAACGCCTTCTTGGAATCAAGAACCCTCCACCGCCGAAAAGTGTTCCGGCCGTCGAACCCGACACGCGAGGTGCGACCACCATTCGGCAGCAACTGGAATTGCATCGCGCTGACACCAGTTGTAATAGCTGCCATGCGATCATCGACCCAGTCGGTTTTGCGTTGGAAAATTTTGATGTGGCTGGTGGCTGGCGCGGTCACTACCGAAGCTTGGGTGACGAGGGTGAGCCGATAGAAGGCGTCGGGAAAAATGGCCAGCCATTTACCTTCAGAAAAGGTCCGCCGGTCGACGCGTCCGGAAACCTGCCCAATGGAAAAGCATTCTCTGATATCAATCAAGTAAAAAAACTGCTCGTCGATGATGAGCGCGCCATCGCTAAAAATCTGCTTCAACAATTGACCGTTTTCGCGACCGGTGCCCCTATGCGTTTTAGCGATCGTGTCGAGGTCGACCAAATGTTAGATCGTCTATCGAAAGATGATTACCGTGTACAATCCATCATTACCGAGATCGTTACCAGCAACTTATTCTTAAACAAATAGTTAGCGACTCTTAGAGCGAGATTCAGCCATGTCTACATCACTCAAAAACAAATCTCTTCCGCGCCGAACTTTTCTACGAGGTGTCGGAGTAGGGATTTCGCTGCCGCTATTGGATGCGATGCTTCCGGCTGTTGCGACGGCATCTCAGAAAAGTCAATTTGATGTGAATAATCCGCCTCGGAGAATGCTAGGGATCTGTAATAACCTAGGGCTATTACCCGAACAGTTTTTTCCCAGCACATCCGGGAGTCAATACGAGCTTTCACCCTATCTGAAGCTTCTCGAAAAACATCGTGATGACTTTACGGTCTTCAGCGGTGTCTCACATCCCGACGTCGATGGTGGACATCCAGCCGACATTTGCTTCCTTACTGCCGCTCCTCATCCAGGAAGCGGTGGCTTTCGCAACACAATTTCGCTTGATCAATACATCGCCGAACGCGTTGGGCATTTGACTCGCTTTCCATCCCTAACGCTTGGGGTAAACGTTCAGAAAGGTCAGCGGAGTTTATCTTGGACTGGTGCTGGAGTATTGATCCCATGCGAAGAAAAACCATCGAGCGTTTACAAACAGCTATTCTTGCAAGGCTCTGAGAAAGAGATTCGCGAACAGCTGCAAAAGCTTGAAGTTGGCAAGAGCATCATGGACGCAGTCGAAGGTCAAACAAAAGATCTTGTACGTACACTAGGGCCAAAGGATCGAGATCGCGTCGACCAATACTTGACTGCCGTACGTGAGCTCGAGTTGCGTTTGGAAGCCTCTGAAAAGTGGGAAGAAGTTCCAAAACCAAAAACATTGGCTCCAGCTCCTTTAGATCCAAGCGATCCCAAGGAGTACATGGAAAAGGTTCGACTGCTTTACGACATGTCGAAACTAGCTCTCGAAACCGATTCGACGCGCGCGATTACTCTGCTGCTCGATAGCGTCAACTCGCCAACCATCGAAGTCCAAGGGGCCGATATCCAAGAAGGTTATCACAACCTGTCTCACCATGGAAAGAATCAGAAGAAGCTTCAGCAGCTAGAAGCCATCGACCAGTGGCACATGAGGTTGCTCGATGAGCTGTTCTCGAATTTGAAAGGTGTCAAGGAGGGAAATGAAACTCTCCTTGATCGAACCATGATCGTCTACGGTAGCAATCTCGGTAATGCGAACACACACGTGACGACGAACTTACCAGTTTTGTTCGCGGGCGGTGGATTCAGGCATGGGCAGCATCTTGCATTTGACACGCAAGACAACTATCCGCTTCCAAATCTTTTCGTGTCGATGCTACAGCGCATGGGGCTAGAAGCCGATCGATTCGCCACTTCAACAGGAACTATGCGCGGCCTCGATTCGATTTAGTATGCACGTAGCTGGGGCTCTCCGCAGCCCCAGGAAAGGCGTTCATGCGTCCGCGGAGAGACGCTAACTGCGTGCAGTAGGTCAGGCTCTCTCCGTGAACCGAGCGAAACCATGCGCGTCTGCGGAGAGACGCTGCTACGTATCGAATGCGATGTACCAAATGCCTGGGTAGAGCTATCTTGTAGGAGACATGATCTGCAAGATGTTTTCTCGATTGGATCGGCCCCGGCTTTTTGAATGCCTCGAAAAAGTAGCAAAAGTAAATCCACTCCTGAGCCGATGGCGCTAGCCACGGGTATTGGTTCGCCTAGCGATTGCCAAGCAACTCCCCTCACTAGCGACGACAGCTCGGGTGAATCACTCGAGGCTAGCTCGTGCGGCTCAGGGATTGCCAACTCGAGGGTAGTTCAGCCGCACAAGAGCGTCATCGCCATCCGCGGTGCACGAACTCATAACCTCAAGAATGTAGATCTAGACATTCCACACGGTAGCTTCACGGTTATCACGGGAGTCAGCGGTAGCGGAAAAAGCTCGCTTGCTTTCGACACGCTTTATTCAGAAGGGCAGCGGCAGTACATCGATAGTCTTTCGCCTTACGCGCGACAGTTTGTCGATTCGATGCCTCGGCCAGACATGGATTCGGTTCTTGGTCTGCAGCCAACATTGTGCATAGACCAACGTCAATCGGCCCTCAATCCGCGAAGCACCCTCGCAACCATTGCTGAGGTGTATGATTATCTGCGACTTCTGATGGCTCGTGTTGGAATAGTGCACTGTTACAAGTGTCACGCACCAATTTTGCAACAATCTGCAGACGAGATGGTCCAAGCTCTCTCTAGCTATCCTGAGGTAACACGATTGACATTAATGGCTCCGATTGTTCGAGATCGAAAGGGTAGCCATGTCGACGTGTTCGAAAAGATGAGCAAGGCGGGTTTGTTGCGAGCTCGTGTCGATGGCGAACTGATCGAAATTGAGTCGCCACCACAATTGGAAGTTCGAAAAAACCATTCCATTGATGCGGTCTGTGATCGATTGGTTCTGCGTTCGGATTCGTTCGAGCGCTTGTTTGCTGGGGTCACCCTCGCATTAAAGTTATCTGACGGATTGTTGTCTGCGTCGATTGCGGTTCCGGATTCGGATTCCAAATCCGCAGGAAGTGGATCATCGAGCTCAGTTGAAAAGACCTTTACGACGATCGAGCGACTTTTCTCGACTAAGTATGCTTGTGCAGCGTGCGGCATAAGTTACGCAGAAGTGGAACCTCGCATCTTCAGTTTCAATAGCCCGCATGGTGCATGCGAGGTTTGTGACGGTATTGGTTACGTTCAAACCGTATCAAATAAGAAGAGTGAAAGCGACGACACTGATGACGAAGACGAACAAAGTGTTGCGCAAAAGTGCCCAAGTTGCCACGGAGCGAGGCTACGCAAGGAATCACTCGCCGTGAAATTGAACGGACTGTCAATCGACAGGATCACCCAAATGCCGATTGCGAAATCGCATGTATGGCTATCAGGGCTGGAATTGGATGGACCTAGTTTTAGTAAGCTAGCCGCGTCGATCGCAAAACCAATTCTTGCCGAGATGCTACATCGCACGCAATTTCTCAACGAAGTCGGAGTAGGCTATCTTTCTTTGGATCGTCCTGCCAAAACCCTCTCCGGTGGTGAGCTTCAGCGAGTGCGTTTAGCGGCCAGTATCGGGTCGGGGCTAATCGGCGTTTGCTATGTACTTGACGAGCCTTCGATCGGGCTTCATCCGCGAGATAGCGACCGATTGATCGATTCGATTACTAAGCTACGTGATCAACGCAACACGGTGGTAGTTGTCGAGCATGACGAGGCGATGATGCGAGCCGCTGATCTCTTGGTGGATATGGGGCCAGGAGCGGGCCCACTTGGCGGCCAGATCATGGCTATCGGAACGCCAGAAGAAGTAAGCCTCGCAAAGGAATCGCTTACCGGAGCCTATTTGCGCGGGGAACAAAAGATTGAGATTCCCGAGCGTCGCTTGACGGACAAAACAACTCCGAAAATCGCAATAAGATCCGCCTCGCGACATAATCTCAAATCGCTTGACGTGGAGATTCCTCTAGGAAGGCTAATTGGAGTCACAGGTGTCAGCGGCAGCGGCAAGAGTACGCTCATCAACGAGACTCTTGTGCCGCTTGTCAAAGCAGAGGTATTGAAGAACAGTAAACGACCGGTCGCTGTGAGTCCTTTTATGATTGACTCCAAGCAACAATCGCTCGGAACCATCGAAGGCTGTGACGCCATTGATAAGCTTATTGTCATTGACCAAAAGTCGCTGGGAAGGTCGTCGCGAAGCACGCCCAGCACGTATACCGGACTATGGGACGAAATACGAAACGTTTACGCTCAAACGCGTGACGCCAAACAACGCGGGTTTAGTGCAGGGAGATTTAGTTTCAACGCCGGGCAAGGTAGATGTGAGAATTGCCAAGGCGCAGGGCAGTTGAAAATTGAAATGAGTTTTCTTGCGGATATCTTCGTGAAATGTTCGCATTGCGGTGGACGCCGCTTCAATCCAAGCACTCTTGCCGTACGATACAAGGACAAGAACGCGGCTGATGTTTTGCAAATGAGCATCGCTGAGGCGGCGGTGTTTTTTGAGAATTTCTCGAAGGTGTCACGCATCTTAAAGGCGCTAGTGGATGTTGGCCTCGGGTATCTGTCGCTTGGCCAACCCAGTCATACACTCAGCGGTGGCGAAGCACAGCGGATCAAGCTTGCTACCGAGCTATCGCGAGTTTCTACAGGTAAGACGCTTTATGTGCTCGACGAACCAACAACCGGTTTGCATATCGCAGATGTGCGGCGATTGATAAGTGTCCTGCAAAACTTAGTCGACCTTGGAAATACGGTGATTGTCATCGAGCACCACATGGACCTAATCAAAGTCTGCGATTGGATCATCGATCTTGGCCCCGACGGTGGAGATGCTGGCGGCCAAATCGTCGGAGTCGGGACACCAGAAGCAATCGCCGCGAACCCAAAAAGTCTGACTGGGAAGTATTTAATAATTTAGCTTCGTCGAGTTTCGCTGCGGAAGCAAACTGTGAAACTAATTATTAGTTCGGATGCGATGCTGGGATGTTATATTGGAAAATCTCACGATTTTGGTTTCATTCCCGCATGCTATCGTTTGCTTTTAATAACAAAGCTTGATTAAGCCACATAACTGGCTTCTGGGGTTTTCCACACAACAATTCTTGGATATCTAATGGCTTTCTACAGGGTATATAAAGCGGCGAATCATTTTAACTACTTCATCCGCCGCTTCCTCGTCATCTGCAAGGTGTTCATCAGTCAGCCGAAGATCTTCATTCAGTCGGTCGATTTTCTTCCTGAGTTTTGTCGCGGGTTTTCCATTGAAAATCGGTTTGATCATGTGCCAACTCCTAACGGCAATAAAATGCCGGACGTTTCCAATCCACTTTGGAAGTACTTCGCAGAATACAAAACTGGGCCGGGGGTTTGGAAGTGGAATCACTACTTTGAGGTCTACGATCGCCACTTTTCCAAGTTTCGCAATCAACCTCTGAATTTCCTAGAGATTGGAATCTATAGTGGCGGAAGCCTTCCGATGTGGCTTTCATACTTCGGCGATCAGTGCCACGTATTTGGGGTGGATATCGAAGAAGCTTGTAGGTGTTACGAGTCCGATCGCATTCGAGTATTCATTGGCGATCAGCAAGATCGTTCCTTCTGGTCGCGATTCTGCGAAGCCGTTCCCGAGATTCATGTGTTGGTCGATGATGGTGGTCATACTCCGGAGCAACAAATGGTTACGCTGGAGGAGATGCTCCCGCGAATGCCAGCAGGGAGTGTCTATGTCTGTGAAGATACTTGTGGCATATCGAATCTTTTCACTGCGTTTGCGACGGGATTGGTCCACCGATTGAACGGGGACAGCGGTCAAATCCATGGAGTCTTAGGATATACGGCAACAGGCGTGCAGCGCGCAATTCATTCGATCCACTTCTATCCCTACATGTGCGTGATTGAGAAGCATTCATTCCCACCGCGGACACTCGAAGCGCCCAAGCATGGAACGCAATGGCAACCCTTTCTCTAGGAATGCAATTAACAAGACTTTGTCATGTAGATGACTCGAAAGCGCTTGAACCCTTACTTCGATTTTGCTGACTGACCGTAGACCGGTGGTGTCCAGTTCTTGGGTAGTTTTGCTTGGGGTCTTACGCCGACTGCTTCGTCGGGAATCTTGGCTTCTACTGCGGAAATGAGCGGGAGATCGTCTGGGAGCTTTTTGAGTTTGAAGTCTTTATATTGGATTTTCATTGCGGGTCCAACGTGTACTTGCACAGCGAGTACACCCTCTAACGCACGACCCTTCTCGTCCAAATCAATGAGGTCTGCAGTTGGATGACCATCGATCCAGTGCTGATGATGATTACCTTGGACCAATAC
>JAIYDQ010000395.1 GCA_027487375.1 Planctomycetaceae bacterium
GAAAGGAAGACACACGTGGAGGCATGCTAGATCTTTGGGTCTTAGGCGGGCACTTAGTAAACCTGGTCAACTATTTTGCTGGGTCGCCAAAGTCATGTTCGGCAATCGTCATGATCGATGGACGACCAGCGACTCAAGCAGATGCAATTCAGGGTGCGGAAGGAATTGGACTTATCGCAGGCAACGAAGTTCACGCCCGATTTGAGATGGAGAACGGTATCGTCGCCTATTTTGACTCAATCGTAAAAGCAGGCAACGCAGCCGCCGGTTTTGGTGTCCAGATCATAGGGACAGAAGGAATCATCGACCTTCGAATCGATCGCGAACCGTTGGCTCATGTGCTTCATGGCAGCCCCTTTCATCCAGTAAACAAAACCGAATCATGGATTCCAATCTCCACCGCGGGGATCGGCAGACCGGAACCGATACCGAAACTGGAAGAGCAAGTCTCGAAACATATATTAGGTGGAAACGACTTACTAAACGCCATCGAAGGGAATCGTGAGCCACAGTGCAACGCAAAAGAAGCAGCAACCACAATCGAGATGCTCACAGCGGTCTCCGTTTCACACTTGGAAAATGGAGCACGAGTCGCATTGCCCCTACAAGCTCGAACCAACCCGTGGATAAAATAAGTCAGCGATATTGCGGTCCGAGATCGAGCAGTTTAATAAGCGAAAAAAATTGGGCCACCCATATCGGTAACGATCCGTGTCGTCCGTGCTTTCCGTGTCCCAATACTGACTTTTGCAATCCGCTTCATTATGTACGTAGGTGATCAGTATTGGACACGGACGACGCGGACGACACGGAGAAGACTTGACTTGGAAAGACTGAAACGCGTTTTGTATGGCGCATCATTAAGGGTAGCCGCATAAGGCGGATGAGCCCGCGACCTGGTGTTTTGTGATAGTACTATTTATCAACACTTGCCCGCGAATACCGCGGATCTTCGCGAATAAGATGTCTCACGCTGCTTAGTTTCTTCTCATCGTCTTTCACGCATTTATCCGCGCACATTCGTGTTATTCGCGGGCAAACTGACTTTAAATCTTGCGTCGATAGTTATCCGTGTCGTCCCTGCCTTCCATATCCAAATACTTACCTATGCACTTCGCTTCGTTATGTACGTAGTTATTTGGTAATGGACACGGACAACGCGGACGACACGGAGAAAGCATGTGGTAGATTAGCGGTCCAGCCGTCAAGTATTTTCTAAGAATCGGCGACAATGCACTAATGTTCCGCACAACGGTTTTGAATCGGGCGAACCATTTTTTAGCATGTTTTAAGAATTTCCTTGAGTGATTGAGATTGTGAGCGGACACTACTCTAGCAAGGAGATCACGACTTGGAACTATCCGACATTATCGAACGTTATCGCGGGCCACTCATAGGGCTTATCGCCTCATGGGGCGCGACCTACGCCGATGCTGCGGAAATTGCTCAAGATAGCTTCGTTGACGCTTACATGAATCGCGAGGCATGTCGAGGTAATTGGAAAGATCCTCAAGTATTTGCCGCTTGGTTACGCGGGATCGCTCGCAATAATTTTCGCAATGCATTTCGAAGTCGAAAGCGACGGGAGAAACGAGTATCACTCGTCCAAGCTTCAACTCTGGAAGCAGCCCCTAATCCTTTACCACCGCCAACTGACGATCGTCTTGAACGTTTACGCGACGCGATTGATGCCTTGCCGGAAAAGTGGAAGCAGGTAGTGATGATGCACTACTTGGAAGTGACCTCGGTGAAGGAGGTGGCCGCGCTTTTGTCTGTGTCGCCCAAAACGGTCGAAGGACGACTCTATCAAGCACGTCGAGAGCTGAAGCGAATTATGGGCGGGCAGTCGACTTCGGGAGTATCGAAATCGGAGTCTTCGAAATCAGATTCACCGACACTGAGCACATCGATTTCTGGAATTGGGAAAGCTATTTTGCTGTTATGGGTGGAATCCACATGAACGATTTAATCGACGAACAGGAATTGCGGGATGCAATGCAACCTTTGCGAATCGATCCACTTGCCTTTGAAGCGAGCGTGCGAAGAAAACTGGAAGAAATAACTCTGCAAAAGGCAGAGTCGACGATAAGGTTTAGTGATTCTCCCTGGCTAGAAGTAGCCGCCTCGATGGTCCCGCTGTCGTTACTGAGTAAGACCACGGGTAGCAGTGTGATTGTTCCCTTTGGAAAAGCTTCCTTAGGTTACAAACTTGTTGGCTATGCTGCGTTGCCAGTCTTAAGTATTTTAGTGATGCTTGGTGCGACCCTGCTGGCAGTATTTCGCATTCGCAAGGCACAATTGAGCCCACAATCAGATTCTCCTGATGCGGCCCAACAACAATCAGCCATTCTTATCAAATGGTGGACTGGCCTTGGATTGATCCCCTCTGGATTCAGCTTTATCGCGCTCGTGGTCTTCTTGATGGGTTACACGTTTCCGGTTTTTATCTTCTTCGCCGTATCGGGCATCGCGATGGTCACATTAATAAGTCGACTTGGGCACGCAGGATTACTCGATCGTCAATCGGTTGGTGGCGTTTTGATATCAAGCTTGATGAGCATGGCAGGTATTAGTCATATCTACAACATCTTCAACTCTGGATGCCATTTATTGGACCAACAATTCGTCATGATGATTCTATGGTTGGCCGCCATTTTTCTTGGCATGTTGCTAACATTTGATAAAAGTCCAGGATTGCATACCGTAGCGATGATGACGGTGCAGATTTCTGCTGCTGTACTCGTGTTTGGTTTCTTCGGGCAGTCAATCTGGAATCCGATGAATACTGAGCGGATGAAACACTATGTCGAATCCTTTGACAAAGCAAGATTTTCATCAGTGACTTGGCAAAGTTGGGCAGTACCAACAGCATGGTTACGAGAATCCGGAGTAAAGCTTGATCTTTCAAAACCAAGAGCTTTGCTGGAATCGGAAATTGCTGGAGAGCAGAATCCATTCATTCTGGGAGTTGCAAGCCGGACGGGACTATTAGAGCCCGATGATTTCTCCCGTATTCGTGACCCTTTTCAGAGAAGAAAACGCTTGCTGGATAGATATGCTCACGACCAGTCGATCTCGTCGATCGAACAAGTGGAGTTTGCTATCCGTGAGCTTGTGAGGCTGAACCAATGGACCCCCGGTGAACTGGACCTCCTGGAATCACGTCTGTTAGCAACAATACGAGACGCAATGACCAGCAAGTATGGCGGCTTAGACGAAGCTCTCATCGCTACCGAGTCCCTACAAGCTATCGGCCGTCCTTGCAGCAACGACCCTTCTATCCGACAGCAGATGCAGCAAACCATCGTTGCGATGCAACGCACTGGAGTTCGCTTAGGTGGTCGCAATGGCGGGTTTGCAAAGTACCATTCATCGCCGCAAAGCGATCTCCTCACGACGTCAACCGCGATCGAATTGATGGAGCACTACGGTGTACCGCCTGAGCTTAACCTGATAGCTATTCGCAGCTTCCTTCGCCCTGAGATGGTCGATTCCTTCAGATCTGATCTGGCAGCGGTGCGCGCAGCGACAAAGATGAGATTCGAAAACCTTCCTCAAGTCCCGCCGCTAACGTTTTGGGACTATATTCGGCACGAGCCTTCGATCCTCATGGCACTCGTTTTTGCCGCACTATGTTTCTTTGCAACACTGGGCTGCCCGTATCGACCACAGATTGACCACATCGCGAAACCAGCTTTTTAAAGCAAAGAGTATATAGAAGCTGATTTTGAAAACTCTCTCCCATAACGCTAATCAACTTTTCCTTCGACTGCCGCGGATGGAGTGATATAAGTCGATAAGGAGAGCAAGTAACACCGACAGATGTGTAGCCAAACGATGACGTTATAAGAAACTTGTGTGATCAAGCTGATAAATACTCGCTTGCCCGCGGATAACGCGGATATACGCGAAAAAGGTGGCTAACGCAGCTTGGTCGCATCTCATCGCCCGCCACGCATTTATCCGCGTTCATTCGCGTTATGTGTGGGCAAAACGGATTGAATTTCCGTAATTGTGGTCCACGGCTCAAACGGAGATAAATCCGTGTGGTTAGTGCCTTTCGGTAAGTCAGGAGAGCCTGATTGGTTTAGTTCGTTGCGCAGTGTAAAAGAAGCCGTAACCACAATCGAGATGCTTAAAGCGGTTCCCGTTTCAAGGTTTGACACTTGGGCAAGCATCGCAATACGTTACAAAATAGAAACAACCCGTTGATACACCAAAGCAATTTTTTCGATGAAGTCGCATGTCAAGCAAAATTCAAACGAGTTGAATATCCTTGCAAAAGTTTCGGTTAGTTCAAAACGCTGCTCAGGTATTCTTGGATCGGCCGATTTTCTAATTGCTTACGGAGCTCAGGTTTCACGAAAATTCGGACTCGTTTGACCAGGTTATCGAACTGTTGGGTTGTGAGTGTTTGGATCACCGGTGACAGATCACCCAACTGCACGAACTTTCCTGAGGACTGCCTGACTTCAATTTTGAATTGCACTTCTAGTTTTGGTGGTGGAGCATCAATAATCAGTTCGTGCGGCTGGATGTCGATGCATGTCTCGCGAGTGATTTTTTCAGATAGTCGATAAGCTAGGTCTTGGAGATCCGAATAGGGTCTACGTGCGATTGCCGTGTGTAGTGCGGGAGACTCTTGGCAATGATATTCTCCAACACACTTGTAGATCGATCGGTGATCACCAAATAGTCCTTCGACCAAATCGGCGTGGGGAGTGTTTCTTGCAAGAGTCCGAAGCCTACCAATGAAAGCTTGTTCTGACAGCTTGCCCCATTCGTTCACGAAATGTCCCATCGGCGATTCGACTGTCGATTCCTCTTCGGAAAGCAGCCCCCAAATCGCGCGTTGCAACATTGCGGTTGCCGCTCGCACGGTATGATGCCAGTAAACTTCACTGAACATGACGTAGCGAGCAAAGACCATCATCTCAGCCGCCGTCCGGCCCTTTTCGGTTATCGCAAGCGACTGTCCAGCGGGAGTCAAACAGAGTTGGCTGATCAAGCGACTACGATCGAAATTGCGACCGTAGGGAACACCTGCGTGCAGGGAATCTCGATCGAGATAGTCAAGCTTGTCGACATCGATCGGGCCACTTAGCAGACTCGACAGCAGCGGATAGCGCGGTTGCTTCTTGTTAAAAGGTGACAAGAGCTCGCAGACATCCTTTGCTTGAACTCCCCAGTCTTGCAAAAGCAATTGTGCAATCGAATCTGATTCTAAGAAGAGGGAAGCCATTGCTTCATGTCGCTGCATCCCCGGAATCTGCATATCCTCAATCAAATGGCAGAACGGAAAGTGTCCGACGTCATGAAGCAAAGCCGAGACTAAGAATAGATGAGCATGATCGACGGAGACTTGTTGTTGAAACTCGGGAATGGTGGCCAAACGCTGCAAATAGAGCAGAGCATTCCTATAAACGCCCAAGGAATGCTCAAATCGCGTGTGGGTGGCTCCTGGATAAACCGTCGCAACGAGTCCCAACTGGCTAACGCGTGCCAACCTCCGAAAGGCAGCCGAATCAACAAGCCGCATTACGCGATCGGTCACCGGCACATCGATTTCTTGCGGAATTCGAACCAACGACGAAGGTGATTGCAGCGACTGGAGCTCGGGGATTTGAAGGAGTGGATTCATAAAAATCGCTTGTTATTCAGTCTTTTCACTCAATGCATTACGGAAACATCAGGCCCCGACGGAAAGCACCAATGGACGTGTACTGAATTACAGTGCGGCCTATTCGATTCGTCGGGAGCCTAGTATCATACCGTCGAACTAAAGAAGCCAATGCAGTGAGGAAGTTTCTGTGATTCGAAAGGGTAATGTAGCAAAGCTGGCACTCGAAGACGGCACCGTATACGAAGGGGTTTCCATTGGAGCCGACGGTGAAGTGGACGGCGAGGTCGTTTTTAACACTTCGATGACCGGCTATCAAGAAATCATGACCGACCCGAGCTATCGAGGTCAAATCGTCACGATGACTTACCCACTGATCGGGAATTATGGCGTAAACGATGACGACTTGGAAAGCAGAAAGCCTCAACTATCGGGCTTTGTAGTCCGAGAAGACAGCCGCGTCCGAAGCAACTTCCGATCGAATCTTTCGTTTCAAGATTACTTGAAAAAGCATAATGTTATCGCGATTGCGGGAGTCGACACTCGAGCCATCGTCCGTCGCATCCGTTCCGTTGGAGCGCTCAAGGGGGTCATTTCCACAATCGACCTGGATGATGCATCACTGGTTTCGAAGGCAAAGTCGAGTCTTGGCTTGGTCGGCCGCGACTTGGTGCGCGAAGTCGTTCCTGAGGCTTCAACCTCTTGGAATCAAAAACTCCATTACCTGATGGATGTATGTGATCATCAAAGTCATGTGCCCAGCGTTGCATCAACGGAAGCAAGCGCCAAATCTGCCGGTAAGCCACCGAGAATCGTATGTCTGGATTTCGGCATGAAATGGAATATTGCTCGTCACTTATCGCAACGTGGCAACGAGGTTGTTGTACTCCCAGGTACTTCGACAGCCGAACAAGTTTTAGCTGAGAATCCAGATGGGATCTTCTTGAGCAACGGCCCCGGCGATCCGGAGCCACTGGAGTATGCGATCACCACCATCCGAGACTTGCTGGGCAAGAAACCGATCTTTGGTATTTGTCTTGGGCACCAGCTTCTCGCGCTTGCCAGCGGCGCGAAAACTTTCAAGTTAAAGTTTGGGCATCGCGGTGGCAATCAACCAGTCTTGAATGTGGAAACGGGCAAGGTTGAAATCACTTCGCAGAATCACGGCTTCGCGGTTGAAGAGTCTAGTCTACCCGCGACACTGAAGATCACTCATCGCAATCTGAACGACAACACGATTGCTGGCGTGAGACACACGCAGTTCAATGCCTTCAGTGTGCAATACCACCCAGAAGCCTCCGCCGGACCTCACGACAGTAGCTACTTGTTTAACGAGTTTCAGAAGGAACTGTAAATCGGCATTTCGCAGTACGACTCTATGTGAGGTATTCGTACCGCGATAAATCCTAGATTTAATCTTCAAAGTGCGAGCAAGACGATTTTCTTCAGGCGTAATCACTCCTCAAATTCCGTGATAACATTTGTGACGCCAACGCAGATTTGAAATCTTGACATTGTCAAAACTCATTGGATTTCTCCTTTTTGAGATTCAATGAAGTTTACGTGAAAATGTTTGCTTCACGATATAACGGTTTAGTTTACTACGCTACCATCTCAAGTCGCGTGGCAATTGTGATCCAGAACATTTGTGGAGTACGATCGTGTGGAGATCAAAATAATGCTTTTTGAAGAGTTGTTTACTTTCGTTATCGTTGATGTGTCTTCAGGTTGAATGTTTCGCGGAAACGTTTGTTTGGAGTGGATTAGGAACTTACGGCGATCCATTTACCACGTTGCTTACCAGTGAAGTTGACAGAACCGCCATACAACGAAGTCGCGGTCAGTCAGTAACAGGCGAGTATCTCCCACCGGGCGAAGTAATTGGTGCCGTTTATCAGATAGATAGCGTAATTTCTTATAGCTACAATCCTGTCACAAATAGTTACATCAAGCGACATGAACTAGAAACCATTTTAGAAATGACTCAATACTGGTCGTGGGGAAATGGTATAGAGAACGGTTCGGTTGAAGCGTTGAGGGAAACTTACAATGGTGCGTTTATTGGGCGAGTTTGGCGAGATCGCTACCCATTCAGCATGACATCAAACTGGAACTGGGAAACGGACAGTCATGAACAAGCGGTACAAGTCATAGGAGCATCTGGGTACTTCGGCGGTACATCGAAGATTCGGGTTAATGGCGTCGACGTAGATTTTGTTCATTTCAAGTATGAATACGACAATTGGTTGTCGGAATGGATGTTCGAATTTGATCTCTTTAACAACTCGCTTGTTATTTCGCGAGACGCTTCTTATAGCGATATCCCGGATTCTGGAGACGTTAGCGTTGAATGGGACGAAGAAGATGAATGGGAGCTTGAACAAGTTTGGAGCGGGTACACCGACTTATGATGGGTCCTGGATCCAGGAATGGTCCGATGGATGTATCGAAACCCACCAGAATTCATGTCAGAAGCTGATGTATTTCATTACTACGTTGAAATTTGGTCAGATGAGTTCATCAGTGAACTTCTTCCTTCCACCTGATTTTTCATGGGAATGAAAAAATGTTTCGGACGTTTATATTAGTCACCGCATTTCTGCCAGTGTTCTGCAGTTTTGGATTCGCTCAAATCACACCGGTACGGCAGCTTGCCGGCAGTTTTTTGTATCATGACTTAGCGATTGAACTCTGTAACAATCGTGCGCTCGCCGAATCGCTAAATGTTGATGACGAGTCACTTGAAAAGTTAAAGTCTAAACTCCGCAGTACGAAAGTTGAAAATTTAGTTTATCAATTAAAGCGTCAAAGGAGGTCGTCTCCAAATTATGGGCTAAACGTTATTGAAACGAAAAAAATTGACGAAGAAATTAAAACCGAGCTCTTGTTATCGCTCAATGAGACTGTATTGCGAAACTTACGAATCTGGGGGCTTCGTATAAAGTGCTATTCACCGACTACCTGTCTCGATGATGACATTGTCGGTTATTGCCAATTCAACACTCAGGATTGGAAACGAGTCAAAGCAGTACAAGAATCCGTTTGCATGCAATACTGGGTTGATTTTCAGGAAAATCGTGATGACAGGGCTAAACTGATTGTTGATTCGCTGCCCAGACGTGCTCAACTGAAGTTTGCTCTTTTTACTGGAAAAAAGTATCTACCAAATATCGTTATTCCGAAGGATTTAGAAGAAATTCCTTTACCCGGTCATCATGGTTGGAAAACGGATGGAGTCATCCATTTATTGAAATCCGACAAACGCATCGCGAACGAATTAAAGCTTTCTACAATCCAAATTACCAAGATAGTCTCGTTGGATGATGCGATGGCTGATGAATTGTTTGCGACACGTCCAGGGCCTGGGAGGTCGTACGAGAATTTAGATCGTGACATGATGAAACGTGGTATTGAAAAGGTGTATTCCGTCTTAAAATCGGATCAGATCGAGAAGCTCAAACAGGTAATAACAACCATAGAATTTGAAGGGGATCCTGCTGCTTTTTTTGCTCGACGGGATATCGTTACCTATTTAGGTATCGATGGAAGCAAAGAATGGATAAAGGTACATTCAACAATTGCCACAGCGAGCGAGGCGTACGAAACCATATTTCGAGCACTCAATGCCGCGTACTTCGATAAAATTTGTCGTGAGTTTTCACCGCAATCTTCTGCGGCAATGCAGGATCTTTTCCAGGGTGTTTGGCGGTAATCCTAGAATTCTTCAAATCAATCTCACACTTGGAAACAGTCTATTTGAACCGCGGTAGCCTGCCATCGCGTTGGGACTCTTGTGAGGTTTCGCGATCTCGGAATTTCTGAACGCTCTCGTAACGTCAAATCAACCGCCCCAAAGATTGTGACGAGTCCCAGCACTCCAAAGAAATTGTGCTTCGTGTATGCTTCTCTGCTATGCCAGCTAATCTAACGCCTCAATATCTCAGTGCGGAAGCCGACTATCGTAAA
>JAIYDQ010000136.1 GCA_027487375.1 Planctomycetaceae bacterium
AAGTAGAGATAGGTGTTCTTGTGCGAGCTAATCACGAACTAGGTCCATTGATCAACTTGCTTCGCGAACACGGTATCGATGCCAGTCAGGAAGGTGGTAACCCTTTGACAGACTCCGCCGCAGTGGAGGTCTTGCTGAGTCTTATTCAGTTGGCGGATCATCCTGGCGATCGACTTGCTCAATTCCATCTCGCGAACTCACCTCTTGCCGTTCCTTTGTTCGGGAAGCGGCCTGCGGTCGACGTTACGAATTCAAAGCTGACGCTCGATCGTATCGCAGCGGAACGCGTTGCAAAAACGGTTCGAAAACGGATCGACGACTTTGGATATGGACGAACGATTGCTTACTATGTGGATGAATTGTTACCGGCACTTGCTGAAAGAGATCAGCTTCGCGCGGATCAGTTGATTCAAAGAGCCTATCACTACGATAGCATGGCTACACTTCGTGGTCGCGATTTTATTGACTTTGTTCGCAAGGATAAGGTCTCGTTGAATAGACCTGCTAAAGTTCGTGTGATGACGATCCATCAATCGAAGGGGCTTGAATTCGACGCGGTTTTCTTGCCGGGTTTACACAAAGCATTTCGGCAAAATGACACAGGCTTCGTAACAAGACAATCGTCACCAACCGAGCCACCGCAATCGATCATTCGCTATATGAATTCCAATCTTCAGGAACATTTGAGTAAGGAGTGGCGAGAAGCTTTCGAGCAAAAGGCGATTCGAGGGTTTTCAGAGGCGTTGTGCACTTTCTACGTTGCACTGACTCGTGCTCGACAAGCTCTTTACTTGTATGCTCGTCCATCGGCAAAGCCCGTTCAGACTTGGGGTTCATTGCTCAACAGTATCTTTGTGGAAGAATCCAAGCGTGCCGCGGCGGGTGAAGTTGTCTACCAATGTGGTAGTGAAGATTGGTTTGTGAAAGCGGCGAAAGAAGCGGCGGAAGAAGCTCTCGTGGAAAGATCTGTTGCGAGTTCAAAGGAGCCAGTTCAATTTCTTACGGTCCGTTTACCTAAGTATCGTGAGGGTTTCACTGTTCGTCAGCGACGATCCTTGAAACCATCAGCGGCCCACGAGGCTCGGATTGTTTCGCTGAAAAATGTCTTTGCAAAGAATGAATCGGTGGGTGCTATTGTGGGTACCTTGGTTCACCGATGGTTCGAAGAGATTATCTGGCTGGATGATTTCGTTTGGGATCGTAAGAAGATGAGAGGCCTCGCACTGCAGTCGCTTACGCCGCAGCAAATGCCGTTAGTCGACGTAGATGAATTGTTAGACCAGATGGAAAAGCATCTGCAGCTTGAGAGCGTTCGCCAAGGGCTATCTCGGGAGCGATATAAAGATTGGACGACGAAGGATGGCGAACCATTAAAACTACAAGTGACTAACGAACGAAGGCTGCTTGAGCTAATTGATGATTCGCTTCTCCGAGGGACTATTGACCGGTTAGTTATGGGTTACGAAGGCAGTCAAATCGTCCGCGCGGAGATCTTGGACTATAAAACCGATGCCCTGATTCCAAAACTAAGTACCGATGCCTGGGTGAAAGACCGAGTCGACCACCACTCAGAACAACTGCGACTTTACCGGCGTGTCTTGGCGCAGCAATTCAAAATCGACGATCAAAAGATCAGCCTGACCCTAATCTTGCTTAGTGGTGACCGTCTGACAGAGTTTGCCTAAATCGTCGCCATACGACCAATTGCGACGGTACGAGAGTATGTTTGCGGCGCGGCCGAGCGCTAGCAAGACAGTTCGCCTCTAGCAAATTGAGCAGTAAAGTTGGGCTTCGTGACCAAGTTTTTTAAGAGATTCGTGAGTTCGGCTTGTTTTCTTAAATCTTTTTCACGTCGGTTTTCAGCCGCCCCGCCGGTGGCAGGGCAAGTCATTTATTCAAGATGCAAAAACTAGCCGGAACGCGTTAGCGTCCGGTTTCTCGCAAACCGTGGGCTAAGGCCCAACGGCTAATTTACCTAACTCAAAAAACGGACTAGCCCTTCGGCCGGTGGCAGTAGGATGGACATTTTTTCATTCGGCCGATAGTCTTATGGGGATGGTAGAACTAGGTGTAAATATCGATCACGTAGCAACGATTCGTCAGGCTAGAAGAACATTCGAGCCGGATCCGGTTGCTGCTGCGGTGTTGGCTGAGTTGGCAGGAGCGGACGGGATTACGGTACACCTACGCGAAGACCGTCGACACATCCAGGATCGCGACATTCGGGTGCTCAAGGAAACGATTCAGACCAAGTTTAACTTCGAGCTCTCATGCGCCCCGGCAATAATCGATTTGGCCTGCCAAGTGTTACCCGATCAAGCGACACTTGTGCCGGAAAAGCGTGAAGAAGTTACGACAGAGGGCGGGTTGGATCTTGTTTCCGATCCCGAGAAAGCATCTGTTGCGATAAAACGCCTCCAAGATTCTGGTATACCGGTCGCTCTGTTCTTAGACCCTGAAGAGAAGCAAATCGAACAAGCCAAAAAGCTTGGCGCATACGCAGTCGAACTTCACACGGGTCAATATGCTCTTGCGACCGGAAAATCGATCCAAGTAGAACTGGATCGATTGACGCGTGCTGGGAAGTGGATTGTGGAACGGGGGATGAAACTACATGCGGGGCACGGATTGAACTATCACAATGTGACTCCCGTTGCAGCCATTGAGCACATGTTGGAGTTGAATATAGGCCATGCGATCATTTCACGAGCGGTGCTTGTCGGGCTTCGTCAAGCCGTATCAGAAATGAAGGACTTGTTGCGACCTTTCGGTGCAATCAAAAGAATTTAAACAAGAAGTAACACGAAAGATTGATCGAAGAATGAAGCGTAAGGGAAGTGATTTTGCGGGTGTTGGAGTTGCGATCGTAACCCCGTTTCGTGATGGCGTTTTGGACCAGACCAAGCTTCGTGAGCAAATTGAATTTCAGATTCAAGCGGGTGTTAACGTACTGGTTCCCGTTGGTACTACTGGTGAATCGCCAACTCTGACTCACGACGAACATGAACGTGTGATTAGTGAAGTCGTCCAGATGGCTGCCGGTCGCTGCAAAGTCATGGCGGGAACAGGTAGTAATTCTACAGCCGAAGCGTTATCGCTTACCAAATGGGCTGCCAAAGAAGGAGCCGACGCATCACTGCAAGTCGCACCTTACTACAACAAGCCAACTCAAGAGGGTTTTTACCAACACTTCAAAGCGATTGCCGAAGCGATCGATATTCCTCATTGCATTTACAATATCCCAGGTCGATCGGCTAAGAATATCGAACCCGAAACGATCGCGCGACTTGCGGAAATTGGAAACATCACCATGGTCAAAGAGGCAACAGGCTCGCTGGATCAGTGCTCGCAAGTTCTGAATCTCACCAGGCTCACGGTCCTGAGCGGTGATGATTCGCTAACGCTTCCCATGATGAGTATCGGTGCCGAGGGTGTGATCTCGGTCGCAGGTAATATCGTCCCGCAAGCATTGATCGCTTTGGTGAAGGCGGCGGCTTCCGGTGACTACGTGAAAGCATGTGAGCTTCACCATAAATTGTTCCCTCTCTGTCGCGACATGCTTTCGCTTGCGACCAATCCCATACCTGTGAAAGCGGCTATGAAATTACTTGGGCGCGATACGGGAGAGATGCGGCTACCAATGACTCCGCTGACCGACAAAGAGTTTGCGGTACTTACAAAAACCCTCCAGAACTATGGACTACTCTAGAGATGCGTTTTACAAAGATGCAGGGAGCCGGAAACGACTACGTCTATGTCGACTGCTTCCGAGAGAATCTTACAGGAAGTATTCCTGAACTCGCGATTGCCGTTTCTGATCGTCGCTTCGGAATCGGTAGTGATGGGTTGATTTTGATCATGCCATCGGAGAAGGCAGATGCGCGTATGCGTATGTTCAACGCTGATGGAAGCGAGTCCGCTATGTGCGGAAACGGGATCCGATGCGTTGCCAAGTATGTCTATGATCATGACATCGCGAAGAAGGAGAAGCTCAAGATCGAAACCGACGCTGGAGTTCTCTCGCTCGATCTAGAAATCAAATCGGGGCTTGTTAGCCGAGTTTGTGTGGATATGGGAGAACCAGGCCTTGCACCGGAGAGGATTCCGACGACGCTTCCCGCAACTTCCATCGATCCGCCAAAGATAGTGAATTATCCAATCGAATATGATGGACATAAGCTGTTCGCAACATGTGTCTCGATGGGCAATCCTCACTGTGTTATCTTCGTGCCAGAAGCTACCGATGAACTCGTTCTGCAGATTGGTCCACAAATCGAAAACGATCCACGTTTTCCAAAACGTACGAATGTCGAGTTTGTTGAAGTCCTCGCCCCCGGTGAAGTCAACCAAAGAACGTGGGAGCGTGGCTCGGGTGAAACGTGGGCCTGCGGAACGGGAGCAAGTGCTGTTTGCGTAGCGGGCGTGCTTACCGGTGTCACGAATCGACGAATCTTAAACCATCTTCGTGGCGGCGATCTTGTTTTAGAGTGGAACGAAGCGACCAATCACGTTTTGATGACCGGTCCGGCAGTGGAAGTCTTCTCAGGCGATTGGTAAGCGAGGCCCGTCGTGGGGAGTGCCCATCGAAAAACTAGACGTCGTTGGGGCAGTATGAAGCTCTTGAGTGTCGATACATGGGAGCCATCTATCCACAGGTTTGGTGGATATCTCCTGTCCAACCTGATTCGATCGTGGATGAGTACCCTCGAGTACCGCGCAGTGGTCTTCGATCCAACGGTCGATGCAATTCACGATGGTTTCGAAGGACCTGTTATCTACGCGTTGTGGCACGAGTACATTCCTATCCCGTTTTACTTGCGAGCAAAAACGGGGTTCTCGATTCTGGTAAGTAAACATCGCGACGCGGAATGGCTTTCCCAAGCGGCTGCAATCGAAGGTTTTCGGCTCTTTCGCGGCTCCTCCGGTCGCGGTGGAGTTGGTGTGTTAAAGGCAATCTTGAAAGAACGTGACTTCCCAGGCTTCGTCGTTACGCCCGATGGTCCACGAGGGCCGCGTCGTGAATTCTCAGCCGGTGCCGTCTTCATGGCATCCAAGTTAGGCGTACCAATTGTGTTGGTTGGGCTAGGTTATGATCGACCTTGGAGGAACAAACGAACTTGGGACCAATTCGCAGTTCCAATGCCGGGAACGCGTGCACGCGCGATCCTCAGCGATCGAATCGAAGTCCCAGGAAAAATGAATCGCGACGAGCTAGAGGCGTTTCGTTTGAAAATGCAAAATGAATTAAACAGGCTTACCGAGGAAGCCGAACGCTGGGCCACCGATAATCAACCACGAATCGGATCGACACCAATCTATAAAGCCCCAATTCATCTCGCAAAGTAAAAAATTAGTCGATCTCGGACTAACAGAACAAATCTACTCACACGCTTTATAGCCAACTTTATCGTAAAGAAATCGGAGTCGACTCCCGATCACATGGCTATGAGTTTTCAGGCTACCCAAAGAGCCTAGCAGCGTAGGTTGCTAACGAGCCTTGCTTCAA
>JAIYDQ010000267.1 GCA_027487375.1 Planctomycetaceae bacterium
AGTAAGCGAACTCCGAATCATCTCGTGTCTGAAGGGTCGGTATACGTTAGGCTTGTCGAGCACTTAGGTATGGTATCACTTCCTAGTGACAGACATTTTGACAAGTGGATCAAAGCTCAGAAAGGTCACGCAAAGTCGTTCAATTTCGAGCAAGTAGTTTTGAAGACCGAAAAAGGGGAAGAACGATTTCCGGTCGCGTTGCTTGATGCTCAAGACCGGATGGCGATCCAAGACGCATTGAATTCTTGGAAGAGAGAATCAATCGCTAAGGATGGCCAACAAACGCAATCTGCCACTCCATCGCAAGTCGATTCATCAAATGTATACGAGGCTCGAGATTCCTATCACAGCGAACAGCATCGATTGCTGGAACAGCAGGTCACGTACTTAGCGGTTGCATCTGGAGTAACTGATCTATGGGAAGTGAAACTAAGCAATGGTTGGAATGATTATCGAGGCGAGTTTCCGGTTGTCGTTACTGGGCGGTCAAGCGACCACGCGAGCAACGCTGCACTGAGTCAATACCCAGGACGTTATGTGAGTACCATCCGTAAACTGTCAAACCGATTCTAGTTCTTCTCTTCTTGAATACGCCTCTTACTTGAATTTCGATGGGCCGAGTTGTTCGAGTCCATCTCTCTTAGCACCCCATTGAAGGATTTTAGATCATGTTTCGTAGCTTGTCGGAATATCTCTACCCAGTTTCTTTAGTTGCGGTCGTCGCCGTTTGTATTGTTGCGGCCTCATTGGGTGGTAAACCAAATGCTCTTGCCAAAGATCAGCAGCGACTGGTTCATACCATTACCGGTCAAATGAGTCATCCGGTTGCAGTAGTTGAGCTGTTTACCTCGGAGGGGTGCAGCAGTTGCCCACCGGCGGATTCAAATCTTATGAGGATTGCTGAGGCCAATTCGATGTCTCATTCCGAGTCTAACTCGCAGGGTGATCAGCATGTGTTTACTCTTTCGTTCCATGTTGACTACTGGAATAGCTTAGGGTGGAAGGATCCGTTCAGTCAGGCCGCTTTCTCGCAAAGGCAACGTGCATATGCTCAAGCGCTGGATAGTAACCAAGTTTACACTCCACAGATAATCGTCAATGGATTGAAGGAGTTCGTTGGCTCGAATAAGGCTGTTTCCGATCAAACAATTGGTGAAGCACTGAATCAACCCGCGAAACACATTGTCCGCATCGAGAAAACGGGCGAGGATAGGTCAAGCAGCTTGTCGCTTCGCTATGAGGTATCGGGAACAGAAGGAAAAGCTTTGGATCAATATGTTCTGAATGTTGCCGTCGTTTCGGATTCGGAAACGGTGTCGGTGGTAAACGGTGAAAATGGAGGTCGAACACTCTCGCATGTCAACGTTGTCAAGAGCCTCAAAGTGCTTCCGCTAGATTCGAATTCAGGGACTCTCAGTATCCAACGAAGCCTTGTACAACCTGGCAAAACACACATCGTCGCTTATGTGCAGTCAAAGGAGAGCTTCGAGATTTCAGGTGCATCCGCAATTGGATTGTAACCGCACGAAGAGTCGCCCAGTTCGAATCTTGATTTAGTCTTGTCGTCCTCGCAAACGCTTCTTTAAAAGCGAAGGGCGACCATTTACGCCACGTACGTCACGTCTTGAGTTAATAACATGGCCGATTTTTATGTTCCACTGATTCTGGTTGTCGAAGACGACCCGAAGACGCTGGAGCTAATTAGAAGTTACCTGCATAACGAATCGTTCGAGGTCATCGCTGCAAGTGATGGATCCGCTGCAATTGAACTCTTTGCACAATACTCGCCGAGCCTTGTGCTGTTGGATGTCATGCTCCCGAAGTTGGATGGCTTCGAAGTTTGCCTATCTATTCGCAAGAGCTCAACCACCCCAATCATCTTTCTCACCGCCCGAGATGAAGAATTCGATCGAGTTCATGGACTCAATGGTGGTGCAGATGACTACATCGCGAAACCCTTTAGCCCTCGCGAGTTGGTCGCTCGTGTGAACGCAGTACTTCGCCGAGCTTGTGGGCTTTCAGCCATTACAACGTCGGCAACAACCTTGTCGACAATATCAGAGTCCATATCGACAAAGGGTCTAGTGCACGATATCAACAAACGACGCTTCCTCCTGAACGGTCAATCGCTGTCGCTAACTCCCAGCGAATTTGCATTGCTGAAGGAGTTGATGTCTGCACCGGGAAAAGTTTTCATTCGCAACGAGTTACTTGACATACTCTACCCGAATGGGGAACTCGTCATTGACCGTGTAATTGACGTTCATATTGGCAAGCTACGTCAGAAGATTGGTGATGACCCGATTAAACCTAAGTATATCCACACGGTTCGCGGGATCGGTTATCGCTTTTCAGATAAGGACGAAACGTGCATTTACCAATTCGATTGATCTGGAAGCTCTTGCTGATCAATACACTATCGCTGGCGATTGTACTGGTTAGCGTAGCGATCGCCGTTCATGTTTTGGCTGCGATGTACTTCAGCACGCTTATGGAGAAGTATAATGTCTCTCCAAACGATGCTCATAGCATGTTTCTTCAAGCCGTGAATCAGTACTTATTAGTCGCTAGTCTCTTTGGATTCTTAGTTGCAACAGCGCTAAGTCTATGGCTTGATTACAAGGTCGTATCGCCCATTTCCAAAATTACATCGTCAGCTCGATTAATCGCTAGCGGAAACTATAGCCAACGAGTTGAAACACGAGCATGCGGTGAAATCGAAGAGCTTTCTAAAGCCTTCAACGATTTGGCGGAAAATCTCGAACGTGGCGAGCGACTGAGAAAAGACTTTATCGTTGATGTCGCACATGAGCTCCGAACGCCTCTTACCAACATTCGCGGATACATGGAAGGCCTACGTGATAGTGTCATTAAACCAAAAAAGGAAGTGTTTGAATCGATTCATGAGGAGACACTTCGATTAGTCGATTTGGTTGAGGAACTACTTAGGCTTGCGCGCGCGGATACCGCTCAATCAAGCCTACGTTTCGTGGAAGTCAACCTTGCTTCACTCATTCGTCAAACACTCGAGCGGTTTCAGCCGCGGCTAAACGAGAAACGATTGTCGAGTTCTTTGGAGTTCGCGGCGATGGTTACAATCGATGCCGATCCCGATCGATTGACGCAGGTTTTCACGAATCTTTTTGAGAATGCGGTCCGTTATTCCCCCTTGGGTGGAGACATCAAAGTTCGTTTAAATCTTAGTTTGGAGGTCGTTCGGGTGACGATAGTCAACGACTGTGATGAATCACCAGCCGATACTATTTCCATATTCGAGAGATTTCAACGAGGAGAGACTTCTCGATCTCGGCGGTATGGTGGGGCTGGACTCGGGCTGGCGATTGTTAAGGAACTCGTCCATGCTCATGGGGGAAGCGTTGGTAGTCGATTTCAAGATCACAAAGCCGAGATTTGGCTTGAGCTTCCCAGGAAGCGATCCTCCAAGATGTGATGTCCATCAATTCTCCGCAACGGACCGCCTGCTTCAGCTCACTTGTTTCTGAAAGTGGCGATCTTTACCAAATCGTTACACAATCGTTAAACGATTAAAACTTCGGCTAGATACTTTAGTTGCACGGAAGCGCGAAGGTAATCTTGCGCATGTTTCTTGTTCGCCTCGAATTTGCAGGAATGTTTAAAATGAAGTCTTTTGTTCGGTTTGTTTGTTTAGGTCTGTGTCTTGTTGGTTCGGCTTCCTTCGCCCAAGAATCGCCAACTGAAGCGAAGAAAATGATGGACACTATGAGTGCGAAGAAGATGCTCATGACCCCGGAAGTCATGGTTCCAGCAAAGAAAGAAATGATGGGCGAAAAATCCATGGTTCCTTCGATGGTCTCCAAGGAGATGATGATGCAAGAAATGAAGCAAGACAAGGATGTCATGGGGATGGTCAAGAAAGGCGCCATGACGGCCATGCCTGAAGACAAAATGATGACCGAGGAGAAGATGAAAATGGCCGCTGACAAGATGATGAAAGAGCAAAGCCAAATGCAGATGCTTTTTCAAGAAATCGTCGCCAGACACATCGCTGCGAAGAAGATGGAAATGGCTATGAAGAAAGCCGACGGCAAAATGAAGGCGATGCCAGCTAAGGGAATGATGATGGAAGAGAAGGCGATGATGGATGCCAAGAAGGAAATGATGACAAGCGAATCAGGAGCCAAAATGATGGCTCGCGAAGAACTCATTCATTCGCTAATGAAAGACAAAGAAGTCATGGCAATGGTCGAAAAGGAAGCCAAGATGCAGGAAGAACCGAAAATGGCAGCGATGATGGCCGACGAAAAAATGATGATGTCCGGCGAAGCAATGATGAAGGACAAACCGATGATGAAGAGCATGATGCAAGAGGCGATGGCCCGTGAGATGACCGAAGCCAAGCATGGTATGATGATGGGTGGAGATAAAATGATGAAGAAAGACGACAAGATGATGAAGAAGTAAGCCATGGATTCCTAGTTTTAGAACCAGGAAAATACCATCGAGAATCATGCCGAAGATTCATTGCAGATCGTCAGCTGGCGGTGTCCAATTAATGGCTCTGCCAGCTGGCGTATTTTGAAGTTTCCGCTTAACGCCGTCGCAGAAAATGTTCTCGAGTGCACCACGGAGCAACACGACTGCGAGACGAAGGGTTTGTCGCAAACGTTCAGTAGATAATTGCGAAAGAAAGAGCCTATCGCGTTGTATCGCAACCTTCAATAGCTGCGCAAGCCTCATGCTGATCGCGAATAGGTGCTGCCTTAGGGAAGTCGACTGCAACTTGCGTGATTCCATGAAGGTAGTTCGTAATAATCTTGTCGCCAATGGTTATCACGATATCGACGATGTTTTCTTCGCTATAACCAGCTTCCAACAATGCATCGGTAGCTTCTGAGGATGGCTTGCCTCGGCGAAGTGTCGTCTCATAGGTAAAGCGGGCCAAGGCATTAAGTTTGGAATCAAACGAGATTCTACCGGTCCGAATTTCCAAAACTTGATCGTCTGAAAATCCGTTCATTTTGCCGAGAACAGTATGAGCTGCCAAGCAATATTCACACTCATTCACTTGGCTCACGACCAAGTTGATTACCTCTCGCTCTTTAGCTCGAAGCGACGACTTTCGACCCTGGAGTGCTAAGTAATCACCAAGTGCCGTCGGACTTTTGGCGAAGTACGCATAGAGATTTGGCACCATACCAAGACCACTCTGCAGCTTGTCAAAAATCGCCTGATTGGTGGGGCTGACGTTTTCGCGGGTTGGAACTTCGAAAGCGGTTAATACTGACATTTTGGGTTTCCTAATTGAAAGTGAAGTTGACTTGATCGAACTGCAATAGGAGACGCCATGTTCCGAACGATTCTTACTTCCAAAAGCCACCGCGATTCCGGATTGTCAAATTAGATACTGAATCGAGGCATTCGGAAGTAAGAATCCTGCGCTGGCTGCGACAAAGGTGTACCAACATGGCTTGACTATTAATGAACAACTTCAATGAACAAAACAACCGACTTTCAATTTGGATTTCAGATAATGGTTGTAAAAATGCTTAGAAATGGCCTCCGCATTATCGTGATGTTGGTTGCCCCGATTTGCAATGCATCTACTACTGAGGCTGTTGCAAGCACTGTACGCGAGAACGTTTCTGTCGTAGCGAGTGTTAGTCGTGTGTCTGAGACGGAGGTAGATCTCACGGTTACGGCTACAATTGAGCCCGGCTATCACATTTATTCATTGCTTCAAAAAAGACCGCTTCTTGCAAGCCGAATTGACGTCAATCATTCGGGAAGTATTGAGTCGGTCGGGCCATTTCAGTCACTCAGCGAACCAGGTCGTTCAGTGCATGAGCAGTTCAATGTTGATGTACTTGAACACCATGGCGTGGTGGAATGGAAGTCGCGAGTTGTTCTTAACCAGGAGCGAGGCGATCTTAAATTGGCAGGCTCTCTATTCGCGCAAACTTGTAAGGAAGATCGCTGTTATCCGCCGCAGACTTATCCGTTTGAAGCGGAAGTACCAGCGATTTCAATTAACACCGAATCACAAGCTCTATCGTCGTCATCAATCATTGCCGGTGCGTCAGCAACCTTTGAATCTGCCCAAGCAAAATCGAATTTCAATTTTTCGCTTGCGGAGTTTCAGGTACCGATACAAGAACATCAAATGCAATCGTTCTGGACGGTGATTCCAATCGCCTTCCTTGCTGGATTTTTGCTGAACTTTATGCCATGTGTACTACCGGTAGTCGGGCTCAAGTTGCTCTCTTTCGCGCAACAAGCCAAGCTGAGCCAAAGACGCGTTCTCTTGTTAAACCTGGCATATACGGCAGGCTTGGTTTCCGTGATGCTCGTGCTTGCGTCACTAGCGGTTTTTGCTGGGTTTGGATGGGGCGAACAGTTTAGTAGCCCGGCATTCACGATTTCTTTGACGGCAATTGTTTTTGCCTTCAGCTTGAGTCTTCTTGGTGTGTGGGAAGTCTCTCTTCCTGGTTTCGTTGGAACACTTGGTGGAAAGACTTCGTCGCAAGGGTATACCGGCGCGTTCAGCAAAGGGGTATTAAGTACGTTGCTTGCGACTCCTTGCAGTGGACCTTTTTTGGGCGCGGCTTTAGCTTGGGCCGTAACACAACCGAGCTACCTTACGTACCTTGTTTTCACTTCCGTAGGACTGGGGATGGCAAGTCCTTTCCTAGTGGTCGGAGTGTTTCCGGCGGTGATTCGGTTCTTGCCAAGGCCTGGAAATTGGATGATTGCGTTCAAGCAAGTGATGGGATTTGTGATGCTTGTTACGGTCGTGTACTTACTGAGCTTCATCCCAATCGCGTCCGTTGTTCCGACTGTCCTGCTGCTACTGGGCATTGGTATTGGCCTGTGGATTATTGGCCGGGTTCCTGCATATGAATCATCAGCAAAACATCTCGTGTCGTGGACATTCGCTCTTGCTTTAATTGCCGGCTCAGCATCGATTTCATTCGGCTGGTTAAATGGTGTTATGCAGAATCGATTTGAACGAGCGGCACAGCGGTTGTTGGTGGAATCCAATGCGAGCGCTGGTCAAAATCGAATTGTTGAGAGCAAATCGAGCAAGATCGATTGGCAGGAATACTCGCCTGAAAAGCTAGAGGCTTTATTGAGGGCTGGGGAGTCCGTCTTCATTGATTTTACTGCTGACTGGTGTTTAACTTGTAAAGCAAACGAAGCGGCAGCCATCGAGACACCGGAATTCGTTGCGTCATTGCAAGCAGGCAGGGTTATTGCACTCCGGGCCGATAAAACTGAGCCCAATCCTGAAGCGGATTTATTGCTTCGCAAGCTCGGAAACGCGGCGGCTTCCATCCCTTTTTATGCAGTATTTTCAGCAGAAAAGCCGACCGAACCAGTGTTACTTGACGGACTCTACTCCTCCCCCGAGCAATTCGTGAAGGCAATTCAACAGTCAACCCATTACACCGATCCAAACAAGTTAGTTTCGATCAATCTGCAAAAAAGTCTGAATTGGAATAAGTAAGGCAGCGCGTGTTCATTGCGTCACATTCTGTAAGATTTTTCCTCTCGATATCACGTAATGCGATCCAATTCGCGGCAAGACTTATTATGCCTATTCAGCATGTCACGGCGCTCACCTACATGGATGCGATTCTTGAAGCAGACAAGCCTGTTCTTGTCGAATTTTGGAAGCCTGGGTGTAGTGTCTGCCTAAGTATGTCCAACATTATCCACGATGTAGTAACAGACTTGTGTGGACTTGTTGGCTTGGTCAAAGTGAACACTGACGAGGTCCCGGCTGCTACAAAAACATTTCACGTTGACACGGTGCCTCGTTTGCTCGTTTTAGATCGTGGGCGGATTGTCGGAGATTTTTCCGGAGTCGTTTCGAAGCATGCGATATTGGACGTCCTCAAGCCGTTCATGCGCTATCCCAGGTTGCCGGAAGCTGAGAGTTGATGATCGGTAAATCTCGATTTGGATTACAAGTTGACTACCAGAGTCTTACCTTGCGTCAGAACTTCCACCGCACTTTGGCACCTTTGTTAAGTAAGAGTCGCTAAATGGACTCGTCAGAGCTGCAGTCTCCTTCCTCGTCGATGGTTTTGAAAGATTCGATTATGTCACGAAAACGGTTTTTCGCTTATCTGGGTATTGGAGTGAGTATTGGTGTTTTTGCGAGCGAATACTTTTGGAACGCCAATCATTTGGTTCCGGAAACCTTTGGAGACGAACGCGTAAACACGTCACCCGAAATTACCTCCGAAAGAGAAAAGCAGATGAACGAAAAGACTCAGCATGATTATGCACGTCCTAGCGAAGAAGAAATCAAAAAACGACTTACTCCGATTCAGTACAAAGTAACGCAGGAAGATGACACCGAGCGCCCTTTCTCGAACGACTACTGGGATAATAAGTCCGATGGTATTTACGTCGATGTGGTAAGTGGCGAGCCACTGTTCAGCTCTAAAGACAAGTTTGATTCCGGGACTGGTTGGCCATCGTTTGTTCGGCCGCTGGTTGCCGAAAACCTTACTGAGAAGACTGACTGGAAATTATTTATGGCTCGAACGGAAGTTCGTTCAAAGCACGCCAATTCACATTTAGGCCATGTCTTTAATGATGGCCCCAAACCGACAGGCCTTCGTTATTGCATGAATTCCGCATCTATGCGGTTTGTTCCCGTTGACCAGTTAAAGTCCCAAGGCTACGGAGAATTCTCCAAGCTGTTTAATTCCGAACCACAAAAGTAAAGTTGGTTTGGGAATTCCTTCGTTTCTTTATACGCAGTTGATGTGATGAATAAAGGTGAACGCTATGCAGGTGGATGACCAATCAGAGTACGAGTGTAAAGATTTGCAGTGTTTCCTTCGGGGACTGGAGAGACGCAATCCTGGTGAATTAGAGTTCCATCAGGCTGTAGAGGAAGTTGCAACCACGCTGATGCCGTTTATTCAAGAGCATCGCAAGTATCAAGACGCTCAAATTCTTGAACGAATGACCGAGCCCGATCGAGTCGTTATTTTTCGGGTTACCTGGGAAGATGATTCGGGAAACATTCGGGCGAATCGCGCCTGGCGAGTACAGTTCAACAACTCGATTGGCCCTTACAAAGGTGGCCTTCGATTTCATCCGTCGGTAACACTAAGTGTGCTTAAGTTTCTTGGTTTCGAGCAAACGTTGAAGAACAGCCTTACGGGACTACCAATGGGTGGTGCTAAAGGCGGCGCAAATTTCAATCCTAAAGGAAAGAGCGACCGCGAAGTCATGCGATTTTGCCAGTCGATGATGATCGAGTTGCATCGCCACATCGGCGAAGACACTGATATTCCAGCAGGTGATATCGGTGTTGGTGGTCGCGAAATCAGCTATTTGTTCGGGCAGTACAAAAGGCTCTCGAATCGATTCGTTGGCACGCTTACCGGTAAAGGCCTTGCCTTTGGAGGAAGCTTAATTCGTACAGAGGCGACTGGTTATGGTTGCGTATACTTTTGCGAGAACATGCTTGTTCATAAAGGGGAAAGTATCAAAGGCAAATCAATCGCTGTTTCTGGGGCTGGTAATGTATCAATCTATGCTGTGGAGAAAGCAACCGAACTCGGAGCACGCGTGGTCACCCTGTCCGACTCTGACGGATTTATTCATGATCCAAATGGAATCGATGCTGAGAAGCTCGCCTTCGTGAAAGAACTGAAGGAGGTGCGTCGCGGCCGCATCGCAGAGTATGTCGATAAGTTCCGCGGATCAACGTATCATCCCGGCCAACGTCCATGGATAGTTCCTGTAGACATTGCAATGCCGTGTGCTACCCAGAACGAAATAAACTTCGACGAAGCTCAGACGCTTCTGAGAAACGGTGTCATCGCAGTCTGCGAAGGAGCGAATATGCCGACTGTGCTCGCCGGGGCACATGCATTTGCAGCAGCAAACATACTTTATGGCCCGTCTAAAGCAGCTAACGCCGGTGGGGTAGCGGTATCGGGACTCGAGCAAAGTCAAAACTCACTACGACTTTCGTGGTCACGAGAAGAAGTCGATTCCAAACTGCAGACAATCATGAGAGACATCCATAAAAAGTGTGTTACATACGGCGCATCGTCGGGAGGCAACGTCGACTATGTAAAGGGAGCGAATATCGCTGGCTTTGTAAAGGTAGCCGAAGCAATGCTTGCCTACGGAGTCGTATAACATTGACGCATAGAGTAATACTGCAATTCAAGCAGCTTAATTTACCCGTTGTAACTCGGATCGCATTGATTAGCGATGGTGAAAAATGAAACATCGGTCATCGATGACGTTTAAGAATGCAACATACATCAACGGAAATAAGGATGGTAAATGAGCTGGATAATTTGCAATTTGCGAGTCCCTTTTTTATTGGTCACTTAACCATTAATTAATCGTATGGTGAAAACTATTCGATACGTGGTGAGCTTGTTGCTTGAATTCATCCAGACCCTCACATTACTCATCAATTTATCAAAAGCAAAGCAACACTATCTAAGACTGGAACATCACTTGCTCTTACTATTGAAGTCGCATTATTTGCAACAGTCATTTTTCGGATCTTTAAATAGATAGTTCTCTAGGCGAGTGGATTTAGCCCGTAATCGTTCACTCTTTCATACGTGTTATTTCTCTTTAGAAAATGGTCTGCAGCATGCATAAATCGAGTCACCGTTACCTTTACTCTTTAGCCTTGTCTTCCGTCATGGTGTTTTCAATCACGCAGCGATTACATGCGCAAGAGGAGCTTGCCATAACAGAGTCAGTTCAGACAGTTAATGAGGCATCGTCAAAGAAAATTGTTACGAGTATAAAAAAACCGAAACGAGCTGAAGAGATTCCAGCAGTTGAGGTCGAAATGTTTGCGGCATTAGACTCTGGAGAGCTTCAGATTGATTACCTCCCACAAGATGCAACGAAAGCAGTACTCATTTTTCGTAACTCTACGAACAAGCCAATGAAGATCAAGCTTGCAGAGACATTCGGTGCCTTGCCAGTTCTCGCTCAAGGTTTTGGAGGAGGTGGGGCAGGAGGATTTGGTGGCGGCGGCGGTTTAGGTGGTGGCGGAGGCGGATTTGGAGGGGGTGGCGGCGGGCAAGGCGGTGGTGGTGGACTTGGTGGTCTTGGCGGTGGCGGCGGATTTGGGGGGCAGGGTGGCGGAGGCGGTGGCGGCGGGTTGTTTCGGGTAGAAGTCGATAAGCCTCGCAAGTTGGTTGCGACAACAGTTTGCCTGGAGCAGGGAAAGCCTGATCCAAATCCGCGAATGAAGTACCGAATTGTTCGGCTTGAAGAAGTAAATCCGTCTCCCGAAGTAGCCGAAGTGTGTAGAGCGTTAGGGTATGGAAAGTTGTCACAAAAGACCGCGCAGGCAGCCGCTTGGCACTTGGCAAACGATCTTTCGTGGGATCGATTGTCGACCCTCCCACGTGTGATTTCGAAGTACACTGGCGTGGAGTACTTCTTCTCTGCCAGCGATATTCAATCTGCTATGCAGGTCGTCGCTGCCGCAAAGATTGCAACGAGCGATTCTGATTCTGACTCAGAATTTTATTCGCAGGAATCTGCAGCTTCAAAGACGAGATAGTCACACCAGCATTCATTTTCATTCCGCGAAACTTAGAAAATTGAACTGTTTGTTAACGTATCGGCTCGGACAAGGTACCCTCGTGTACAAACCTACTTTGGGTAAAGCCGCAGTACAAGTTGTCGTGATCAATTGAGTCAAAGATTTCAACGACTCATAGATTTCATAAAAGGCCTAACCAAGCGATAACCCAATAAAGTGGAGACAATGACTGCGAAAATCAAAGGCTGTGAAACATTTGCTTTGGCTTGCATATATTGGTGAAGGATGGCTAGGACGGTTGCTAGATAAGATAGTCGATGAACAGCTTTCCAGCGACCAAAACCCAGTCGTCGGATCATCGTGGGTGTAGATGTCAGTGCTAACGGAATTAACAACGCAAATGAAATCGCTCCGATCTGCAAATAGCGTCTTGTCAACACCTCGTTCCACGCCGTCCTAAGTATGCCAGCTTGATCATGTGCCACGTAGATTCCAATGTGCAGTAAGGAATACAAAAACGCAACCAATCCAAGCGACCTTCGATAGAGAAGAATTCCATTCCAGCCAGTCATTAGTTGCAACGGCGTGACTGCAAGTGTCGCAACCAAAAGGAACAAACCAATCGTTCCTGTGGTGTGCAAGGCATTATGAATTGGATCTGGGCCTAGACGATGATATCGCGCATCGTAAGCGAGCATCACCAAAGGTAAACATCCATTCAGAACTACGAACCACTCAGGAAAGGTGATTCCATTGGCTCGTCTGCGTTGATGTCTTCTTATGATAAAATCAAAAATCGACATTTAGGTCCATCCCTCGATACATATGCGCAACCTGCTTTTCATATCCATTGAACATAAGGGTATCTCGTCGGAAAAGCTCGCCGACGCGACGTTCGGTCGCTTGACTCCAGCGTGGATGGTCGACGCTTGGGTTCACATTGGCATAAAAGCCGTTTTCGTGCGCCGCTGCTTGGTTCCATGCGGTTATGGGGCGTTCCGCGACTAGGCTGATTTTGACAATGGATTTGATACTTTTGAAACCATACTTCCAAGGGACAACAAGGCGAAGAGGTGCTCCATTCCCCGGTGGCAGGTGTCGTCTGTAGATTCCTGTTGCCAGTAGCGTCAACGGATGCAGAGCTTCATCTAAACGCAGTCCCTCTCGGTAAGGCCATTGCAACTCGCCAGGAACTTGATTGGGGAATCGAATGCGATCCTCAAGTGTCTCGAATGCAACGAACTTTGCAGATAACGTCGGACGAACCATCTCGATGAGTGATGCGAGCGGAAAGCCCGCCCACGGAATCACCATTGACCAACCTTCGACACAACGTAGGCGATACACCCGTTCTTCAGAGGGAAAATTCGTATGGATATCATTCAGCGAAAATTTCATAGGTCTCTCAACGAGCCCACCAACTTCAATACTCCAGCCTTCGGTTTTAAAGTTCTTTGCCTTCTCTACGACTCGGAGTGGATCACTGGAAAATTCTTGAAAGTTATTGAGATGCGTGATGTCGTAGAATGACGATTGCAAGTCATCAGTAACAAAACCTCGTTCACGACGATCTGCAAACGACAGATTCGTATCAACGAAATGCTCCAACGGCGGTTGCGGTTCAACATCGACAATGACAGGGTTGTATCGCCGATAAGCGATCGCGGTAAC
>JAIYDQ010000226.1 GCA_027487375.1 Planctomycetaceae bacterium
ATCGGCAATAGTGCGATTGCAAATGACTGGCGACAGTTTCGAGGGCCGAGCAGCTACGGCGTTGTTGAGAATATTCAACTTCCTGAGGTTTGGGGAATAGATTCAAACATCAAATGGAAAGCAGAAATTCCTGGCGAAGGCTGGTCGGCGCCTATCGTAGTTGGTCAAAAAGTGATTGTCACGACGGCGGTTTCATCCGGCCAGAAGAATAAAAACTCGGAACATGATTGGAAGGTAATTTGTCTCGACGCAGAGTCGGGAAAGACGCTTTGGTCAAAGGATGCGATCAAGGGCAAGCCGAGACTGGGTACACATCGAGACAATACCTACGCAACCGAAACACCTGTAACGGATGGTAACAAAATTGTTGCGTACTTTGGAATGATGGGTGTGTTTTGTTATGACCTGAACGGCAAAGAACTTTGGAACAAAGACCTCGGAAATTTCCCAATGAAGAACGAATGGGGAACATCGAGCTCGCCCATCATTCACGATGGCTTGCTCTTCCTGCAAATCGACAACGAAGAGAAATCATTTCTCGTCGCGATGGACTTAGCGACGGGTGAAGAAAAGTGGCGTAAAGACCGACAGGAATCGTCCAATTGGGGATCGCCCGTTATTTGGAAAAACTCGGTGAGGAGTGAATTGGTAACTGCCGGAAAAACGGTTCGCTCATACAATCCCGCGGATGGGACTCTCCTATGGCAAGCGTCATCGAGCGTCGGCGGGTTCAGTTCAACTCCGTCGGGGAATGCAGATCTGCTTGTGGTTGGCCATCAAGGGCGGGACGGGGCTGGTATGATGGTCATCAAAGCGGGCGCTGTGGGCGACATTAGTCTCAAGGAAAACGAGAAGTCAAACTCCAACATACTGTGGAGTACAAACGAATTCGGTCCAAATCGTTCTTCGCCGCTAGTGATCAATGGCCAAATCTTCTTGTTCGGTGGCCGGTCGGGTACTTTGACTTGTGTCGATGCAATGACGGGCAACAAACTGTATCAAGGCCGAGTTCCTGATGCAGGCGCTTTTTGGTCTTCTCCTTGGTCCTACAAAGGACTTGTATATTGTCCAGACGAGAACGGAAACACGTTCGTTCTCAGGCCTGGACCGAAGATGGATCTAGTTCGAGTAAATAAGCTACCAGAGGAGAAGGCTCGCTATTGGGCAACATCTGCTGCCAGCGACGGTACACTCTTCATTCGTTCAACCAACACGATTTATGCGGTGTCTGTAAAGTAACTAATGCCAAACTGATCAGCCCTCTGCAAAGAATGCGATTGAAGGTTCTGAGGTTGATTCCGAGTAGTGAATTCTTCCGACTAGCAGCGACACAACGGGAAATTTACGATGCAGATTGCAAAGGCATTCTGGACAAGCAAGCGAGACTACTCGCCACATTCCTTTTCCTCGCGGCAAGGGACCTGGCTTTGCCGCTTTGGAAATCAACAAATGCGGTTGTAAGTTCGCCTGATTCACGTGGATTTGGGCTGCAGGTACGGCGCTTCAGCGAGACGCATCCTGAGGTTTGAGTTCAGGACATTCGATTCACGCACTTATCGAGTTGATTCAGTACCGTCGCATTACGACCCATCGAGCTTTGTTGCCAGCAAACGTCTTGGCCCACTAATTGGAAGTTATACGATGCAAACATCCTTCGGGCCACAAGCAATGAACGGACGCTTTCAAGCAGCAGGAGACGATGACGCGGTCAACATGAGACGCGTATCCAGATAGGTAGCAACACATACCGGTCCGATCACCCATTCTTATCCTTTGTGTGGTTCAAGCGATTCAAGCATGCTTTCCATTGCCTTCTTACTGATCCGCTCGGCGGCTAGCTGCAATGTTGCGAGATCTTCTGGCTGCGACTGAGCAGAAGGTTCGAAACCCGATTTCTCAGCAACCATTAACTGTAGAAGCATCCCCATCATCCCCGAGTTCATGGAGTTCGAATCGCCAACTTGGCCCCCGGAGATAAATAGCCGTTCTGGGACCAACGGCTGTTGGCTTGTCGCAAGTTTCGAAACGACTTGTTGGAGTGCATAAAGCCGCGGATCTCCAAACGAACTGATCTTGCGCATGAGGACTGTTGCTTCAGATAATCCAATTTGCATAATCTTTTGACTTTCACCTCGGCCTGCTAGCATGCGTTCGCGACTGTCCGCTTCGGCCAAAAGCACTTTCTGCTCCGCCTCCCGTCGTGACCGCTCCAACCCTGCGTCGGCGACTACGATCGTTTCCTGAGCTTTCTTTCGTGCTCGCGCCAAGTCCGCTTCACCTTGACTTTCGGCGATTCGAGCTTGCACCTGGGCGTTCGTGAGCGATGTCTGCATGTCGGCTTGTGCTTCAGCCGCTTTCAATTCCTTTTGCTTCTCGGCTGCAATCCGTCTCGACTCGTACGTTTCAAGCTGTTCGCTAGACAATTGTCTCTGACGCAATTGCTCCAACAGCGTTTCGATCTTGTTGTCACCGATTTCGCTAGAGGGTTTACCGATAAGAACATCGACGCATTCGATATCGAAAGCACGAAACTTATCCCGCAACTCTTCGCGAGCCTCCTTCTGGATTTCATCGCGTTCATGAAGCAATTCAAGCATGGTTTTTCTATGAGCAACATCCCGGAAGAACGCGCTCAACATGGGATCGATCGTTTGCGTGATCAGTTTCTTTACATCACCAAACCTCTGAATGACGCTTGGAGCTCTTTCGTAGTCGATATGCACCACGACGCTTAAAGGCAAAAGTGGTTCATACGCATCCTTCGTTACCAAGTCGATCGAGCGTAAGCTTTCGTCATATCGGTGGGATTCAGACCTGCCAGTGATCCAGTGCAACACGAAATTTGTGGTAGGTACCAGAATGATGCTTCCTGCGTATCGATTGAATGGATACTTTCCTGGCCCAAAGGATTTCTCCCAAACGCCTTTCTCTCCCGTGGCAACCTGTTCTCCATGTCGAAATCCCTTTCCAGAAACATCCGTACCATGCCGGCCAATGTAGCTGACTACAACACCGACATAGCCGATCGGGACGACCGTCTTCGGAATCATCTCAACTGTCGCAAACCAACGATTAATGAAGTAGGTACCATCGGTCAAGACTTGATATTGGCGACCTCGCCGACCACCTGCTGCAAGAAATGCTTCTGCATCTTGGAAGTGATTGTGAAAGTTCTCGGAACCCGCATCGTCTCCGACAATCGGTGCGATGATATCTTCAGCCGCTAGCGACGGTCCATCATGAACCACGACAATAGCAATAGTGTCAACCGAAGATGGTTGTTCTGGGAATGCCGAGTTGTCGAACTGCACGGGCTGTCCAACAACAATCGGAGAAAATCCGCCGATCGACGCTAGATGGGTTCGGAATTCTTCGATCGTTTGAATCTCTTGACGCGATTGTAACGCCCGCATTGCAAAGACTTTTTCTTCCGAGAGCACGACAAAGAGCGCCGGATTGATCGCGTAAACACCTTCGCGCAGGATCGATCGTTGTCGACCTCGCTGACCAACAAATCGATTTACGGAATCGTCTGAAGAATTGCTTTCGTGGCCGGCAACGAGGAATCGACGTGCGTCTTGAAACGAGTTACAGCCAACCGCACGACCTAGCGTTTGGCTAGGCTCCAACGGTCGACCATCGCGGGAATAGACATACCCTATTTTTCCTTGTGAGATGGTGACCAAGGGCGCGCTGTGAACTCGGTATTGCCAACGCCAGTATCCGAAGTGAACACCCCCTCGTAGCAATTCCGCTTGAAAACCCGCTTGGCCATCGAGGGCGATGATGTTCCCCTCGGGTACTGATCCGCCAAGGGACCATAACTTTTCAACAATCCCAACCGAGTTATTGGGTATGTATCGAAAAGAAAGCCAACACAGCACCAATAACGTGACCATAACCACGCCAATGACGATCGAGGCGGGATAACTTCTAAACAGTTCCAACATGATTTTGCAACTCCACAATAGAATCGCACTTTTGATGACATCGCTTTGGATCCACGAAAGCTCAACGCGCACCGACTGGTCCACGCAGCAATACACTAGTACGATCTGAATGCACAATCGCAGACACAAGGCAAATGAATCAACTCGACGAGTCAATCATCAGGATGTAGTCGTAGCGAAAATGCCTATCGACCGACGCAGCTATAGAAGATTCAACAACCGATGCAAAATCATAAGTGCCATTCAAGACTCAGCACCAGCAAGTTCGTATGAACTGCTTTCCATGATCAAAAGAACGTCTTTCGATCGGCTGACGAGGTTAGCTGTCGGGCTAGGATTGGACGTCCCGATATCGGCAAAGATATCTAAGCCCCAAAGCGAGTGAAGACCCTCAGGTCACAATCGCGTTATTGGTTCCCCCGCTCGCAATGCCGCGCTTGGCGGCACCGCGATTAAGCGTGCTACATTTCATCAATGATATACACTGTTTGAACAAAGGGAAGTGGCAGAAACCATTTTAAGTTTTAATCGCCTGCGATGAAAACCTGCGACCACTCTGAATAACCAAGCGAACAACACCCGCCCCGTGCAAAAAATGCGGCCTGATGTTTTTCGATCTTTGGTAATAGCTGGAACACGGTAATCCATGATGCGAATAACATTACTCTGAACGTATCAGATTCGGATTACGTCAGCCCGAAGACGCGATAGATAATTCATTGCGGATCTTCGCCGTGCAGCTTATCACGACATTCTGGACAAACGAGCGCGAGTACTCACGACTTATGCTTTTTCTATAGGCAAGGGCCTCCAACTCTACTTCTATGGACATCGATGAATGGGGTGTAAGCCCGGCAGAATTCCGTTGGAAAGGGCTTCAGGTCGGTATCTTTAGCCACACGAATGCTGAGGTTTGAGTTCAGAACATTCGATTCACGCAATACGGGAAGGCGAGTCCTCGCGCGACCGGCATGACTGTGCACGGCTCCACGCTATCGGCCCGTATGCTCACAATGGTAGTATCGACTGCGCATGGTCTCATCGTCCGATAATCTTAGCTGTCTGCGGTTGGTTTGCGGCTTGTATCGAGTGTAATGGACGAATTAGAGTCTTGTTCGGGGATACTCTTATCAACTGGAATATGTGAACGAGCTTGCACGATGAAGTATGTAAAGTAAAACGACCGCACATTCGATAGACTTGCTGCTTCAGGACTCATATGAAAAAAAGCATCACGTCGACAATCACTTCATTGGTCAACGAATCTCATCAGATTCTAACAGAACTTCGTTAAGCAATTCGATCAATCCCATGTTCAGTGCATGCGTTCGAATGAAGTCTTGTTGTGTGATGTCGCAGTTGCGAAAGATGCCGCGAAAATCACGTCGACTTCGTTGGCTGCCTTTGTCAATCCAAATGAGCTTGGACAAGGCTGCGTCTATGCGCGACACAACTGGCAAAAAGATTCCGTCAAACAATTCGAGCGATTGTGACCGTCCGAGTTCGCCTGGTATTAACTCACGCGGGTACACATCCAGTTTCAAGCACTCGGATTTATCTAGTAACTTAAATAGATCGTTTTCTCGAATTACCTTTCGGACGACAGCCTCAGTAAACCAAAAATCCGAAATTAATAGTTGCTCAATTAGCTCATCAACTCGTTGCTTTGCAACGGTGGGCGATACGACGATATCAATGTCTTGTGTTAGTCGTGGCTCGCCATAAGCTGAACTTATCGAACCTCCTGTCAAATGAAAAGGGAGCTCAATTCCAGCGGCAATTTGAACGAATTTTTCAATCGTTCTTTGAAACGCTTCAACGGGAAACATGTTGAAGATATTCCTCTATGAGTCTGACAACGTCCGGCTCGTGCTCATAGAGCTTCAAAGCAACCTGCCACCTCACATGCTCGTCCGAAAGGGTCGGATTCGAATTGCGAAATTGCCTAGCCATTTGCTGCCGAGTCCAAGCGAACATCGCAGCGCTTCGTGCCATTTTGTCTGCCGGCGACATCGCGTCGATACGCTTTTGGTATTCGATTTCTACGTCCGTTAGGATCACTATCTTTCCTCGTCAGCGGGATTAACTGAATTGAAGTAGACCCGATGCAATCGCTTTCGGTAGTTGATTTACCGATTGCTCTCTGTGATTCGATCGTCCTGGTGTAAACGGTCTTTGTAGCATGTATTGAGTTGAAAGGCATCGCAAAACATCTTCAATACTCGGTCCACAACGGGCATGTCATCGAGAAATCGGGATTGCCCGTGAAGTGCCATGTCTTGATGCGCCTAGAATGTATCTTTGAAATTTCTCCGAACAGCCACATCATATAGTTCCCATGCGATGAACGAGATCGCTAAGACAACGATGACAATCAGAATTGGCGTACATCACTGACATCGCTCTCTAGCAATCGTGCCACACCGCCGGCCCACGCACGCTGCTAGGTGCAATTGTAACAGCTCTAGCGATTACACAGACCTTTGACGTCCGGTAACGTCAGCTACGAGCAGCTTTTTTGCGGGTTGTAGCGATTGCAAGCCTAACTTCTGCTTTCGTCGAGAAGATTGCCGTTGAGGCGTACTGCGTCTCGTTCGCGAACGAGGCGTGCTTAACTCACTTTCAGTACAGATTCCCATCTGTACGCACTTCACGCCTAAGTGACGCTGCATGTTGCAGTGGGATTGAAGGGCATGAAATCGATGGCGTAAAGGTGCGTGTCTGTTATCCGGAGAAGACGTTGGTTGACTGTTTCAGCAGGCGAAACGACGTTGGACTGGACGTGGCAATTGAAGCGATCAAGTCCTACGTGTCGCGACGCAAGGTGAATGTCGACCTGATTATGGAGTATGCAACAAAGCTCAGAGTCATCAAAGCGATACGTCCTTACCTTGAGGCGTTACTATGACTCGCGACATTCCGGCGTCGGTGCGCAGTTGACTTGAAAACGCCGCAAGAGAGTCTGGACAGCCCCTGCAAGAATTAACGAAGTATCTCGTGATGGAGCGATTTTTTTCGACGATCGAAATCCAAGCAAGCTGATCGATTCGTCTTGAAGGGCGCTTTGATGTTCAGGGTGTGAGGAACACATCACTCGAGAGCCACTCGCGATATCGATCTACTCGCTCGAGCAGACAATTCAGTGGATGCAATTTCAACCAAATTTAAAGACGTGAGGCAACAATCTGTAGAACCAGATGGAGTGGTATTCCTCGGCGATTCGGTACAAGGTGCGACTATCAAAGAAGATGCTGAGTATTCCGGCGTCCGATTGACATTCGTGGCTATGATCCAAAATGCACAGATTCACTGTCAGCTTTTTGTGGGGAGTTCCAGTCGCAATCAAATCACTCGAAACGTTATCAGGGACAATCGCCATGGCTTGCAGAGCGAGATTCGTTTTCAGCGGTTTAGTACGAATCTGGAATGATGGGATCCGGGAACTTCCACTCGTTTTCTTTAATCCCGTCGTAGCCTGGCGATCCTGAGTAGGATGAATAGTGTGGATCGTTCTTAATGGCATCGACCATCGCGTTTTGGTCGGCAGAGGACACGGTGGATACACCGTTGAGTACCTTGATCGCGATCGATTCCCCGACGACAAATTTCATGTCACCCAACGGAGTCTTCATTCCTGGACTGACTGGTTCATAAAGCCTCATGTTTTCAGCTTCAGCAAAAATGCACTGCGCAGTAAACGCGAAGGC
>JAIYDQ010000335.1 GCA_027487375.1 Planctomycetaceae bacterium
ACATGGTGAAATTGCTCGGGGGAATACTTTACTACGGGGATTTGCTACTCTGGAATTGGATCATCGCGATGAATTTCTTTGCCTTCCCATACGGCTTTATCTGTTGATTTATTGTAAGTTAGAATTCGACTCGCACTATTGGGGGCTGGCGGTAAGTCGATCTTCGGTAGCCACTTCTTATGTTCCGAAATCACAGAAGACATCTCCGGTTTCGCAACTAGGTTGTACCACTCGTTGGGATCGTTCATCGTGTCATACAGTTCTTCGCTACCGTCAGCATAGTGAATGTAGCGATACCGTTCACTTCTGATGCCATGGTTACCCTGATTGTGGCTCGTGATAGCAGGCCGCTCGCGCTTTTGGTGTGCGTTGCGAAGTTGCGGTACCAAGCTTATCCCTTCCAAGTCATCTCGAGGGCTAAGATTCGCAAGCTCGATAAGAGTCGGATAGATGTCTAGCAACTCCGCCGGTTGCGCGCAGAGTTGCCCAGAGGTGACGCCGGGCCCGGCAAAGATCAGTGGTACCCGCGTTCCATTGTCCCAAAGCGTATTCTTGCCGGTGATCGCTTTTTCACCAAGATGCCAACCATGATCTCCCCAAACAACTACGATTGTGTTGTAGGATTGGCCAGATTCTTCCAACGCGTCGAGGAGTCTACCGATTTGTGCGTCGACGAAGCTCGTAGATGCTAGATAGCTGCGAACCAGATTTCGCCATTGCTGATTATCTCTGACCCATTTCAATCTAGGTTCAGGTAGTTCCCAGTGAATGTACCAAGAGAATCGGGGCGTATCATCTCGATCCCCGTCGAGAATGACTGGAAGGACACTGTCATCGTCGGGATAAAGATCGAACCATTTTTGCGTTGCGTAACAGGGGACGTGCGGCAAGAAAAAACCTGCTGCGATGAAGAATGGTTGATCTTTGGGGGCTTGCTTGATCTGATCGACGGTCCAAGAAGCGACTTGATAGTCTCCCTTCTGGGTATCGTCGTTGTCCAGCGGCCAAACGCCCCAGTCCATCAATGGATTGTTTCCCATCGGAGTTGCAGGTATCAGCTTTTGAGGTGGCTTCGAACCCACCCCGCCATAGGGAGCAGTTACCTGGAATTCAGGAGCGAGCGATTCATTTTTATTACCACCCTTGTTCTTATTCGGTTTGGCCTTACCACCGCCACCACCTGTACCACCATGGTAGATCTTTCCAGTTGCGGAAGTACGATACCCATGGGCTGCAAAGTGTTGTGGCAAAGCAACGCGATCCTTCCACTCTGGTAATGTCCGGAACCAAGGAGCGAGCCCATAAATTCCAGTCGTCGTGGGCCGCAAACCGATCAGCAGACTCGTTCGCGAAGGATTGCAGAGGGGGGCATTGCAGTGTGCATTTAAGAAAGAGGTCCCGCGTTGCGCAAGGCGATCCAAGTTCGGAGTCTTCGCCAACGGATGGCCTCCCATATGTCCAACCCAATCATTTTGATCATCGATCGCAATGAACAGAATGTTAGGTCGATCCGCTGCATAAGCTGAATAAGAAGACGTGCTGAAGAGGAGAGTAAGTAATCCCAAATGAAGGAGAGTTTTCATTTATGTTTTTCCACCGAGCTATCGAAACCAGAAACAGAGATCTCCGCAGCCTAATTGGACAGCGCCAGGTTGAGCATGATAATCGATTGCAACCGTGTTGGAGTACAGCCTTTAGGCGCAGAGCACCTTGGGTTTGCCAAAAGCGGCGAAAGCCTGAACTCCAGCGCAAACGTCTGCTCTCCAACTAAAGAATATCAGGAAATGCGTACCAAAGTCTCAGGGGTGACCGCTTTTTGGTTTCCTGATCCTTCCTAAGAGATGTTACTTGCGGCCGTCAACTTTAGAAAGGAATCATGCAATTGGTTTAAATTCACTAATGCGGAGCACATAGACGATTGATGCGGAAAGTTGATAAACTACCTTACTGATGTTGAAAATCCGGGAAAGCATCGCGGATTCAAAATGCATTCTGGTGCGACGTTGAGTGATTGTCTTATGCGAATGGCCTTCAAACTTTCGAATCTCGTTTTGCTCGTTCTATCCTGCTTACAGCTATATGTAAGTAATCCCGCAATCGCGTCTCAATGGGCGATTCCGCTTGCCGGAAACAGCTTTCGTACGTCTCCAAGCGTTGGCCGACTTCCGATGATTGGAACAGGTGAAAGCGAAAGCCTGCTCGCTTGGAAGGATTCGGCGGAGGTGTTTTCGATTTACTTCCATGTTGATCGAGCGGCCGAAATCGAACTTTCACTAAACGCTCGAGTTCCTCAAGGCCGCTCGCATTTGAAGTTTGTTTTCGATAAACAAACGTTCAAAAAAGAACTCGATGGAACAGAGCTGCGCGAGCATGCGATTGGTCGAATCGCCGTCGCAGAAGCGGGCTATTGTCGAGTCGATCTACAGGGTCTTAAGAAATCAGGGGTTTTGTTTGCAGAGGTCAAAGACTTGATTGTTGCCTCCGAAACCAATGGAGTCACCGTCAGTTTTGTGAAAAGCAATGAGGGAAGCATGTTCTACTGGGGCCGACGTGGGCCATCGGTTCATCTTCGCTACGAGGTACCCAAAGACCAGCAGTGTGAGTATGCGTATAGCGAGATAACCGTTCCCCAGGGTTACGACCCTATTGGTTCCTACTTTATGGCAAACGGATTCTCACAAGGCTACTTCGGAATCCAAGTGAATTCAGAAACGGAGAGACGTGTTCTGTTCTCGGTTTGGAGCCCCTATCAAACGGACAATCCCAAAGATATTCCACCCGATCAAAAGATCATCGCACTCGATCACGGACCTGAAGTCCAATTAGGCGAATTCGGAAACGAAGGTTCAGGCGGCCAAAGCTTTCTTCGTTATCCATGGAAAGCCGGTGTTCGATATCGATTCCTTACCCAAATCAAACCCGATGGGAAAGGGAACACGATCTATTCAGCGTGGTTCAGCGAGGCAGACGCAAAGCAGTGGCGACTTGTAGCAAAGTTTCAGCGTCCGAAGACGGACACATACCTCAGCGGGTTCCATTCATTCCTTGAGAACTTTGATCCAAGTCATGGGCATCTTGAACGTCGTGGTCATTATTCCAACCAATGGGTGAGAGGCGTAAACGGAACGTGGTTTGAATGTACTGCATCGCGTTTCTCGGTTGATCCAACGGGAGGAAACCATCACCGACTCGATTTCTCCGGAGGGTCGGTTGATGACTATTTTTATCTTCGTAACGGTGGTTTTTTTAATGAGCCTGTAGAGATTGGTGCGAGATTTAGCCGAGATACAGCTTCACAACGAATGCCTATGTTCGATATTCAGCTACTGCCTTAATCAATCGCGAAATCAACCTGTGTGAAGCATGCGATACAATGCGCGGAATGCAAAAGAACTGTGAAATCGAGAATCCGACAAGATGATGCGACTCATTCCCTTTTTACGAGCCGTTGGAATACTAGAGGGGCTTTCGTTTTTGGTTTTGCTTGGTATAGCAATGCCGTTGAAGTACTTCGCTAATTGGCCCCATGCCGTAACCGTTGTGGGTGGCGCTCATGGAGGGCTATTCGTTCTCTACGTCGCGCTGGCTCTTCTCGCGACACTTGTCTTTCGTTGGCCCCTTTGGAGATTAGTTCAAGCGATCGTAGCGTCACTGGTACCAGCAGGCACTTTTTGGTTTGATCGAAAACTGAAGGACTTGCAGGTAGACGCGTCCCAAAAAGCGGAGCATTCTTAGAATTGCTAGGAGCTTAAATTGCTTCCTATTCAGGTAGCTGAGTCCATCAGGATTCAGAAATTGGTGTAGGTACGTGAACGAGTTGCAGCCGTCGGATATGTTCCGACATCTGCTAAGACAATACACCTCCTCATCTAGCGCTGGTCTGTGGTCCTCCTCGCGAAGGACTCAACTGCAATTGCTGAACGAGTCAATCCATCACGATGTTGCAGTCGTTCTGAGTAGTCTTTGCAGCGAGCGAAAATCGATGGGTTGGTCAGGAGTTTTGATAGACCGTTTTCGAGCTTCCTGGAGTTCAGAGTAGCCATAGTAATTGTGTCGCTAATCCCGAATACTTTAGCCCGGTGCGCGTTGTCGAACTGGTCATGAGCGAGCGGCGTTAAAAGCTGAGGAATACCCGCGAGGATTGCTTGCGAGGTTGATCCGATCCCGCCGTGGTGAACGAACGCTGCGGAGCGTGGTAGCAATTGATCTAACGGTACGTACGAGCAATGCATGATTCCTTTCGGAAGCGATTTCGGTATATGTTCGTCAAATTCCGAGAGCAAGATCGCTCGGCGATTCAGTGCAACACAAGCTTCGACTGCGGATTGGAAGAACTTTCCTCCATGAGCGTTTCCCGAACCAGGTGTGAACACAACAGGTGCTTCCCCTGATGCAAGAAAGGACTCTACTTCTCTATCGAGCCTCTGATCGGATCGACGGTTCCAAAGTGGAAAGTCCGTTTGAATCAAATTGCTTGGCCAATCGCTCTGGGGCCTTGCATACCATTCAGGGAACATACATAAAACTGCGAACTTGGAGTTCCACCACCGCATCGTATTGCGAATAGGATCTAAGTTATGCTCCCTCCGCCATCGGTTCATGTACGGGCAAACGATTGGATCAATGGCAAATCGCTCTCCGGCCCATTGCAACAATCTTCTGAACCATCGCGGACCGTTGATTCCAAGCAATGATGGCGGGGCAATATCGCTCCACACAACGGCGGGTTGGAGGTGCAGTGTTACTACTGGTACATTCAGAACATCTTGAGCCATCAACGCGCCCATTCCCAAACAATTCGTGATGCTTATGATAGGACCATCGCTAACAAGTCTCTTGTGAATTTCGAATTGTCGTGGAAGTACCGTTTTTAACGAGTCAAACAAATGTGGAAATGCTCTTTTGGGATTCCATAAATCTGGATTCGATACGCATTTGATGAATTCTTCTTCGTCGCCCATAGATTCGAACGGCAAAGCGTTGTCTCTCACGACCTTTTCGTAATGACCATTCGTTGCGAAGGTTACATCATGGCCACGATTGCGTAGTTCAATAGCGAGCCCGAGCATTGGAAAAACATCACCAGAACTGCCAAAAGTTGAACAGAGGAATCTCATGGTGTGTTACTCACGCTGGGTGTTTTGGTTGCAGTTTAACTTCGTATCAATCAAATTCGAATTACAGCAAAGAGCAAACGGACAAAGCACCAGACATGATTCTGCTTTGCAACTTCGGGATGGCTTATGATGCGTTTTGGCTACACCATTTATCAAGTTCAACGCTGGAAAAGCGATAGTGCACCCACTGCCATTACGCTCCGTAACATGTTTCCTGTAAGCAACTTACGAATTCTACCCTGCAGCCAACTCCGGTCATTACGACAGAATTTCGGAGGGAATTGGCCTTCAAATTGCATCCGATTGTATTGTCCGCGGGATATCCAGTCTCGGGGTGGATTCAATTTGCAGGAAAAAGGTGGGTTTGATGCACGCTCGTTGGTTAGTTGATATCGCGATGCTTTACGTTCGCCAGTGGCCTGACGTGTTAGCGACTCGTAGCGGCTTTGCGTCTGCAGCGACACATGCATATTGGGCTCGATCAAGACAACGGTTCGAGTACTGGCAAGAAAGCCTATCGCTTCATCGTTCCCAGATCGACACGGTTGGAGCAAGTAAGCGTGTTGAACTCTGGCAAGCGATACGTCCGACATTGGAAGAGATCTTTCTGTCGGACATGTTAACACGAATCCTTGCTACGACGACTCGGACCTTGGAGCGACTTGACATTGACGATGATGCGAGTCCGATCGCTCACAGCGTCTTTACCGGACATGAGGACATTCGAAACCGTTGTTTGCGACTAATGATGTTGCCGGGGTTGCCTGTGGATCAGGCCGTCGAGCTGAATCGAATTCGTCATTCGCTTGAACATTGGACGGATCGCTTTCTTGCAAGCCTTGCTACGACAACAGAATTAGCGTCAGAGAAAACCGAGACCATTACAGAAGCGACAAAGTATGCTTTTCGCCCTGAAGTAGTAAGCGAGTTTATCGAGGAAAAGCGAGAGAGCGAAATCTTCCAGATCCGTGGTGAACCGTCACCAATGGTGGTGGACTCAACCGAAGAGTCGATAAACTTGAAATCGGAATCGTCGCAAGCTCTTGAGATTCGAATTTTGTCAACAAGCTGTGAACGATGGATTGCGAAGCACTGCCGATCGCTTTCGTCTAACCCAAACGACAATAGACTGATCGGTGAAGCCGCTCTTGCTATGGTTCGTCCGGACAGAATCAGTGAGTGGTCGCCGTTGGTAAGTTGCTCGGCAGCGAGAATCGCTTCGCTATTAGATCAAACCGATCAGTGGGTGAATCAACTGCTTGTACCATCGCGATGATTACGATTTTGATCGTTGCACATCAGTGATAAGCAAGTCGGTTTAAGTCTTTCTCTGAAATGAGCCATGAGCCGCGCGACGCTGGCCAAATGGCAATCATTTTAGGTGCCTAATGAATATCGATCTCCGAACAAGGAATGTCGAATTACGAAGTAATGGATGCTTTCGTTCTGAGTTCGAAATTCCTTGTTCAATATTCGTTATTGTTTTTTAAACCTCAGCTCTAAAGCAAGAGAAACCAGACGCCAACGAGACTTTCCAACTTAGAGTTTCCGCTATTTCGTACTCGTGATCGTATTCGAATCGATCGCAATCCTATCGAATACGAGTACCGGCTTACGCCTGAGTACGAGTACGAGAATGCAGAAATACTGGATTTCTGATCTGGAAAGCCTCTAACGCGTTCCGGCTAATTGGCTCAGCCCACCGATTTCACAGAAACTAGATATCCCTGAGCTAGCGCCCAAGGCTCAATTTCATGCGGTCTAAATTTATCGGCTATAGCCATCCCAAGCTGATCTTGGCCTTGCGGTGAGTTCGTTACGTTGCGCTTCTGGAAGTGGGTTGGCGAATTCGCGGGGTCTGCCTCCGACAACGGGAGGGCCAATATCGTTTAGTGGGAATGGATCAAATGTGACCGCACGATTTTTTTGCCGCTCGACAGATCCTTGACCGTAAGGACCGCCACCCCATCGGGACGAACCGGCTGGGGAGCCTTTGCAACCGACGAAAACGGGGAGCATGCACATTTGGACAAGGCCAACAATAAGAAGTCCTTTGATAAATCGCCGTTCCATGGCACTGCAATCCTTAACTGAGACTTTTGAGTATTCGTAGTCGATGCATGTACCGGCTACCTAAAACAGCGACGACACGTTGAAGGCCAAATCGATAGGAACTTAGGAGATATTCCCCCGCGGTCGCTAGATGACTTCCAGAATCCCGATGCCACTACAACCTCAAGTCTCCTATCGCGTGTTCGCTAGCGAATACTTTGGAATTCCTAAAAAGGTGGATTTGTAGAGTCCATTTTGTGGCGGATTGAACTGTTTTTTGAGAGATTCGCGTTCACTGTGGTTTTTAGACCGGTAACTTCTGGACATTCTCGATGGACATTCCTAGCATGACTCCGGAACGCTCAATGAACGGTGCAACTTTAATAAAAGTCATATCGGTTCATTATCTTGCAGGATGCAAACGGCATTAGAAGTTGCTGACCGCGTCAACAATGTATTCCGGAAGACCAAATAATCGGCGCGTCCGTCATCGCTGGAATGAATGCGAATGATAGATCGAAAGATTCCGGTTCTACCGGTGAATTGTTGTCGGGCATTTCTTTGACCGAGCAATTTGTGTGACGTATATTCCCTTCGAGCCAAACTCTAGGCGACTTCGGATCGTCTTGCAGACAGGGTTGCTCGATTGCGGATTCTGGTAGATCTTGAAGTGCTCCATCATTTCAGGGCTCCATTACATCCCTCCTGCCAACGTGGATCGACTGTTTATGCCAAGAGAGCTCCAACGCCTAATTGCTATCCTCGGGATGCTCTCTGCATTTGCAGTGATGCGAAGCCCGAGCTCTTCGTATGGGCAAGATAAAGGACTCAACGCCCCTAGCTTCGCAGAGTTAATGGAGCAGGGAATCAATCTTGAGAAGGACCATCGTTGGCAAGAGTCGATCCAACACTACGAGAAGGTTCAGCGTAAGTTTCCTCAATATCAGGATGCACAACGACGGCTTCAAATCGTTCGAATCCACTTTGATGTGACTCGTCGATATTCCGATAAATCTTTCGTCATGACGCTCGACCAATCGCAGCCAGTGGTGGCGTTGGATCTGTTGGGCGAAATTCTTAACAAACTGCAAGCTTACTACGTCGAACCGATCGACTTTGCACGACTCCTTCGAAACGGTACAGCCTTCCTAGAAGTTGCACTCACCGAGAAGGAGTTTCTCGCGACAAACGTAAGTCCGTCGGTTAGCACTGAAGCCATCGAGCACTTCCGGCTCAATATTCACAAAGCTGTTGTCGATCAACCAATTACGAATGTTGCACAAGCCAAAGCGATGGTGAGTCATGTTGCAACGCTCGCACGCGATCAAATTGGCATTCCACCTACTGCGGTAATCTACGAGTATATCTCCGGATTTGTTGGCCTGCTCGACCCCTATTCCGCCTACCTGACAGCGGGCGAGTATCAGGAAATCATGGGACAGATCGAAGGCAATTTGATCGGTCTGGGAGTTGAGCTTTGGGCTGAAGGTAACGATTTGAGAATTGTCGAGGTCTTCAAGGAAGGTCCAGCTTTCGAATCGGGCCTCCGCAAAGGTGACCAACTGATCGAAATTGGCGGGACTCGAGTTGATGAAGTCGGTGCTAAGCGTGCGGCGGACTTGCTTCGAGGTGCGGAGAACTCGGTAGTTAGAATTGTTTATCGCCGGGACACAAGCTCGCTACAAACCATTGATGTCCGTCGCCGTCGAGTCGATGTTCCAAGTGTGAGCGTTGCATGCATCGTGGATCCTCAAGTAGGAACTGGCTACATCCGAATCTCGAACTTCCAAAAGACGACTCCAAAAGAAGTTGATAACGCGCTGCGACACCTCTACAGCCAAGGTCTGCGCAACCTAATCATCGACCTGCGTAGAAACCCAGGTGGGCTTTTGGATGCGTCGGTGGAAATTGCTGACATGTTTATATCAAGCGGAATCATCGTGACAACTCGAGGCCGAAATGGTCAGGAGAATCACAATTACTCAGCTCAAATGCCTGGGACTTGGGATGTACCTATGGTTGTCATGATCGATGAAGACAGTGCTAGTGCAAGCGAGATTTTCGCTGGTGCGATTCGCGATCAAGGTCGCGGGCTTATCGTCGGTCGAAACTCCTATGGGAAAGGGAGCGTCCAGGGAGTCTTTCACAACGATCAAGGCAATGGGGGAATGCGGCTGACAGTATCTAAATTCTTCTCGCCTAGCGGAGCAGCGATCAGTGATAGAGGGATCCAGCCGAACATGGTTTTTGATCTTCCTCCACCGGTTTCGCAACGTTCTGCAGCGAAGATTCCGGTCAGCCTAGATCCAGCACGTGATGGAAAGACCGCAGAGCTTCAAACTTCTGCGACGACTTCTGAAACCAGTACCCCTGAGTGGAACCAAGATATCGAAGTCCTACGAGCAATCGAAGCGGTCCGAACAGAACTTCCAAAGCTAGCTCGCGGTCGATAAGCCTAAGGCGTTGCGCTCGCTTGAGACAACCATTTGTGCGACGGCAATCGATGTAAGTTAGTACCTCGACGTTTCGCCGACGCCCCTGTCTCTCATTTCAATTCGGATCCTTGATAACGCGAGTTGTAATCATTCCCAAGAGCGATTCAGGTATGGATTTCACGTTGATATCGCGTTGCGGGAATCCAAAGATGATTCCTGCTTTGTTGAACTCACGGTGAATCGCCGAGTGGATATCGTGGGTTGTTGGTAGTCGCTTATCCAGACTGTCAACGAAGAAACGCACATTCACAAGTAGCGTACTGTCTTGAAATCCCTCAACGTGCGATGTTGGAGGGGGATCACTGAGGACGTTCGGATGCTCGGTACAGATCTTGTGGATTAATCGACAAGCCAGATCAGTATCCGATCCATAAGCAAGCCCAATCTTTACCATCATTCGCGTTGTTGAATCGGAGAGTGTCCAATTCAAAAGCCTTCCAGTAATCAGGTCCTTGTTCGGAATGATTAATTCTTGTTTCTCAAAATTAGTGATCGTCGTGGCTCTTACGCGAATCTTGGAAACAGTTCCACTGGTATCGCCAACAGTGATGATGTCTCCGACGCGAATCGGTTGTTCGAAAAGTAGAATCAGCCCAGATATAAAGTTTGCGAAAATCTCTTGAAGGCCGAATCCCAAACCAACACCCAAAGCGGCAACAAGCCATTGAACGTTGGTCCATCGAACACCAAGGTAGTAAAACGCAAAGGCAATTCCGACGAATACAATGACGTAACGCGATAAACTAGAGATTGCATATCGCACCGAGTTTTCGATCGGCAAATACTGAAGTAAGGCGATCTCAAGCAAACCTGGTAGATTTCTTGCCGCCAGAAACATCAAAACCACGATCGGTATGGAAAGGATGATGTTTCCGAGGGTGATTGGAATCTTGAGACCCGGTTTATCGCCATCGACTTGCCAAAGCTCGATCGAATCTAACATGTTAACCGCAGGCAAAACCCCAGACCAAATATAGAAGACAGCAATCAAGGCGGTCACGACAATGAGACTGGTTCCAAGTCGAATGGTCTGCGCGTTAATCTCTGCTAAATCCACCTGGTTGTTGATGGAATTCCAATCGGTTCCCGATGTCTCTGGGCCCGTGCTGCCTGTGTCTGTAAATAGCGAGTTGGGCGAAGTTGAGCTTACGACTGCTTCGCGTTGCTGCGCTTGTTGCAATCGCAATCGAGCTTGATTCGCCATGATTTTGCGTCGGCTTAGCAAAAGCCAACGTTGCATGATTTGGTTTAGTATAAGAAGCCCGACCAATGTGATGATGGTCGTATACCAATGCATGGACAGCCGGACTGCAGTGTAATGATAACCCATCAACGAATTGAAACAGAGCAACACCGGACCGCAGCATAAACCAAAATACCAAACGTATCGTAGCCGATCCGCCCAACCGCCTTCATGGGTTTTGATGTATTGCCCGAAAACCCCCTTGGTTGGACGAAATACGATTATGAGAAAAACGCTGGTAAGCAAAAGCACAAAGGCGAAGGCGAGTCGCCCGAGTGAGTTCTCGAACTTCTCATCACCCGAACTGAATAAAACAGCAACCACGCCAGTCGCTGGAACCCCCAAATCGATAAGCCACCTTAGGTTGCTTCTGACCAGAGTCGTTACACTGTTGGAGATCTCAAAATGCTTTTCGGCCAATCCGCCAGGTCGGCAAATTTGCCGAATCAACTCGAGCGGAAAGAAGTATCTTGCGGCAACCAAAAATCCCATTCCAATTGCAGTTGAGAACGTTGTAGGGTTCGACGCTCCAACAAGTCGATAACCTAGATAAGCAAGTAACAAAACCCAAGGTGAAGAGAGAACAATCGTTAATCCGATTGTCTTTGCAGTAGGTGAAAATTCGGTATTGGTAGATCTTGCTGCACGCTCACCCAAGGCCGAAATAAGTCTTCGGATCTTCGCATTTTGGAAGGCGAGTGCGCCGAAGATAACCAAGATGATCGGAACTTCCCATGGTCTTTGGCGAAACTCCGTCATTAAGTGTTGAAGAGCATCGGTCCATTGTTGGACATCAAATAACCATTGCAGAGCAGGCCAAAGCTGACGCGTATCCGAACGACTGAATGGAGAAGCAGATCGAATCCAGAGAATGTGTTGGTCAATAAAATTTCGGTAGTTCCCCACTAGGTCTAACGTTTCCTGCCGGATCTCGGACAGTTCAAAAAGATTGTCGGAAAAGCTCGCCGCATCGATGGAAAAGTTACTCACTAAATCGCGTTCGGCTGCCAATAGACGATCAGCCTTCTGCAATAGACTCGGCGAAAGATTCAACTTCGCCTCACGGTCTACGGCGTCAGCACGAGCAATGAATTCGTCTTCGTCTAGCAAATCTGCAGGGATCGCGTTGAGCGACGGATCCTCAAGCTGTGTGGTGGAGTTTTGATTCTTCCAATCCTCCAGTTCAATGATAAGAGTCTCGGTCTGCTGAATGCGAGTGAGATTCTGATCGAGCTGTGTATTCAGCTTGGCTTCATCGGGGAGTTCGCTTCGATGCCTTCGCAGAAGCAAACCGTTCCAATTATTGATAGTCATGAACCCTGAGCGATTCCTTGCGAGGCTTCGATTCTGCATGATGCTGAATCGTTCTTGCCAGAATCGTTGTTTCGACTTGGCTTGCTCGATTTCCAGTTGGATTGCCGTGTTTTTCTTGGCTAACTCCAACCACGCATCTGCTCGCGAGACTAATCGATCTGCAAGCCACTTGATTTCCGTCGGGGCTTCTGCAGCGAGAGCCAGGACCTTGTTGCGTTCCTCTTCAATCTTCGTCTCTCTGCGTTTGTTGAGCTCTTCGTTGATTTCCTTGATACGAAGCTGGTAATAGCGCTCATCAGTCGTATAGATCTCTTTTCGGATTGGCAATAACTCCGCTTCTGCTTCAGTCGTTCTGGCTTCCTGCTCTAGCCTCTTTAATCGTTCCGAAGCAGCCGCGACTTTGGCTCGTCCTAGCAACGCTAACGCTTCACTAACGACTGGCTCTGTCGATTCGGATGCAGGAATAGCAGCCTCATCGGTGAGCTTTTGAATGGTGCTCCGTTGATCCGCAATCAGTTTCGGCAACTCCTTTCGACGGGCCTCGCGCGTAGTGATCGCCAACTCGGTTTTCGTTCGTCCGTCTACGGCGATTTGATAATTTGTTTGCTGAGTTTGCAGAAGATCTTGCAAAGCTTGAAGTGAATAAGATCGCAATGCACTTTCAGACACAACATCGCGAGGTGGAGGGTTCTCTTTGCGTCGCTTTGATTCTAGAGTCGCAGACGGAGCAGCCTCGGCACTCGCAGAAAGTTCCTTGAGACGCTTTTCGTCTTCCGCTCGTGAGCGAATGGCAACTTGAATTGCCTCATAGGTTTGCACGAGCGATTGCTTTACCTCTGGAAGCAGCGTCGTATCGGCCTGCACTTGAGCAGAGCGACTTTGTATAGCTTCTAGAGTTATTGGAGCAGAATCGGGGAGGACGTTTGATGCCGATCCGTTGCTAACACCGGCCGCTGATGTCGCGGGGGTTTTATCAACTGGAGGTATAGCAAAAGGACTATTCGTTGGAGGTAGACCTTGACCATGACTGACGACGCATCCAATCGCTATCCAAACGCAAGCACAAACGTACGTACCGACATTCATAGCTGATTTGAATAAGGGATGCTTGCTTTTCAACGTCATGAGAAGTCCAAAAAGTATTTCGAGAATCACTTAGCTTTATCGCTTTCCACTAGTGGCTTTTTCGGAAAGACTTTCTCTTGAGTAGTAAATAACTTTGCCGAATCGATTACGGACGCGGCAGCTTCATCATCGAGGCCTTGGACAAAGACTACTCGTTTCTCATCTTGTTGGATCGATATCTTCCATCGGTCCGAATTTAAATTCTCGTTGGCTGAGGCTGTCGTCTCTTTTGCTGATTCATTTGACAGCCGAACCTTACGTTCAACGTACTTCTTGTAGGTAGCAGCGAATTCCTCAGCATCTGCAACAGAATCCCAGACAGAAGCCCAGACAACCGCACGATTCGTTTTACCGTCATTTTCTTTTGACTCGTAGACTTCGTAGCGGTCGCCATCCCAACCCGCTGAGGCTTTTCGTTGAACATCTACGTCACTGAGCATGATTGCAGTTTGAAATTCGCCCATGCAATTGCCTCCCAAATGAGTCCAAGCTTCACCAAGTAAAATGTCAGCTTTCGGTATTGTGATAGCTACAGGTTGATCTGGTTGAAAGAGATACTTTTCCGGATGGAGGATCTGTTCGGTGCTTACTGGTGGCGACGCAAATGCTTTATCGACTTCACGAAAGCGATCTCGCCTCGTGAGATAGATTGAGAATGCCATACCGTTCATGTACGGGAATAGCAACGACTCGCGGAAGATTCGGGGAGCCGTTCGGTACGTCTTCCCGCTCGCCATCGGCAAAGTCATCTTCAGCATCCCAAACATTGCTTCAGCGACTTGAGGATCCATTTTGAGCAAGTCCTCGCTCGAGCCATCTGCTCTCCCCATGTCGACAAACATCACGAGTGTGGCGTCTCCTTCAACTAGTGAGGAATACGCGAGAGCCATATCATCGTCTTCCGAAACAAGCTTCGTTTGCATTTCAAGATCGAATAGTTGATCTTGAAGAGCGTGCGTCAATTCATGAGCTAAGGTTGTCTTCTGCTCGTCCTTGTCGAACGAAGAGTCGGGCTTAGAGAACCAATCAAAAATGCCCTTTTGTTTTGCCTTGGCATCTTCGGACGGATTATCGTGAATCAGCACCATTGCTTTGGTTCTCGGATCATAAAAGCCGCCAACTTCTTCCGTGTAAAGTTGGATCATCGTTTTCTCTATATCCAACGACTCAGGGGCCAGTCCAAAGACTTTGAACGTCGCTTCCATTAGATGTAATTCCTCTGGTGTTAGCTCCAGCTTGAACTGCTCGGTCATTTCCTTTGCGAGCTCCTCACGATTCATGAGCTTTGGCTTGACCATTTCCTTAAATGGTTTTCCACGCAAATCGGCTACCACGCTCATGTACGCTTCGGTGTATTTTTCGACTGCTTGCTGGTACTTCCCCTGGTCCGCGAATCGATCCCCATCCAGTGTGAGTTGTTCGATCTCTCGTTTTGTCAATTGCCTAGGTGGTTGCGACGCTTCTGCGCGAGTTTCGCCACAAACAATGGACTCTGAATTGTGCATCACAAGAAAGAAACACAAAGCCATCCAAGCTGCTGAGTAAAAGGGCAATCGAGATCGTGAAATCATTGCAATGGTATCTGTTGAAAATCAGGTTGGAAACGTGCCGGTCGAACGGACTGTGAAGTGATTTCGGAGCGAAATCGAATTTCTGAGGTCTTGGGTAAACGATTGCAAATCGTATCCTCGTTTTTGTCCGAATGTTGGCACGCGGGGGGGTAACATCGAAAGGGTATCAAGCTTAACATTGGTGGTGCAAAAAGTGCTATAGCGACGACAACGGACTTGGGCCGGAAGTTGGAATGAGAGCACTCTATTTTGCTCCAACGATATCTGGGTTGATGAAACCTGAGTCAATATAACACTGGCCATGGGTTTTGATTTAGCCACAATTTACCTATTAGCACCCAACGTTAGGGCCTACGGCTCAGTACGAATGCCCGCCTGATCACGTTAGCCTCAATCCCTAAAGAATTGCGTTTTCCGAGATTCTGAGTGTCCGTTTATGGATCAAATTTGTATATGCGAACTTTTATTCGAATGTCGTTCTGCTGGCTGTTTTTGTTTTCTTATGGGAATTTTGCTTTGAGCCAATCATCAGACGCGGCACTGAAGCAATTGTTCGAGGACTATCACGAACAGTTCCTCACGATGTTTCCCTTGGAAGCGACGGCGTTTGGAGATAGTCGATACAACGATCTTCTACAGATTGACATCGACCCCGGATTTGCGCAGAAAGAGTCGCAGTTTTACCGTCAAACTCTTCGAAAGCTTGAAGAAGTAGATCTATCGAAAGCAACCGAAACGAATCGATTGGCCGCCGAGATCCTTCAGTATGAGCTCAAGCAACGACTCCTCGGATTGAGTTTTGATTTCGACCGAATTCCTTTTCATCAATTTGATGGGCTTCCGCTGTCATTCGGACAGATGGGCAGTGGGACCGGTAGTCAACCATTCAAGTCGGTGAAAGACTATAACAATTGGCTCAAAAGGGTCGACGCATTCGCAATCTGGTGTAAAGCAGCCATCGAACGATTTCGCGATGGCATCAAGGATGATTACGTTCTTCCAAAGATTCTGGTCGAGCGAATGATTAAGCAGATGCTCGACCCCTCGATTGTTAATGAAGATCCTGAAAAGAATCTGTTCTACGGACCGATCAAACTATTGCCGGCTAAATTTTCCGATACGGAAAAAGCGACACTGACAGCCGCCTATAAAAAAGCGATCACCGAAGTCATCGTACCGTCGTACCGTTCGCTGGGAGAATTTCTTCGAGACGAATATCTTCCGAAGGCACGTGCAACTTCTGGGCTTGCTGGATTGAAAGGTGGCTCGGAGCAGTATCAGTATTGGGTTCGACGTTGGACAACGACAGCACTCACTCCCGACGAAATCTACGAGAAGGGGAGACAAGAAGTCGACAGAATTCTTGATGAAATGGAATCTGTCAAACAAGAGATGGGCTTTAAAGGAACGCTCGCCGAGTTCTTTGTCCACTTACGAAATGATGCGAGCTATAAACCATTCAAAACGCCTGAGGAGGTACTTGAATTTTTTACAGCGATTCAATCGAAGCTCGAACCGCAGCTAGATAAAGCATTTTCAAATCGCCCTAAAACGCCATTCGAAATACGTAGAACAGAATCGTTCCGGGAGATGACGGCGAGCGCGGAGTATCACCCAGGCTCTGAAGATGGCTCGCGGCCCGGGATTTTTTACACCCCGATACCAGACGCGACTCAGTTCAATATTACCAGCGGCATGGAGTCGTTGTTTCTTCACGAAGCAATACCTGGTCATCACTATCAAATTTCGCTTCAGCAAGAGAACCAAGAGTTACCAAAATTTGCGAGGTTCCTGTGGTACGGTGCATACGGCGAAGGATGGGCACTCTATTGTGAATCGATTGGTAAAGAGCTCGGCCTTTACACCGACCCGCGGCAACGTATTGGAGCATTGAGTGATGAAATGCACCGAGCGGTCCGACTCGTCATCGATGTTGGAATGCACTGGAAAGGTATGACACGAGAAGAGGCTATCGAATACATGATGTCGAAGGAGCCAATAAGCGAGGAAGGAGCCATCGCCGAAGTGGAACGCTATATGGCGTATCCTGCGCAAGCACTTTCATACAAGATTGGACAACTCAAGATCAGCGAGTTACGTAGACGCTATGAAATGAAATTCGGTGAAAAGTTTTCACTACCGCAGTTTCACGATCAAGTACTCAGCAAAGGATGTATGCCGCTCGATATACTTGAACAACGGCTCGATGAGTGGAAGCCGTAACGGCAGCCGTATCGACGTGCCGCAGATGTCGTAGGATACGATTCCAGCCTGTCTGGTTCGCTATCGACAGGCTGGAAGCGTATCCTACTGCATAGCTTTATATCGATGCCTGAATTCTACCTACACCACCATTAAACGGCACTTGCGCCGCGACCTTCAGTTTCAACGCTGATGACTTCCGCGACAGGCAAGACAAATACTTTGCCGTCGCCGATGTTCCCATCAATTCCGCTTCTAGAGGTCTCACTGATGGTTTGCAAGGTTCTCTCAAGAAAGTCTTCGTTCACGACGATTTCAAGCATTACTTTGCGAAGTAAGTTCGTTTGATACTCCATGCCTCGAAACGTCGCTGTTTGCCCTCTTTGGCGAGCGTACCCATGAGCGTCACTCACCGTAAGGCGGTAAACACCTATCCTCCGAAGTGCGTCGCGGACGGCATGTAGTTTCGTTGGTTGAATAATTGCAATGATCATTCGCATGTCGTATTGAGATCCTTTGCTGTTTCCCAAATTTTCACAACACCTCGTAAACAATTGGCGAATTTATCCAGTGGAATCATGTTGGGGCCGTCGCTCGGAGATTCGTCTGGTCTTGGGTGCGTTTCAAAAAAGAAGCCGTTGGCACCGACGGCCGCAGCAGCCCTTGCCAAGGGTTCAACCATAGCTCGATTTCCCCCCGTCTTTCCACCTGCTCCACTGGGTTGTTGAACCGAATGAGTCGCATCGAAAATCACAGGCGCTCCCAAGGATTGCATAATTGGAATCGATTGCATGTCGTTCACCAATCGACCGTAACCAAAGAAAGTGCCTCGTTCGCAAAGCAATATCCCACCACTCCCTGCTGCTCGTACTTTTTCAACAACATATTGCATGTCATTCGGCGCCATGAATTGCCCTTTCTTTACATTCAACGGCTTGCCTGTCTCTGCTGCAGCGACCAGCAAGTCGGTTTGTCTGGCCAGAAAAGCAGGAATCTGCAAAAGGTCACATACTTGAGCCGCCGGCGCTGCTTGCTCGGGAAGGTGAATGTCGGTAGTGACGGGAACTGAGAGCTTTTGTGAGATTCGATGAAGTATCTCAAGCCCAGCGTGGATACCTAGCCCGCGAAAACTTGCACCGCTAGTTCTATTGGCTTTGTCGAACGAAGCTTTAAAGATGAATGGTATTGAGAGCTCGCTTGCGATCGAAACCAAGCGCGTGGCAATTTCCATTGCGAGTGTTTCAGACTCAAGAACGCATGGACCGGCAATCAACAGCGGTCGGCAACCTTGGCCTACTTTGATTTCGCCAATCGAAACATTTTCCATGGTTACATTTTGCATCGTGCGTGCGGATCGTCCTGATGAGTAAGCTTGAGTATTTTAAAGCTAGTTCGACAACGCAAGGTTTGAGCTGGCGTTCAGGCTTTAGCCGCTTTTGGCAAATCCAAGGTGCTCGGCGCCTAAAGGCTGTACTCCAACATGGTTGCGATCGCTTATCGTACTCAACCTGGTGATGTCCAACTAAGCTTTGTATTGTTCTGGGTTATATATTGCTTTGTCTTTGGGACGTATGGCATTTGCGTCTCGGAGAGACGCTGCTACTTGATCTTCAGTCCCATCGCTTTCATGAGCAATTGCATGTCAGCCCATGTTAAACGTTTGGCGTCCTCGTTTCTCAGTAGGTACGCTGGGTGATAGGTTACCAAGACCTGCGCGCCGCGGAAACGGTGAAATCGACCTCGCAATCGACCAACTGGTTCGGTCGACTTGAGAACAGCTCGAACTGCCACGGCTCCGAGACAAACAATAAACTCCGGTTGAAGCAGTCCCAACTGAGCTTCAAAATAGGGTCGACAGCTTTCAATTTCTACGTCTGATGGAGGTCGATTTGCTGGGGGACGGCACTTGAGCGAATTCAATATGTAAACATCGTCTCGGTGCATTTGAGAGGCAGCGAGAATCTTATTCAGCAGTTGTCCTGCTGCCCCGACAAAGGGCACCCCCAAGCGATCCTCATCAGCACCGGGTGCTTCTCCGAAGAAGACAACTCGCGGCTTGACAGTCCCAACCCCAAACACCGTTTGCTTTCGAGTGCAAGCTAGCTCAGAACATCGTTTGCAAGTGGCCACTTCATTCTGCAATACGGCCAGTTGCTTCGACCTTTGATCGTCGGTGTAGCTCTCAGTCATCCATCGTTGGGAATCTGTGGATAATGGCACCTTAACCGAAGTGGCTGGTATATTACTGGGTCGCATTTTAGCGATCGGCAACGAAGGCAATGGAGCCTTTGCGGTGGAAGGAATCGTCGTAGAAGACGGATTGTTCAAACCAGCATGATCCTGGCGACTGTCAGCGGTCACCTTGGATGCAACTTCGATTGTCGATGTACGCTGTGTTGGCTTTGGAGACTGCTGAGGATCTGTTAGCTGAGTATTTGATGCTGTGCCGGCAAGCGGCCAGTCCTGGCTAGCGGTCTCATTCCCAATCATGATGCGACTGCAACCACATCGCTTCCAGTGCTCTAGCATCTGGATGGCAGCCCAAGCAATTTCATTCTCGGAAATATTTTGCTCGGACGAATTGTGCACAGGTATTTCTTTGGGGCTTTTATATTTGGGGATCGTCGATCGACGAACTTCTACGAAGCTCGAGATTGTTGAAGGCTCACTCCAATAT
>JAIYDQ010000005.1 GCA_027487375.1 Planctomycetaceae bacterium
GTACGATCCTGCGGTGCGTATTGATGAGCTCGGACTCCGATGCCGTGGCATTGCTATTCTTGGTGCTGGAGAGCCAATCGTATTATGTGCAGTCGATTGGATCGGCATTGCCAACGCAAGCCAAGATATTTTTCGAGAACGCATTGCGAAAGCGGCGGGTACATCGGCATCACGAGTTGCAGTGCATACTTTGCATCAGCATGATGCGCCTCGTAGCGACTTTACCGCTGAAGCTTTGCTGCATCAAATTGGCGCATCGAGACTTGGTGCGCACGACGGTTCTTTGGCACGCGAAGTACTCGATCGTCTCACGCGAGAAATTGAATCGTCAATTGCGAACTCCATACCCATCACGCATGCAGGTTTCGGTTCAGCAGTCGTTAAGAACGTTGCTTCGAATCGGCGAATTCAAGATGAGACTGGCCAGGTCATCGCAACGCGTTACACAGCGACTCGTGATGAAAAACTGCGTGCGTTGCCTGACGGAGTGATTGATCCTGAGCTCAGTTCCGTTTCGTTTTGGAATGGCAAAAAGCCCGTCGCGGTTCTCAGCTACTACGCGTGTCATCCCCAAAGCTATTACCGTACGGGCATTCCAAGTCCCGACTTTCCGGGGATCGCGCGATTCATTCGTAGTCAAGACGGCCCGGGGCCTATGTACATACACTTCAATGGCGCGGGTGGAAACGTTGGGGCTGGGAAGTACAACGACGGTTCGATGGAGAATCGCTTGGTGCTTGCAAGGCGAGTCGCTGACGCGATGCGTGAGTCGCTAGAGGCAACACAAACATTCGAACTCTCTCCGACGCAAGTCAAGTGGGAGATATCGCCAGTGGCTTTGCCTTTAGCCAAGCATTTGGATCAAGAGAAGCTCTGGAAGGAGTTACACAGTTGGGATGGCGTCGCATATTGGGGCAGCCCCGATAAGTTGGCTTGGGTCCTGAGGTGCGAAAGCGGGCACAAAATTGAGTTGGGATGTTTATCGGTGGGAGATGTGCGCGTCCTGCATATGCCCGGCGAGTTATTCGTGGAATACCAACTTGCTGCGAAGGCAATGCGTCCTGACTTGCACGTCGCCATGGCTGCCTATGGAGATTATGGCCCTGGCTACATCGGAACGGCTGCGGCTTATGGTCAAGGAGGCTATGAGACCAGCGAGCGAGCGTCCAACGTCGCTCCCGAAGCGGAAGCGATACTCATGAGCGGAATGAGAACGCTACTTCAAGTTGATAAGGTGTCCAAATGATCGCTATCCTGCGGTTGATTCCTTGTGGCATAGCGACTCTGTTCTCGATCGCTGCAATGGCGCAAGACGCTGATTATTCAAGCGAGCTGCCGAGAATCATGCCGACAGAACCCGATGCGGCAATCTCGACGTTTAAAGTCGCGGCGGGATTTGAGATGCAGCTCGTTGCAGCCGAGCCGCTTATTGGTAGCCCTGTTGCCATTGAGTGGGATGCGGATGGTGCAATGTATGTTTGTGAGATGCGCGGGTACAGCGAGAATCGCGAGGACGGAATATCGGGCATTGCGAAGCTGACAGATACTGATCACGACGGTGTCTACGATACTCGCGTTGAATTCGCCGAAGGACTTTTTTGGCCGACTGGATTGTTTCCCTATAACGGCGGTCTGTTTGTTGGCGACGCGCCGGACTTGTTGTACTTGAAAGACATCGACGGGGATGGCAAGGCTGACTTGAAACAACGCGTACTCACGGGCTTTGGTACGTCAAACGTTCAGGGCTTAATGAATTCATTTCGCTGGGACTTGGACAATCGACTTCATATCGCGTGCAGCAGTGTTGGTGGCGATGTACGCGGTCCTCATGCGGCGGCTGACACTCCCGGAGTCAACATTCGTGGTCGGGATCTAGCGTTCGATCCGAGGACCTATGACTTTGAACCGACCAGTGGCGCTGCGCAACATGGAATGTGCTTCGACGATTGGGGACGCAAATTCGTTTCCTCCAACAGCGACCATATTCAGCAGGTAATGTACGAAGACAGATATCTCGCGAGAAACCCTTTCGTTGTTCCGCCACCTTCAAGAATTTCGATTGCCGCTGACGGTCCTCAGGCAGAAGTGTTTCGCATGAGTCCCATTGAACCTTGGAGAATTGTACGAACGCGGTTGCGATTGTCTGGTCAAGCAAAAGGGCCGATCGAAGGAGGCGGTCGAGCGGCGGGTTACTTTACGGGGGCGACCGGCGTTACGATTTATCGGGGGGACGCGTGGCCTCAAGAATGGAAGGGACTCGCGATCGTTGGTGATGTCGGAAGTAACCTGATTCATCGCAAACGACTCGACGCGAATGGCTTGGAGTTCATCGCGCGACGCATCGATGAAAAAAGCGAATTCGTCACGTCATCCGACATTTGGTTTCGTCCTGCCCAGTTTGCTAATGCGCCGAACGGCACGTTACATGTGATCGACGTTTATCGCGAAGTGATCGAGCATCCTTTGTCGCTGCCCACCGAGATAAAGAAGCACCTCGATTTAACGTCTGGACGCGATCGAGGCCGAGTGTACCAAATAGTCCCTACCGGATTCCGTCAAACAGCTTTTCAACCTTTGAATTATCAAAGTACCGAATCGCTCGTGCAAACACTGAATCACGCCAATGCTTGGCATCGCGAAACGGCAGCTCGATTGTTGTATGAACGACAGGACAGGTCGGCAATCGAAGCGATTCGAAAGCTGTCTAGAGAGAGCTCGTCGCCACTTGGGCGAATGCACGCGTTGTATGCGCTTGATGGACTGGATGGGCTTGATGATGTGACCGTGCTTGCCCGGCTGAGTGACTCACATGAACAAGTTCGGAGGCATGCAGTTCGCATGGTTGAGCGAGTCGCGTTGACTCCCGAGCTATTAAAGAAGCTAGACGAACTCGTTGAAGATCCATCGTTGGAAGTGCGCTATCAGCTCGCGTTTACACTTGGAACGCTCAAGCTGGACAGCCGAATCTCGCGACTCGCGGGTTTGCTTCTTCAAAGCCCTGACGATCGTTGGATGCGAGCTGCCGTCCTTTGTTCGATTGGCGATGAAGCGGCTCAGTTGGGTGAGCTTCTCCGTCGTGACACATCGTTTCAAGGAGAAACCGCAGATGTATTTCTTAAGCAATTGATGGACCAAGCAGCGACGCGAGCACGTGTTCGCGAATCTGGCCAGGGCACCAACGAGAGAGCACGAGTAGCTACCACTTCGACAAACCGGTCCACTGACCAGATTGAAAAACGGCAACAGGTGATTTCGAAGTACCAGACTTCGCTCAAGTTGACCGGAAACATCCACCAAGGTCGCGAGCATTTCAAGAAACAATGCAGCAGCTGCCACCAATTGGATGGCTTGGGGAATGAAATTGGTCCGAACTTGGCAAGCATCAGGGCACGAGGGGCCGAAACTTTACTAACCGCTGTCCTCGATCCGAGTCGTGAAGTCAATCCGCAATATCTCAATTATGTCGTTTCGACGCTTGATGGTCGAGTGTTGTCAGGGATGATCATCGACGAAGGCTCAACGAGCTTGACGCTTCGTAACGCTAAGAACGTTGCCGAGACGGTGCTACTCATTGACGTCGACGAAATCAAAAGTACGGGAATGTCGATTATGCCCGAGGGCTTTGAGGACGCGATGGATCCTCAAGCGATGGCTGACTTGATTGCGTACCTATTGCATTCATAGCGTGTTTCTTTAAAGAGCTTCGTGGTGAACGACGCATGCGACTGGCGGGGGAACTCGTGAAATCCATTGGGCGATGATTGTATTAGCGAGTTTTCCATTGGGTAGCATTGGAACTCTACACAAAAAGTTGACAGTGGAATTTTTAGGGAAGGTTGATGTCCTTTCGATTCACTGTCCACTCAACCTAGAAACGCGACATTTGATCGCCGAGCGGGAGTTAGCATTAATGAAGCCGACAGCCTTCGTTGTCAATGAGGCTCGAGGAGCGGTGATCAAGTACGAAGCGATCTTCAGTGTACTGCGATGCGGAGGAAGGATGTTCAACGTGTTTTCATAGCCATATGCCGAGTCTGAGAATCGCGATCATTTCGGGGGTTGGTATCCCGTAGGTGGTACAACTACCTCGAAATCAGAACCTTTTATTTTTCGAAGTTCTTCGTGCATAACAGGAATGCGTTGATCTGGTGCGATCGATAACGCCCAATCGATTCCGTTGTCGGCGTTGAGCATCCCATATCGTTTCAATGCTTCAAGAATAATCTTGACCTCAGGAGAAAACTTTGAAGTATCGAAACTACTCCGCAAGCGAAATCGTTCACCCATTCGGGGAAGGTTCTTATCTGTCTTCCTACTGGCAAAATGAGTCGCCGGATAGACATAGGCGCGTCGAGTATTCTTGAAAGTGACTCGAAGTGCATGCTCAATTTTGCCTCGGTTCAACTCATCATAGCGAACGATCGCGGGAAAAATGGGAAGCCCTGCTGCATCGGAACTTGTCCATCCATCGGGACGAAGTCGATTCGAACTGAGGTCAAAGATCGATGCCTGTTCAGCATTCCACCCCTTGTCCGTCTTGGTCAGGCGATAGAACTCGTAAAGCTTGCGATTGACGGGATCAACAACGATTCCATGACGATCGGCGTCAAGGCTAGGCTTGCCACGTTGGACATCATCCAGCGTCAGACTATTCGTAGCTGCGTCCCTCATGAATCCTGCAGGCCAACCTTCGATAGGTGTATTATCTGGAACGGGATACGGCCCCGCATCGGACTCTGTCGAGTAATCGGAAAGTTTTACGTCGATCTTCTTCTGGTTGGGCGGCACAAGAACAAACGCCATATCTGTGTTTCCACGAAGCGGTTTGTCTGCTCCGATCAATTCAATCATTTCGGCAGAGTTGTCTGCCAGGGGCCAAGTATCCACAGGGATATTCCAAGGATTGTCTGGCGGAAAAACCTCTAAAGCAGAGAGGACGGCATCCGCCTCTGGTGTATCAAACGAGATTGGTTGTTCAAACTTTGGCATTGTTGCTGCACGAAGTCGTTCCAATCGAGCTTGGTCAACGATAACCCCCGGAGAATCGGCGACCACTGCGAAAAGAATTTGTATTAAAAGCAAAGCGATGAGGGTTCGCATTTTGGATCTCAGTTTTTGGTTCATCACGAATTTATAGTGGGAGCAAATATATGAATGCTTTGATCGCGAGTCTCGGAGAGACTCGCCTACGTGTTCCATCCCGTCCCAAACTCTTAATCAAGGCCTCGGTCCGTAAACGGGTAGATCTTGACCATGTTCATGAGCTCCGATCTCCGGGCCACTGCCCTCGTAAGGCTCATTCACGTTTGGGATCAATTGAGCGGCATCCATCAAGACACTTGAGGCTTTGGGTCTGAGATCCGGGGGATTGTAAACATTGCCTGGATCACTGGGAAACAAGGCTTTCTCAAAGAGTTCGATTGGATCGCCTTGGATCTGCAGCCCATGTTGCTCAAACTCTGTTCCGGGCAGTTTGGTAAAAGTCAACGAACGAAACTTGCCTTCGAAGGGAACACCATGAGTACCATAGGCATTGTGATCGAAGCTGCACTGAGGCCCAAACTGCTGGACGTCGACAGCACGCCCGCGGCCAGGGCTTTAACCACCAAACTTTGTGTCGGGAGCCTTGCCGCCGATAAAGAGATTGTTTCGGAAAACTGCGTGATCAAACCGTTCGCTGGTGTAATTGCCGAGACCATCACCTGCTTTGACTACCGTATTGTGCAAGATGACGTCTCCATGGCTGAACCGATGGAGTTTGAAGCCACTGTAACTGAGATTGAACATAACGTTGCGAATGAAGTAATTCGGCCCGCCCAATCCAGGTTGCGAACTAATACCTACGAAGCAGTTGGTGATGCGATTGCGCATCACGCGACAATTGCTTAACGCAAAATCAGCTTCGATTCCGTCATCCAGTCCGATACTAATGTCATTGTTGTACCAATCGTTGCACATTTGAACGGCTGCACCACTGTCTTCCATGTGCGAAAGGCAATCACGAAAACCAGAGACACGATTGTGGCAGATTACGTTTCCGCTGCCGGTAATCTCGATCCCTTCGCCTTCGTTATCGCCGCCGGCACCCATGATCGATCGATCCCAGGCGTGGATGCCTTGGATGACATTGTCGGCAATGTATCCATTGGTCATGCCTGGCTTGTAGGCTTTGATACCCCACTGCGCATTGATTTTACATCGCATGACTGCGCAGTGATCGGTACCGTTCAGTCGTACCGGACCGTTGACGGTAACGCCATCGAGATAGACCCATTTGCGATCGGTAAGGCCCACCTCACTGAAGATTGCTTTGCCGCTGATGGAGCGATAGATAATCGGCTTACCTGACTCACCATCTTTGTTAAATCGAAACGCCCCGTAGTCGCCATCAGCCAAGATAACTACATCGCCGGGCACTGCGTTGTTCAATTCCCTGGGACCAGCGTTGGTGATACGAGCATTCGCGGCTTCCTGAGGAAAGGGTCGCGTTCGAGCGAATACTGTTTCTAGCGACGTACCACCATCAGGATCCGACAGACTCAGTTGGATTTCATAGCTTGTGTCGGGCTCAAGATCAAAGATGCTGCCGCTCAGTCGGTTTGTCCATTGGACGATGGGAGAAGTTTTTTGGCTCTCTCCAGCAGGCACTCGTTTCAGCGGCATTGCCTTGTACCATTTCTGCGTGCCTTTAACTCGAAACATTGCATCACATTTTGCATTCAGATTATCGTCTCCCTCGATCTGCCACTCGACCGCAAGATTGGTAATGGTGGGATACGGTGTCGTTACTTGTCCAGGCTTGGTCGCATCCGATGCAAGAGCCGAAGAGGTTAACACGACAAGAACGAGACAAAAGATTTTCATCATCGGATAGATAACAGATGGAAAAGGTAGGTGGGGAGGAATGCTTATCATAGCACGTCGACACGTCTGATTGGTGGTCGCAACGGTGATGATCCTGTCGCAAACAAAATCGTTTGGCCATGCTCCAAAGTCTCAATTTCTCCTTCACCGACTATAAGCAATAAAATCTGGCTCGCCTCTTCCTCGGAGAACCGGGGAAGACATGAGCAATTACAAACTATGCCAAAATACTCTTTTCGAGGTGCTTACCTGATCCTACTTGGACAGCTTTAGGTTTGCGCTGGAGTTCAGGCTTTAGCCGCTTTTGGCAAATCCAAGGTGCTCGGCGCCTAAAGGCTGTACTCCAACGCTCTACTTAAACATTGTTGCGATCGATTATCGTGCTCAACCTGGCGCTGTCCAACTACACAGCATTGGCTATTATGCGTAATTGGGCCGCCAAGTTTCTTCACCTGCCTTTATTACATAAGCCCTTGATCTAGTGAAACCCATCCTCATACTCCTCACCGCCCTACTGCTCGCATCGCTCGACAACGTCCATGCAAGCGACTTCGCCGCGCAGCGCGAACAAATCCTCGCCCTCGCCAAGCTTACTTCACCACCCGCAATGCAATCCGCGGCGGGCTATGCTGCCGAGGATGATTTGAAGGCGATCTTCTATGATGCATTGCCATGGAAGGGTAGACCAACAAAGGTTTTCGCGTGGCTTGGATTGCCAAAAGCACGCGCGGGTAAAGTCCCCGGTGTAGTGCTTGTGCATGGTGGTGGCGGCACAGCATTCAAGGAATGGGTGAAGATGTGGAACGATCATGGCTTTGCAGCTATCAGTATTGCAGTTGAAGGACAGACCGACGAGCGTGATCCAGCGAACCCCAAAGCATGGGCGCAGCACACATGGGCTGGTCCGTCGCGCGTCGGTATTTACGGCGACTCCGACGAGCCGCTGATCGAGCAGTGGATGTATCACGCTGTGGCAGATACGGTGCTGGCCAATTCGCTCCTCCGATCGCTTCCCGAGGTGGACGCGGACAAGGTCGGCGTCATGGGAATCTCATGGGGCGGTGTCATCACCAGTACCGTCATCGGCATTGATTCACGGTTCGCGTTTGCGATCCCTACCTATGGCTGCGGGCACTTGTTCGACTCCGAGAATCAATATGGCCGGGCTTTGGGCAACAACACGCTTTACCAAGAAGCATGGGACCCGATAGTGCGCATGCCTCGCGTGAAGATGCCAGTGATGTGGTTCTCATGGCCGGAGGATAAACATTTCCCGCTCGACTGCCAATCTGCTTCCTACCGCGCGACTTCCGGACCGCACATGCTGACACTGATTCCCAAGATGGGTCATGGGCATCCGAGCGCCTGGAATCCACCGGACAGCTACGCCTTTGCAGAGAGCGTTGTGCGCGAGGGCATACCGTGGTGCAAACAAACCGGTGTTGAGGTCAAGGACGACTCCATCCAAGTCATGTTCAAATCCTCGAAGCCGCTGGACCGCGCTGTGTTGATTGTCACCAGCGACAGTGGCTTCACTGGCAGTCGCAATTGGATCGAATCTCGAGCCACGATTGAAAAACGGGGTGATGATTCGATCGTTACTGCTCTACTTCCTTCCGGAGCAACCGCGTGGTTTGTGAACGCCCACAGCAAGGGACTCACCGTAAGCTCGGATTACCAAGAACTGAAATAACTACTTGTGAAAACAACCATCTCGTCTCTCATCATCCTGTTGCTTGTACCGCTGTCATTGCTCCGAGCCGCCGATGTGGCGGTGCTGTCAGACTGGATGCCGCGCGGGGAGGATGACACGCAGATGTGGTGGGCGGAAGGTTCGCCGAGCGTCTTTAACAGCCCGTCGCAGCCCAAGGAGGAGACGCTATGTTTCCAATATGGCGGCAAGAGGTTGCTCTTCGATACGACGAAAGTGCGCCCGATGGATGGAGACTGGGATTGCGCCGTGGTGGTGGCGGGACGGCGATATAACTGCACGGGACATGTCGTGTCGAAGGATGAGTTTTTCCAAGCCGTGCGCTTTGTAGAGTGCGGGCGATTTTTTCACCGTGTGATCATCGAAGATCTGAAGTTTGCCGATGCAGAGGGACGCGAGTTTGATGCGAAGGCGCGGCTGGAGATTTCCGTCTGGCCAGACAGGCTCGCCTTTCGATTGGAGTGCGATGGGGAGTCGATGCTAGAGCTGCGTCGAGGTGAAATGAAGGTCGCGGGTACCAAGTCGGTGCTGCTGGACATCGAGAGCCGGCCCTCCACTGCGGTAGTAGAGTCGGAGTTGCCTGTGACGCGGGATGAGGCGCTTGGCTGCCACCAGATCGTGCTGCCGGAAAAATCGTGGAGCAATGTCCAAGGGACTTATTATCCGGAGGAGCATCTTGATCGCATCGACCGCTGGCGAGTGACGCTACGCAATGATTCCGATGAGTCGACGGTGGCGCGGTTGATGTTCACGCAGCAACGGCATCTACCGATCACGGGCTTCACGCCGATGCTGTGCGAGCTAGATGGCACGCCGACGGGACTCCCGGTGCAGATTTCGAAGAACTGGCACCAGCGGCCAGAGAAAGGCCAACTATTACACGAGGGGCCGTGGTTTCGTGGCTTCACATGGGTACGAATACCACCCAAGTCGAAACGCGATTTTGTCTTCCAAATGGTCTATGCCCGCTATGGCGGCATTTGCGCGGCGTCTCACTCACAGCTCTCTCTCATAGGTTGGGGGCACAATCAGTTTTGGGATCAGGTGGCTGTAGGCAGCTTTGGAGAGAGCATCTGCTTCGAGCCAGGCCGCGTGCAGCGCCGATGCTTCATCACTGACATGCGTCCGCTCATGACGCTGACTCGCGAGCCGGAAGCGAAGCGTTGGGGATGGGCGGAGAACTGCGGCGGTGGCGACTGTCTACTGTGGAAGGACATCGCGGGACGTTATCAACCGATGAAGGCCACTCGTACAAACTATCGCGCGTACGGTCCGTGCATGACGGATGTGAGTTACAGCGAGGAAAGCATCGGCGGCGAGATCGCTGCGCGCATGGATGTGGCCGTGCCGGCGGCAAATGATCACCTCCGCACATTCATCTACCTGCGCTACGATGTGCGGAAGCCATTGCGGTGGCAAAGGCTCGCCTTCTTCCAGCTCGGCGCGGACTTTTACAATGATGTGCCCGCACGACTGGTCGCTATCGGCGATGTAAACGGCATGCGTGAGGAATGGGAGCCGCGGCGCGCGAAGGATGAGCATGATCGCGAGGTAATGCTGCTCGCCGGCAATGACGCGTGGGTATCGGTGCATGGCGTAGAGCGCGAGTTATTGAAGAAGGGGCAATCGGACGCGAGTCGCGGATTCATCTTGCGCTCATGGCACGCCGTGCTGGGTGGGAAGCAAGCCTCGCCGTATCTTGCCACTTATTGCACCGAGTGGGGTAAAAGCAATCATCGCACTGTGGTCGAGCTCGCCCCGCCACCTGACATCAGTCAGCTACAGCCGGGCGACTTCATTGAAGCAGAGCTGGAACTGGTCGTCTTTCCAGCTGACGAATCTGCCTACTACGGCCCCGACGCCTCGCTCCGAGACATGCTCGCCAAGGATGCCGATACCTGGCGCCCGGTGCAACGTGAGGCATCAGGCAATGCGCTGAAACCGCAAACGCAACGCGGCACCTTAGTGAAGCCATATCCATTGGTTATCGCTGTGGATGATCAGCAAAGCGCTGTCGTGAAACTCGACGGGGGCATTGGCCATTTGCCCGTCACCTTCATCGGACTCACTACGCCACGCGGCCATCGCCTGCTTGTGAACGGCAAACAGCTCGATCATTGGCAAACCGACTGGAACCCGCTAACTCTACGCTGGCAGATTTCCTTCAACGCCGCACCGACCGCGGGCGAAACTCGTAAGATAGAATTAGAGCACACGCAATGAAACGCACAGTCGCACGCTTGCTCCCTTTCGCTGCCGCACATTTTTTGGTGGCAAGTGTTCTAATTGGAGGAAACTGAACTGCGACTAATCGCAGAGAATCTCGACAGAAAGGAACCGTGTCAGATTTGGTGAGATTTAAAAAAACTCGGAGTATTAACCATTCGATCTAGTAGTCTGGGAGCTAGCTCGGTGTTTAGGAAGCAAGCGGCGTTCTACTAAGCAGCCACTTATCAACTAGCGAACATGATAGTTCGCGTTCGACGACTATGTAATGCGAATATTTGCTGGGCGATGCTTATTCGCGAGCAAACTATTGCAAATCTTATGAACGAACAGGTTCACGGGAACTCATTCATACAGCTTCAGTGGGGGGGAGCAATCAAAAGGAATGGGATCTTCCGCGAAAATCCTTTGCAATTGACCGTTTGGGCATTTACTGTAGCTCAGTCGCGCAAAGGGCTCGATGTTAATGCACCGGCGTTGCGTCACACGTTGGAAGGCGTTCGTCCACTGTGAAATCAAATGGGTTCCTAACTACATAACTGTTTGTCCAAAAAGTCTTACGGAGAGATCGCAAAACCGCCTAGCCACGAAGATGATTTCGTTGCGAAAGCCTAAATGAGGTTGACTTGAAACTCGAATTTTCTAGTTGGACAGCGCCAGGTTGGGCACGATATTGATTGCAACCGTTTTGGAGTACAGCCTTTAGGTGCTGCGTACCTTGGATCTGCTAAAAGCGGCTAAAGCCTGGGCTCCAACGCGAACATGGCGATGTCCAACTAGGAAGGCAAGGAACCACTTGGCGGTCCATACTTTATAAAAGCATACTGAGCCACGCCAACGGCTCGTGTTGAACAAGTTACAATAGACGAGTTCAATTTTTCATACATCCTCTCTAATGTACGACTACGACAAGCCCTTCTATAGTGTCGGCTATCGTCGGCAAATCACCTCCTTTAGTTACATGAAGCAACATCCATGAACCAGACGAATCCTGCATCGCAAAATTCTCATCCAGTCGATGTCGAGGCAAACGGAAAAAAAGCCGCTGAATTCAAGATCGATATCGACCCTAAGATTGGCGAAAAACTGCAGGAAGGTCTCCAAGGAGGCGTTGATGTGCTGCAAGGGTTGTTTTCAGGATTCGTCAAGTCGATTCAAGATGCGATGGGCCCCGAGATGATGCGCAATCTTGAAGCCAGTCAATGGCTTGGGCAAGTCGCTGCCAGTCTCGACGAAGTCGCAGTTGCATGGCGAGCGGGTGCTCCGACGCCCTCGGGTAAATCCGGTGAGTTGTCCTGCTATGCGGAAAGACTGGCCGAAGAGATCCGAGGCTCACGTGTCGAAGGCCAGGCAGACTCGCTCCGAAATTGGCTTGAGCTTGCGAAGAGTGCTATCGAGCGCGATGACTCGCAATCGCGATCGGTTGCCGACGCGGCTGGCTACTTTAGCGCCACCGCAAAATCTGCCATGCCTGTGCAAGTGGGCGGAAAAAGTTAGCAACCAATTTGCACATCTTCTCGCCCTTTTCACTTCCCCTTTGATATTCATCTTGAGTTGGATTGGCAGGCTGAAAGTTAAGCCAATCCACAATCGACAAGAGTCCAATAAACATCCAGATTTTGCCGCTAGATTGACATGAGTAAACCAGTTCAAAGCTTTTTCAAACAATATCAGCGAAACAAAAAAGTTACTCAACGAGAATTTCTCGCGAGGCAATGTCTAAAGCAAGCGATCTCAAAATCCTTGCGAATAGAGAAACTCGAAGATCGGGTCGTGATGGACGCGTACCTAAGCGCCGATTCCGAGTTGGGACGAATCAGTTTTGCTGCCAGGGGGGATAACGCAAAGTGGGAGGGAGCCGACACGAGCATTCTTCCCCGTACCGCTACAACCACGAGCCCCGTCGAGGTTTCAAGGATCGGTATCGGAGCACCGGATGGAGCTCGACAAACGTCCTATCGGCCCATTGGCGATCCCTATGACGGTACAAGGCTGATACCGAACAACGGATTGTTGACCATCGAAAATGGCCAAACTGAAACAAGGATCAATCGATTCGATGGTACGCAGTCTACTGAGCCAATCGTCGATGCGCAGCAACAAGAAATCACGTTCCAGGATGACTTTTTTCCGGCAAACGTCGTCGAAAATCCGGGTTACCATTCGTCCACAGAATTTCAGACGAATTTTACGGTGCCGACATCCGGTCAGTACAACTTCTTTCTCACAGGCTTTGGAGATGGTGATATCACTATTCGTAGTGGTAGTCAGAGTGTTCGCGAAACGTTCAGCCGGTTTACTGGCACGAAGAAGCTCACTGTTCAACTGACCGCGGGTACGTTGAATCCGTTGACTCTGTACTACCGGCACAGCGGATACGAAGATCGCGTCCAAGTGCTGAAGGTCGAATATGAGGGCCCTGGAGTCCCGCGTCAATCTTTTGTTCCTAACAATGACATCACATACAAACATAACTACGGCTTCGGCGAATCCAGGCCGCCAACGTCCGGAATATTTTCTCCATCGGCGTATTTCTCGGCGGATAAACGCCTGCGCGATGACAACTACGCGCTGCGCTACAAAACTACATTTACCGTTCCTACCACCGGGGAATACACGTTCTTTCTTAGCGCTGATAACGAGGCCGAGTTGAGATTCGGGAACGATGTCGTTATCTATAATCGCTTCGAGTTCGTATCCAACGCCACCGGTAAGCGAACGTTGACCGCAGGAACAGTCGTCAATCTTGAGCTCAATTATGTCCATAGGACCGGCCCTCGCTCGCTTAATCTCGAATGGTCGGGCCCTGGACTGACTAGGCAGCTATTCACGACGCCGAACCTCGTTTCATACGACTACTTTGAAAGCAACTTCGTATTTGTCGACAACTTCCGGAATGCGACTCCCAAACTTTCTAATTCCGTATTTGCCAATCCGAAACTGTTCATCCTCGAATGGAATGGTCAACGCACTGCTCCAATCCAAGTCGGTGCATCGGCGGAAGTGGTACGGAATGCCATTGAATCACTTAGCAATGTCGGTGCCGCGGGCGGCATCGTGACGGTCACACGAGCAGCCAACGGCCTGAAATACAATGTGACCTTCGGAGGCAACCTTTGGTTTCGCCCGAAACTGATGAACGTTATTGGTCGACCGGGCAGTACCGTCAAACCGGTGACGACGGTGGCGATTACCAAACGCGATTCCAGTTCGACCGTAACTCTCGACAACCTGTCTCGCTTTTTCAACGCCAGTTTGCCTAACCCCAATACGTTTCCGATCTTCAATGCTCCGATGTTTACACCGGAGAACCTGTTATACAACGACACCTATCCTGAACCTAACATTTTTAGACCGGGACTGATGATGTCAGGATACCTTCAAACGCCAGCGGTTGGTGGGCGTTTCGATCCTGACTATTCCGGCATGTCGAACGAATTGCCAAGATTCAATGTCGTTCGCACAGACCGAGGTTTGATAGTAACGGAACAGGCGGCAGGGTTCGGACGAGATATTGGCTACCGATTGAATGCTGTTAAGGATACAAACGGCAATAGCCGACCCATCACGCTGTTTAAGATGGGTGGCCTTACCTTCGAAGCGGTCGCCGGTTCCAGGGCTTCTCTCAATATAGGCAATAATCAGGAAGAACTTACGTTTCGGTCGGCAGAAGATTCGCTCATTGTCAGTGCACCCTTTGAAGGGGGAAAACTGACTCTTCGCATGTTGCGAGGAGAGGACTTCACGCCCATTTATCGAATCAATTTGAGAACAGGGGCGGTACAGATTACCCCCAAATTCGAATTCGTATCGTTCGAAATCGGTGGCTTCGTTATCCCACAATCCGAAGCCTTCAAGATGACCTACGACGCGGCAACTGAGAGGTTTAGCTTTGCGATTAACAATTTGGTTACCGAATCGCAGCGCCCAGAGGGGACTCCGAAAGCCTACGAATTCAACGAGGAATACAGAACTACCGTTCAAACGTTCGATGCGAAGTACCGCATCACGAACCCCACCTATCAATATGCGATGGGCAACTGGGAAGGTCACACTGCCGATTCCTTCCGTAACCAAATGGCTATGACTCCGCGGATTGTCAAAACGGGTCCGCAATTAAACTCAGACCTTTTGTCTATTCCACAAGAAGCATTAACAAACTATGTCAATAATTTCGGTGCCGTCTATAAGTGGAATGTGACGGTCAATAAGAGCGGATGGTATACCTTCAGCTCATTCGGCAACGGCGCTCACCAACTTCGCATCAACAACGATGTCGTCATCAATGGTACTATAGGAACCAGGGACGGATCAATTGCACTGACCGCTGGTGTGGAGTACCGTTTCGAGTACACCCAAATCAATACTGGAATGCTTCGAGCCCACAGTTTCGATTTGCAGTTTTCGGGGCCGTCGACCAATGGTTATGAACGCTTTCGAACCACGAACATACGGGGGTTTATCAATGGAATCTCTAGCAATGAACGTGAATATGGGGAGTTGGGCTACGACGCTCTTACAACGGAACAAGTAAGAAATGCCTTGAACTGGTCCATTGATCGCCAAACGGGTTTAACGGACGCGCAGCGCAAGGTGATCAAAGAATCGGCCAAGATCACCGTCGAACCCGCGCGTATCACGATTACCAATGTTCCGTATTTGCTCAAGATCACTGGTCAGTGGTCGAGTTCGTATCAGCAGCGATTTTCGAATCCGGTCAAGCTGACAATCCCGCGCGGTACGATTTCATTGACCAAAGGCAAACTCGATCCGATCACGGACTTGCCGATTGATTCGTTTGAAGTCGGCGCGACGACGATCGATGAGAATTTAAAATTCGTAACGACATATGAGCCGATCAAACCGACGCAGGCTGGCGGCTTCAAAGCGGCCTTCTTCGAACGGAACACCTACAATTCCAATGGCTCTGTGAATGTTCCGGGAAACACGTTTGGGATCTACGGAAATCAATCGCGATTGCCGCTCGACGTTGCCGGTGTCAAGCTCGATGGCCTGGCGAACTTAGGTTCTGCGACCGCACCCGGCGTCATCGTCACGAATGGTCAGTTCATCAAGCTGACCTATCCAGTCCCCGATGTCACCGTCGATGGGTTGGTCTTCTCGGCGACAAGTGTCGGCAGCGCGAAACCGTTGTCCGTCAATTACTACCCGCCTTTAGGTGCAGAACGCAAAACCTATGTCGTCCAAGGTGGTGCCGTAATGAAGCCTGGCGGAACGGTAATCAAGTCCGACTTGAAGGTCGACTTCGGTGGCATGGGGAGCGATGGTCTGCGCATCTTCCCGGCGAAGGATGGACAACCCGCATCGTTTACAATGAGTTTTGGCGTTGCCGATACTTTTTTGGCTGGCACACAAGCGATTGAATCTGATAAAGGTATCAACGGTCTAAAACTCCTTTACGATACGGCGAAGAAGGAGTATAGCTTCCGCGGCGATGCGTTCCTTGATTTCAATCCCACGACAATCCATACGCCAACCAACTTAGCGTTCACCGGGTCGAGGTTGGCAGTCTCGGCAACGGTCCCGGACGGCGTGACAGGATTTGCTCCCAATCTTTTGAATGGAAGTTCGCTCAATTTCTTTTTGAGCGATCGGTCATCGATCAATGGTTTTCAATTCGCGCCTCGTCCAACTGCCAATCCGTTACGAGTCAACATTTCCAACACGTTGGAAACCATTGGCGGATCGTTTTCGATGCGATTGGCGAATACCTTTCTCTACGGTGTGATGGAGACAACCACGTTCACAGGTGCCAAGTCACCGGCAGGTGGTTTCCTATTGGATTTCACACCCATCGCTGGGCAACCAACAGGCTTTTCGTTAGCTGGTCTTCAGTTCAATGATTCACGCAAGACAAGGTTAACGGATACTCTGTTACTGAAATTCGAAAAGGTCGCTTTCCAGGGCAAGGAATTTGCGACAGGCAGCGCCGGAGCGGAACCTGCTTTTGTAGAAGCGAAGAACGGGAAGATCACGAAAGCAGAAGTCACCCGCTCAACGCCAATTCAGCTAGGCGACATAGCGTTTCAGAGTCTCAAAGCGACGTTCATCGATTTGGCCGCATCCACCTACTGGGCCTTCAGAGGGCCAGGCAAGTATTTTAATAAGAACGTTGAAGTGGGAGCGCCTGGAGTTGGTAACCCGCAACTCAAGATCGGCGGCGAACCGGCTAAAGGTTTTCAGCTCATTACAACCAATGAGCCTGTCCCTATTGTAACTCCTGATTTCAAACTTCCTGAAACGATTGATGTCGCTGGATTGACGTTTGATACGTCATTGCTTCCGCAAGATGAACCAGTCGTTAATGAAGGTGCGGCTGGAAAGACATATAGCCTGAAATCGGCCGACTATAAAGTCAAGCTTGGCAATACCGACCTCACGCTCAGTCTGAAAGTGAAAATCAAAGTCAGCTCGGCCGGTATCGACATCGTCAGCTTCTCGGCCACCGGTGCCCAGAATTCTGAGTTCACGATTGGCAATGCAAAATTCCAAGTCCAAACGCTGACCGTCGAATACATCCTTGCCAAGAAGCAACTGAACATCAGCGGCAAGGCGAAGTTCTCGTTCCAAGCCGCCAAAGCAAACGTCGAGATGACCGTGACGCTCGGGACAGCGAAAGATCCTGGGCTAGTGATCGCCGATGGCTCGGTTCAATCGCTGAAAGTTTCCGTCGATGGCACCTTTGAGATTCTTAAGCTATCCGTCGCTGCGGAGGCCCTCACGGTTGCTTACAAGAAGGAGAGCAATGAGTTCGCAATCTACGGCGGAGTCAAGATTTCAACAGCCGCTCAAGGTGGCATTCAAGTCATCAAGGATCTCGCGGTTACGCTTGGAAGCGAAGACAAGCCGGGAATCAAGATTGCCGATGGAAAGCTTCAAGCCCTCGACATCACGATCAACGGCGAAATCAATCTCTTCAAGCTGACGGCAACACCTAAAGACTTGCGCATTGTGTACTCTGCTGAAGACAATCAGCTACAAATCAGTGGTGCACTATCGATTACGTTAGCACCCAAGCTGACCATCACTGCGGCGCTTCCCGGCGATGGCCTATTGATTGATACCGATACCGGCAAGGTACAAGTCAAAGGGCTGAGCTTGCAAGCCAAGGGTGACATCACCTTTGGAGCGATGACGATTAAGGGACTTGAAATCCTCTATGAGGAATCAGCCAACGGTGAAGTCACGATTGGGGCATCTGCCGAGATACAGTTTCCGAGCGGGCTCGCGGTGGGCGGGTCGTTCAAAATCATCAACGGCAAGCTGGATTCGATCGGCATTTCATTCGAAAAAAATCCGGGCATACTCGTCGCCAATGGTGTCATCAACATATATCGATTGGAAGTTAGCGTTGAAGGACTTTCCAACCTCGATAACTTTAAATTCAAAGGAACCATCAAGGCTTCCGTGGGTCCGTTAGTCAAATTTGCTGGACAGTCGTATGCCTTAGCCGATGTCACGGGTTCAGTCGAGATCACCCAACGCCATTTGAAGCTAACTGGCGACGTACAACTTGTCGGTGGTCAATTCGGAACCGGCTTTTTTGAAGGAGAGTTGCTCTGGAATCCGCCTCCGACAGATCCCAATCAGTTGCCGCGTGTTACCTTTGCAGCGAATGTCAAACTCTTTCCGGGCGACGTCGTGCGCGGGACGATTAAGGCTTACGCGGATATTCGTGGCAATGTCGATTTCAATGCCCACATGGGAGTATTCGTTCCGAACGGAATTCCTTTGGCCGGTGGCGCATCGCTCGGACAACTCCTCGTCGAGTTGAGAGTTCGACCAGCACTCGAGCCATCAGCGAGCTACGTCAAGTTTGGCTTCAGCGACATCGCTATTACCGCCATCCGTGTACCAACGTTCCACGGCAATGTCCGCGTTGGCTTCGATTCCAAAGTCGATTACGGTTTTGGTGCTCGGTTCTTCATTCCGCTCCCATGGCCGCTCCCCGATATCGATTTCTCACTCGATTACAACGGCAGCTTCCAACTCCGGGATTCACAGCGACCCTTCATCGAAATCCTATCCGCAGGCGGCTTGAATGGAACTCCGAATGGAGAGATTCTCTTTTCGGCTCAAACCCCGATTCCTGCTGGAACGCGGATCGATCTCTATGCGGATCGCGACAACCTTGGCAACGACGGCTTCTTGATTGGAAGTAACATCGCTTATCAAGAAGGGACGCAACGCTTTGTATGGGAGGACCTCGCGGCCTTCGCGAAACCAGGCCAGCCAGTCTATGTCTATGCCGTTATCAACGATCAAAAGAATGCTCCCGAGTTTTCAAACTATTCACAATCGTTTAGTGTTTCTACAGGCTTCATTCCAACGATCCTGAGCCCATCGACGGTGAAGTTCACGGCGGGTGAGCCTGCGACGTTCTCTGCTGCCCTCGGTAACGCGATTGTCATCGGCGACCCACGAACTGCAGCAAAACCAGAGAGTGAAGTCGAAGTCAGGTTGAGCGTAGGCGGTGGCACAATCGACCTGTCCCACGCACCGGAAAATGTTGAATACATTGGTGCCGGAACAGGCTTTATGACCTTGCGCGGATCGGCTAGCAACATCACAGCGGCGCTGGATGGAATGTACTATGCGCAACGCACGGCTAGCGATATTACTAATCGACTCGAAATTTCAGTTCACAGCTTGCCGCTTTTGAATCAGTCCGGAGCAACGAAAGCGACCGTGGTGCTTGATCCCCGCGCCGTAAGTCTAACATTCATCGCTTCAGCAGGCGGCGAGTCACCGACAACGATCACAGTCGGAAGTCAGCAAGAAACGCCGCTCGCACAC
>JAIYDQ010000118.1 GCA_027487375.1 Planctomycetaceae bacterium
CGAATGGGCCCATGATCATCTGACTGCCTGCAGTCAACGTGGTCGTGACAACGAACAGCATAGGGATGATTGTGACCCAAGCGTATTTCGCTCGACCTTGTTGAATCAAATAAGTCGTAACGACAGCCAAAGCGATACCGCTTAGAAGTTGATTCGCGATTCCAAACATCGGCCAAATCGTTTGAATCGATCCGCTCCAAATCAAACCGCCCCAAGCAAGAGTGACGAGTGACGAGCTGATCAATACGCCCGGTAGCCAATCCATTTTCGCAAAAGACGGAAAAATCTTTCCAAGAATCTCCTGGAACAAAAATCTTGCGATGCGTGTTCCGGTATCGATTGTGGTGAGAATAAAAAGGGCTTCAAACATGATCGCGAAGTGATACCAATACTTGATCACACCATCGATCGAGATACTGCTGGTGATGGCTCGAGTCGCATCGGTCATGACCTTCGCCATTCCGACTGCCAGCGTCACCGCTCCACCGGTTCGACCGCGAAGTGTTTCGCCACCGACTTGTTTTTCAAGGTCTACCAAGTGATCCGTGCTGGCACCCATTGCTTCAAGCTTGTCTGCATATTTTTCGACTTGAGCAAGATCGATATTGATCGCCCAGTAGTCGCCTTGAGGAAGCGTTGCAGCGGCCAACAAAGCCGTGATCGCGACGAGTCCTTCGAGCAGCATCGATCCGTAGCCGATCATTCGGATATCGCTTTCGCGGCCAACCATTTTGGGAGTCGTACCGGATGCGACTAAAGCGTGAAAACCGGATACGGCTCCACACATGATGCAGATGAAGACGAATGGAAAGATGGCTCCGTTGAAGTAAGGGCCGCCACCGTTGGCGAATTGAGTATTGATAGCGGGTGCTTCCAGTTTCGGATTCGCGATCAATACACCCAGGATCAAAATTCCGATCGTTCCGACTTTCAAAAAGCTTGACAGATAATCGCGCGGACAAAGCAGAAGCCATACCGGGAGGACTGAAGCCACAAATCCGTATAAGCAAATCGCGAAGATCGTTTGATCCCGATCCCATGTGAAATAAGGTTCTAGTGGCGACCCAGGAATCCAGCTTCCGGCGACGGTAACGAATAGAACCGCTGCCGCCCCCAGCAAGGAAGCCTCTACGACACGACCTTTGCGGATACGATACATGTAGAGCCCAACAAACAACGCGATCGGTATCGTACAAGCAATTGTAAAGACGCCCCACGAGCTCCCTCGGACTTGTTCATTGGTGCCTGCGGGCAGGATAATCTCAGTTGGTTTTCCTTCGGCTGGTGCTGTGCTATCGAGCACTTCCCCTTTCGGCAGCTTCACCACAAAACCTTCGCTTCGAGTAAACGAGCTGCCGTTTGGAAAGGTCAGAGTCGAATCGGGAGGAATAGCGACCACACTTGGGTCGTTGGACTTTATCGGTTCATGGGAGTTATTCTCCTTTGCCGTTTGTGCATAAGTGATTTTGGTTCCAGCAGGCATTTTGACTTCTTCACCGCCAAGAGCTTTCACGACGATGATCCCAAGACCTGAGAGAGCGATGATGACGATAAACAAGATCGCAATCGAAGCCGTCATCCCTGCGAAGGGCCCGAGTGTTGCTCGTGTGATCTCGGCCAGTGATCGTCCGTCGGTCCGTGTGCTGGCCCAAAGAACCAGCATGTCCTGAACGGCCCCGGCCAAGCAAACGCCCACAACAAGCCATACAAGTCCGGGCATATACCCAAACTGGATTGCGAGAACGGGACCGATTAAGGGGCCTGCACCGGAGATAGCAGCGAAGTGGTGGCCGAATAAGACCCATCGATTGGTTGGGTCGTAGTTCTGGCCGTCATTTAGTCGGTGTGCGGGGGTTACCCGAGAATCATCCAGCACTGCCACCCGGGCAGCTAGGAAATTGCTGTAGAAGCGATAAGCGATCGATAGGATCGCTAGGACTAGCAGCATGACGGGCATTGCGTTCATGGGAACAGAACTCGACTGTAGAGGACTTGCGCGGTTATTGAGGACTTCAGGATTAGATAAGTTAATCCAAACAGTGATGTAATTGTGCAAGAAAATTTTCCCTTGCACAGGGATGGGAACTTGCTTGGCGGTTGCGTCGTGGCTAACTTACTAGAAGTCGTTGACGAAGGCTTGGCACCTTCGGGAGGTTTGGTTGTAACACGAAACCTCGCACAAGAAGTTCGAAGCTGGGATGGCTTTCAGGATTCTCTCCTCCTGTCGCAACATCTTGTCGTCAGCTGTTTGATCAGTTGTTCCTTTTGATGAAGAAGAGATCCTACTACATGTCGTCCGACAACAAATACAAGCTCGAGTACATTTGGCTAGATGGTTACACCCCTGAACCAAACATTAGAGGGAAATGCAAGGTCGTCGATAAAGCTCCAACCTCGGTTGCAGATTGTGCACTTTGGGGATTCGACGGTAGCTCGACTCAACAAGCCGACGGACACAGTTCCGACTGCGTTCTGAAGCCAGTCGCTCTGTATCCAGACAGCTCTCGCAAGAACGGCTTTATCGTCATGTGCGAAGTCCTACTTCCTGACATGACTCCGCACCCGTCGAATCATCGCTCGACAATCGATGATGATCCAGATTTGTGGATCGGACTTGAGCAAGAGTACTTCTTCTACGAAAACGGCGCTCCGCTTGGGTTCCCAGTCGATGGATATCCAGGACCTCAAGGACCATACTATTGCGGCGTTGGCTACAAGCAAGTCGGCGATGTTGCTCGCCAAATCGTTGAAGAACACTGGGACCTGTGCCTAGATGCTGGTATCAACCACGAAGGCATCAACGCTGAAGTTGCGAAGGGACAGTGGGAGTTCCAAATCTTCGCCAAGGGCTCCAAGAAGGCAGCTGACGACGTTTGGGTCGCTCGCTACTTGTTGTTCCGACTCTGCGAAAAGTACGGTTTGGACGTCAACATTCACTGCAAGCCAATCAGAGGCGACTGGAACGGTTCAGGTATGCACTGCAACTTCTCGACCAAGTTCATGCGTGAAGTTGGCGGAAAGGATTACTTCCTCAAGCTTATGGATGCATTTGACAAGTACAAGGACGAGCACATCGCTGCTTACGGTCCTGACAACCACCTCCGATTGACCGGTCTTCACGAGACCCAGTCGATCGACAAGTTCAATTGGGGTGTTGCAAACCGTGGTGCTTCGATTCGAGTGCCTCACAGCTTCATCAACAACGACTACAAGGGATACTTGGAAGATCGTCGACCAAACTCGGCTGCTAACCCATACCGAATTGTTTCGCGAGTTCTCAAGACCATCTTGAGCGTTCCAACGACCTAGTCGTGCGAGTTTGATTGAATTAAAACCTACACAGTCCTGTCCGGTTTCGGTCAGGACTGTTTTTATTGATACACATCCAGATGTAGTTTGGGACCACTGTCCCGAACTGTTAGACGGACGGCACGATGGTCCCGTCCTACTTTACTGCGATTAAAACTATGGGAGACTTTTCTTCGATCACGGTTTTTGAGTGGTGCTTGCTTTGCGTCGCAGCAATCGGCATCGGCATTTCTAAAAGTGGGCTTTCTGGCATTAGCATGGTCCACGTTATGGTGTTCGCCTATGTATTCGGGGCGTTACCATCCACGGGCGTTGTCCTTCCGATGCTAATCGTGGGAGATATCTCGGCAACTTTTGCTTTTGGTAGGCATGCTAATTGGTCGCATGTGCGCCGTATGCTTCCGCCTGCGTTGGTCGGAGTTACGTTGGGGTGGCTGTTCATGTCGCGAATGGACGAAGCGATTTATCAACCAGTCATCGGGGGAATCATCCTTTCGCTGACGGTCGTTCAGATCATTCGATTGTGGCGAACTTCTTTTCTGGAGAGTGTTCCTCATTCAAAGTGGTTTTCTCTAGCGATGGGTATCTTGGTAGGCATGACCACGATGATGGCCAATGCGGCGGGACCTATCTTTGCCATTTACCTTCTGTCGCTGGCGGTACCCAAGATGGAGTTTGTCGGAACGGGTGCTTGGTTCTTTTTGCTTTTAAATGTTTTAAAAGTCCCGTTCAGCTATCAGATGGGTTTGATTGATCTAAGCACACTCAACATCAATCTCGTCTTGTTCCCGCTGATTCCGGTTGGACTTTGGATTGGAAAATCGATCGTTGGGCGAATACCACAAAAAGCATTCAACACGATCATCTTGATCTTTACGGCTATCGCAGCCATTCGATTGATGACCTAAATGAAAGCGATTGCGCTAACCGATCACGCTCAGCTCTTAGCAAACTCGCATAAGTTGGCGAAGGAAACACTTTTGGGGCACGACCAAACAAGAAAGAACAGAGCCTCGCGGCACCAACGTTCGGCTGGATGGCCTTTCATGTAGCCAGCTCCCTTTGCGACCATGAGCGTTGATTGAGTAGCGCGAAGGGCAAGAGAATTTGCACGTTGGCGAATCTGCTCCGAGTTGAGGAGCGGATCGGCTCTTTGCGTTTGGTGAACTAAGTCATACAAATCCTTGAGCAGCGTTTGTGATTCTCGTTGTAGTTGCTCGGCGGGCTCACCAATATCAGGTCGATCGGCGGACTCGTTCATTAGATAGTCAACCGCACGCAAACTTAACCCGATCGCCAGCGCGCTGGTTTGAAGGCTGCCCGTTCCACCACCACTTCCAAGTCGCATTACATTCGCAGTTGGCCCAAAAAGAAGCTCCTCGCTGTTAACAACGACTTGATCGAAATGGACTTGATCGGTCTTCGAAGCGGATAAAGCCATCAACTCCATCCCTGGGCCGGGTTTGATGCCTGGCAACTTGCTATCCACAGCCAACAACACTTGCTTGCCATCATCGAGTGTTGCACCGATGACAAGTAAATCTGCGTAAGCTGCGCCGGTAACCCACGGGCTGTATCCGTTGATTATAAACTTGCTACCACCATCGATCGAAGTTGCAGAGAGGACCGGAGTTCTCACATGCTGCCGACTGGTTGTGAGATGGCTTATTCCTACCGTAGAGAACAGTTCGCCACTATAAAGCTTTGGTAGCCAGCGTTCCTTTGGGATCGCATTGGGGCTCGCAGCGATACGTACAACCGCGGCCTGACGCTGTGTGAGAACGAACGCAGCTGTCAGGCATTTCTTCGCGATTTCGATGTAAGTGCTTAGCGATAACCATTCATTAGCCATTAAGGCGTCGCGGGATAAATCACCAGCGGCGTCATCTAACATTCTCGATGCGTCGGTTCCAGGGCTTAGAACACTAAACACTTTGGCGTCCTTACAAAGCTGCAGTTGCTTCGTTGGCCAATCATTGACCGGTTCAATTTGAAGCGAATTGATTGCGATCTGCTCGTAGAAGTGTTTGTCTAACATGATGAAAAGGGGACTAAACAAGTAAGGACTTTGAGTACACCTTTGTTTTCTTGTTCGCAGTTCGTTATAACTACGGCGTCAACTACTTTTTCTAATTTGAAAGTGTTAAAGGATCGTCATGACGCAATTGGAATGGACCCCTGAAGTCGATACAACGCCAATTCATTTCGGCAGCGAGCTAGGAGCAGACCAACTGTACGACAAGTGTATGGCTTTGGCAAAGAACCTTTGGTGGAGTTGGCACCCAGAGGTGACCAATCTTTTCCGAGATATCGATCCCATTCGCTGGCGGCAGTTGGATCATAACCCAATTGCACTGCTTCGAGAGTTCACGCCAGAGCGACTGTCGGTTCGAGCAACCGAAATGGTTTTGCACAGTCGCGTAAACTACGCATACCGCCGATTAAGAGAATATCTCGAGGCGGGTTCGACATGGGCCTCCACCAACGCGGGAGTACTTGGAGCTAAGCCGGTTGCATATTTCTCTGCTGAATTTGGCATTCACGAATCTCTTCCAATCTATTCGGGCGGCCTAGGCGTTTTATCTGGCGATCACGTAAAAAGTGCGAGCGGACTTGGAGTGCCTTTAGTCGGGATCGGCTTGTATTACTCGCATGGCTACTTCAAACAGCATTTAAACAGCGAAGGCTATCAGCACGAAGAATACATTGAGACCCGTGTCGAGAATCTGCCTATCGAAGCCGCAACAAACGAAGACGGCTCGCCGATCATGATTTCGATCGATACGCGAAATGGTCGGCTTCTCGCGAAGGTATGGACTTTAAAAGTTGGCCGCGTCCGTTTGCTGTTGCTGGATTGTAACGTGGAAGGAAACCGGCCAGAGGATCGCGAATTGACCAGCCGGCTCTACGGTGGCGACGAGCGAACTCGAATTCGTCAAGAACTCGTGCTGGGTGTTGGCGGTGTAAAGGCCCTTCGTGCAGCCGGAATCACCCCTGGTGTTTATCACCTCAACGAAGGACACAGCGCGTTTGCTCCACTGGAAGTCATTCGTGAAAGAATGACCGACGACGGGATGAGCTATGAAGATGCTTACCGGGAAACTGCCCAGTCAACCATCTTTACCACCCACACTCCTGTCCCGGCTGGTCATGATCGTTTCGATGGCAACCTGATCGAGGAGCACCTTGGACCACTGCGAGATTCGATTGGACTCAGTCATGATGGCTTGATGGGCTTGGGACGAGTTCATCCTGGAGATAATGGCGAAAACTTTTGCATGACTGTGATTGGTTTGAAGCTCTCACGACGCGCGAACGCGGTTTCACAGCTTCATGGGCACATCTCACGTCGCATGTGGCGGTCCCTTTGGCCAGATCGAACTGAAGAACAAATTCCAATCGGTCACATTACCAACGGTGTTCACGTACCAAGCTGGCTCGCGTGGCAAATGCAGCAGCTCTACGATCGCCACTTTCCAGCCCATTGGCAATCACGATTGGCCGAGCCTGACCTATGGCAAAACATTCATAACGTTGAGCCGGGTGAACTTTGGGAAGCACACAACGCCCTTAAGAGTTTACTGCTGACGTTTGTCCGTCGACGCATCTCGCGACAATGCCGTCGTCGAGGCGAAAGCGATCAAATGCTCGAAGAAGCTCGACACTTGCTCGATCCAAATATTCTCACCATTGGATTCGGAAGACGATTCGCAACGTATAAGCGAGCCAATTTGATTTTCAGTGATCTTGAAAGAGTAACCGCCTTACTGCACAACACCGAACGACCAGTGCAACTAATCTACGCAGGAAAGGCTCACCCGAAAGACGAACCTGGCAAACGATTCATTCAAGAGATTGCCAACTTGCGATTGGATCCTCGATTCCGAGGGCGGGTTGCATTCTTGGAAGACTACGACATCAACGTATGCAGACACTTGATTCAAGGAGTTGACGTGTGGTTGAATAATCCACGGCGTCCGCTGGAAGCATCAGGGACAAGCGGTCAGAAGGTCGTTTTGAACGGCGGACTCAACTGCAGCATCTTGGATGGTTGGTGGGCTGAGGCTTACGATGGATCGAACGGTTTCGCTATCGGCAAGGGAACTAGCCACACCGATGACAAGATCACCGACAGACGTGACGCGCAGTACTTGTACGAAACGCTTGAGAATGAAGTCATCCCCGCGTTCTATAACCGTGATCGAGATGGTTTACCACGCAAGTGGATCAAGATGATGATGAACAGCATCAGCACTTGCGCCTGGCGATTTAGCAGCCACCGAATGATGATGGATTACACTCGTTATGCTTACGTCCCCGCTGCTGGCGGGCTAAGCGTCGATATGAGCACGCGTTAAGCCTTTGGGAGTGCTGGGACTTGTCCCAGCGGTTGGGGGAGGCGGCTCTGCGTAAAAGGCGGTTATGAATTAAGCAGAGCGGTAGACTGA
>JAIYDQ010000244.1 GCA_027487375.1 Planctomycetaceae bacterium
GATGAAAACCTGAATGAAGCAGCCTCAACAGGCCAGCACACCATTTCGGCAGAATCGGAAGAGGTCGTTCAACGTTATGTAGGCCGCTGGAACCGCCTTGTCAGCCAAACAAACTGGGATAAGGGAGCTATCATCTCTCAATGGCGAGCAGCTTTGGTAGATACTGGTGCGCCCTCCAGCACCTATAGCGATGACGCCTGGGCCAAACGCGTGGAAGGAGTTTCGTCACAGCACGTCGGGCGACTGAGACGCGTCCATGATCGCTTTTTCAAGAATCAGGAATCTTTTAAGGGATTGTACTGGACCCATTTCCTTGCGGCTCTCGATTGGGACGATGCCGAACTATGGCTCGAAGGTGCTGTTCAAAGCAAATGGAGCATATCACAAATGCGCCGTACGCGCTGGCAAGCTCTCGGTGGTGATCCGCAATCGCAACCAGGCGAGCATGACTTGGTTACCGCAGAATCAGATGAAGGGTATTCGGCCGCAGTAGAATCACCGATTGGAGATTCCGAGGACAGCGACGAAGACTCGGAACGAAATCGCGGAACGACGGGACCGCTAGATGAGGAACCGGACTTTGGTGATGAAGGCTCCGGCGAGTACCAACGAGCAGAACAAACGGACGACAGCGCAATTGAGATGAGTGCTCCGAATACTCCGGCAGCCATGCTGTCGCCGTTTTCAGATCTCCCTACGATGCCTGTTGATATTGCCGAATGCATGGAACAATTCAAGATCGCGATCATTCGCCATCGTTCTTCGGGCTGGCAAGATATCATGCCATCGGACGTGTGTAAGGTGTTGGATGCATTGCGAGGATTTGCGATGGCTGGGATCGCTTAACGGCTTATGTTGCGATGGATCGGGATCGATATCGGAGGAGCGAATCTCAAAGCGGCATGCACACGCGAGTGGACTTCGCGTCTTCCGTTCCCGCTGTGGCGGATGCCTCACAAACTTCCTGCAGCGATTGCCGATCTTATTCACACTGCACCCGATTTTGATGCCGTCGCAGTCACCATGACCGGCGAGATGGTCGACTGCTTCTCGACTCGTGAAGAAGGCGTTTGTATTATCCTGGACGCCTTAACGACTGTCATGCCCTCGGTGTTAATGCGAGTCTATAGTACTGATGGTTCTTGGTTCTCAGTCCCCAATGCAGCAAGAAATCCATGGCAAGTGGCAGCCTCGAACTGGCGTGCTCTTGCCGAGTATTCGCTTCGCTGGACTGATCAAGAACCAACTATTCTCGTAGATATTGGTTCAACCACTTGCGATGTCCTGGCTTTGGATGGCAAGCTTTCAAAAATTCTCTCCAAATCCAAAACTGATCGCGACAGACTCATGTCTGGCGAATTGGTCTATACAGGAGCTGAACGATCCAACGTCGCAGGCTTGATCGACGTTATAGAACTACATAAAGAGCCGATCCCGGTGATCAATGAACTCTTTGCAACAACGGCGGATGTTCATCTGCTCTTAGGTCATATCGAAGAAGAAATCGAGAACTTGGATACAGCAGACGGCCGACCTAGGACGCGAGCCCATGCTGCTTATCGATTGGCAAGAATCATCGGCGAAGATGGTAGCACTCTTGCTCGCGAAGAAATCATCCTGATCGCAGAAGCGATCTATCAAAAGCAAGTTGAGATTATCTCGAGGGCAATGCGTCGAGTGTCGCTAAAATTTGGCAAGAAGGACTGTAGCCATGTACTATTTAGCGGTCACGCTGATTACTTGATCGATGATGCCATCGACCACTTGGGTTGGGACGTCAAACGTTCCAAGCTTTCGTTACGATTGGGCCGTGCACCATCAGCTTGCGGACCTGCGTATGCTTTGGCAGTATTGGCCGATGAAAAATTTCCTCGTGAACTGGAATGAAATTGCATGTCGCTGCCAACCGTCCTGAAAATTGGTGGCAGCATGCTGTCACAGGTCGATTGGCCTTCCAGGCTTGATCTTTGGCTACAAAAGCAGCCGGCAGGACTATACTTTACAATCGTCGGCGGTGGTCAAGCGATCGACGCAATGCGAGATTTGGACGCTGTTCATTCACTTGATCAAGCAGCCATGCATTGGCGGTGTATTGATTTGCTCGGTGCAACTTTCGAAATCGCTGCAGAGTTACTCGAAAGAGTTCTTCCCAATCTGAAGACCGTTCGAACATCTGCGAGCTTTCGTTCGATTGCCTCGAGCGGCAATTACCAAACACCGGAACGAGCGGAATTGGTTCTCGTAAATGTTCCAGCCTTTTACAATATTGAATCCTACCCACACGCCCCGGGAACGATGCTTGGACGTGAAATTCTATTGCCGGAGATCGGATGGCAAACAACAAGCGATACCCTGGCAATGTATCTTGCAAGTTTGATCCAGTCCAATCGCTGTGTTCTCTTCAAATCATGTAGCGTTGAATCATACGCAACGCTTGAAGATGCCGTTGCAGCAGGTGTTGCTGATTCACAAGTTTTGCAATACGCCGCGCTGGGAATTCGCTGTGAATTGATAACGCTTTAGCATCACATATTCTCTATGCCATCTCGATGATGTAGCGGGTTACATCATTGGTTATCTTTCGCCAAACTAGCCAGAAGGCGTTAGAGCATGCCCCGAGTAGAAAACCAGCATTTCTTGATCTTTGTACTCGTACTCAGGCGTAAGCCGGTACTCGTAATCGTACTCGATGGGATTGCAGACGCGTCGCGTCGAGTACGAGTACGAGCATGAGCATGAGTACGAGTAGGAATGCGTACTGGCTAATTCGGTAACTTGAATTCGTGCAAAGCGAATGCGACAACAGGAACGGGCGGGTTATTCAATCTTTGTGCATTGCGCGGGCCAGTAGGAAAAAGCAAAAGTCTTGCGGCCCTTCGGTCGAAAAAGATTGGATACGGCATGGAGGTCGATAGGTTTGCGGCAATTGGATCTTGGAAGACAAAGATTTGATTGCGATTATCAACTTTCGAACAGGTCCGCGCCATGTCTGAATCGCTTTTACAAAAGCCAATGGGTATTCTCGGGTTGGTCGGCGCATCTTTTGCCGGACCTTACTTTTTTGTAAATGGTTCCGCCCCAACTGGCCAACCCACACCCGCAAGCCAATCGGTCACTGCTCAGAACTATCAATCAGCATTCCAACCGGGGACTGCAGCGCTTGCATCAACATCGTCACCGGCGAACTTCGCACCGGAGCAAAACAAGCTAGTGCCCTATGGTTCGGCGCCTGCTACGGGCAGCTTTGTCGCTAGCAATGGAGTCGTGACCACAACTATCGGTCCCGTCTATGACTTTCGTGAAGTGCTACGCTTCGACATGACGCCCGCCGCGCTGATGCAGAGATTTCAGCGCATCACAACAGTACTATCTGAAACACAATTCGACGGGATGCGAGTCCCCTTTGTCTCCGGTACCATGCCGACTGATATTGCAGGGTCGCTATCGTACTTCTTTGATCGTCAGCAATCATTGCGACGCGTTCAAATGACTGGAATGATGGGCGATCCATCGACTCTCATTCAATTGATGACGCAGTATTACCAACTCAAACAAGAGCAAACGCTTGGCGGCTATCTCTACACGACACGATGGAATAATCGTGTTACAAGCGTGCTCCAAGTGAATCTCGCCCCGGTTATCGACAGCACCAATCAACTTCAGCGCTATCAAGTATTTTTGGAGCTGAATCAACCGAGCTTAGAATATGCCATTAGCGCGGAAGCCGAACAGATTCTAAGATCCGCACAAGGCTCAGGTAGATGGTAATCGCGGCCACGTAGCAAATGTCGCAAGACATCTGAAATCTTTCGAATTCAGCGACCCTAATCTAATTGGCCAGCGCCACTTTAAGCTGGAGTCCAGGCTTTAGCCGCTTTTGGAGCATCCAAGGTGCTCAGCGCCTCAAGGCTGTACTCCAGCAGAGTTGAGATTGCGTGTCAGGTTCAAAGTGGCCGTGTCGAACTAATTTCGACGAATCACTAGATGCTTACGCGTTCGACGTATTCACCGGTTCGCGTATCGATCTTGATCACGTTGCCTTCTTTGATAAATCCAGGCACTTGGAATTCGCCGCCGGTTTCTACCTTGGCAGGCTTCGTTACGCTTGTCGCCGTGTCGCCCTTGGTTCCAGGCTCAGTTTCGACGACTTTCATTTCCACATGGGAAGGCGGGCTGAGTGTGATTGGATTCCCGTTAAATAGGAGCATGCTCACAGGAAGGTTCTCTGTGAGATACTTCCAGTACTCATCGACTTGGCCTTCGGTTAGTTCGTACTGCTCGTAACTGGTACTGTCCATGAAAACGAATGTGTCGGATTGCTTGTAAAGAAAAACCGTATCGATTTCTTCGATGTCAGCGATCTCCAGTTCGTCACCACCCTTAAGTGTTCGGTCCAACATTGTGTTTCGAACAAGATTCTTTAGCCGGCAGCGATACAGGGCATTTCCCTTACCAGGCTTGAAAAAGTCCACTTCCTGAAGCAAGTACGGCTCTCCGTCGATCTGAACCTTCAGTCCCTTTTTTAAATCGCTAGTCTTGTAAACACCCACGAGGAGAACTCACCTGTATCAAAAAGCTTCTGTAAAACCGGCGTTACGACTTGCCGATTCGTCCTAATCAAGCCACGATTTTAATCACATAGTCCCCTTCCGGACAGGCCTGTTCATTCCCAGCCGTCTACTGAATACCGCCCCGATCACCATGACACTTGTCCATCATCCCAGATTAAAAGAGACGACCAATTCATGGCAGAGTTCGCTAAAGTCGGCGTTCCGCGAATCAGGAGAACTTGCCGAATTCCTCGAATTGCCCCCAGAAGCGTCGGCCCTGACCGCGAGTGAGCAGTATCTATCTTCTGAGCCGTCGGCGCTAGCCGCGGGTGGCGCAGGTACCAAGTTTGAAATTGCTAGAAAATCTAAACCCGTGGCTAGCGCTATCAGCTCAGTTAATAACAGCTCCTTCCCTCTTTTCGTCACTCGCGAGTTTGCCAACCGCATGCGAATGGGTGATTGGAATGATCCGCTTCTAAAGCAGGTGTGGGTCGATCCCAAAGAGCAAATCGTGACGCCTGGCTTTGTTTTAGACCCAGTTGGCGACTCCAAGGTCGAACTGGCTCCGGGCCTGCTACACAAGTATTACGGCCGCGTCCTGTTGGTCACCACTGGGGCCTGCGCGATTCACTGTCGATACTGCTTTCGACGCCATTATCCATATTCCTCCGCACCCAAGTCGATCGACGAATGGGAACCGGCGCTCGTCGCGATCGCGGAAGACTCGACAATCGAAGAAGTCATCCTCTCCGGAGGCGACCCGCTATCGATTGTCGACTCCGTGCTAAGCAGTCTTATTGAACGACTTGAAAGAATCCCCCACTTGAAACGACTTCGAATTCACACCCGATTCCCAGTCGTCATTCCGAGCCGCATCACATCGTCGCTGGTGGAGATGCTCGCCGAATCACGGCTGTCGAAGTGGATCGTCCTTCATATCAATCATGCAAACGAAATCGATGAAGAAGTTCTTAAGGCAATAAAACGCCTTCGAGAATCGGGAGCAGTCTTGCTGAATCAATCGGTTCTTCTAAAGGATGTCAACAACGACGTTGATTCGCTCGTTGAGCTAAGCGAACGACTACTCGAAGCAAGTGTGCTACCCTACTACTTGCATCAATTGGACCCAGTCCAATCTGCTGCCCATTTCGAAGTCCCCATCACGGATGGCAAGCAACTGATCTTCGAGATGGCTAAGCGGCTTCCCGGCTTCGCAGTGCCCAAGTATGTCTACGAAAAATCAGGCGAGCCCAACAAGACACTGATCTAATAGAACCCTGAGCCGATGGCGCTAGCCACGGGTGACGCGCCGGGATTGAAGATCTACTTGGATGGGAAACTTAGCGGGGGTAAGCCGGAGCTACCGCTCACGGCTCAGCGAGGAATGCTTTATTTTGCCTTCGCACGAATTCGACGACGTGCTAGGAACGCTCCAACTGCCGCTCCACCCAATAACAAGACCGTGCTCGGCTCTGGCACGGCACTAATCCTGTACATCGTTCCTCCGAGTATCCCAGATGGAAGCAAGCTACCCGATGCGACCCCGCTAGCTTGCGTAAGAGCATAGAGTTCGCCGTTAAAGTCTTGGCCAAACCCGTACAATATTTCGCGGTTTGGCAAAAAGCCATTTGCAAATTGCGGTAACAGAAATTCATTAATAATGCCCGTTTCAAGATTAGCATAAAACAAGCGTCCGTCCGCGCGAACTCCAGGTGTTAGAGCTAGGTCACCAAAAACATATTTCCCGACCAACTCCGGTATCTCCGTACCGCGATAAACGAAGCCACCCGTGATTGAGATGCCATCTTGATGATCGTACTGAAGATAGCCGAGCGTTCCTTTAATTGGGTCAGAGATAAGTGACCCAGGAAGCTCTGGACTACTAACAGGGTTGAATGTAGCGACGTTGGGACTTCCTCCACTAAACGAGAGCGTGAAGGTCCCTTCTTTGTTCCTCCAACCATAATTGCCACCCAGCGTGATACTGTTGATTTCTTCGATGTTGCCTTGTCCAACATCCGCAGCAATGAGCTGCCCGGATCCACCCGGACGATCATCAAACGCAAAGCGATATGGATTTCGAAGTCCATACGCATACGTCTCAGCGACTTGATTAATGCCTTGGAAGGGATTGGTCGA
>JAIYDQ010000098.1 GCA_027487375.1 Planctomycetaceae bacterium
CTATCGCTGATCCGATTTCTCGTCAGCAAGTCGACACGCTTCGAAACAACTGCAAAGAGTTCGGAATTCGGCTTTACGATCTCAACGATCGCAACCAAGGGATCGTGCACATTATCGGCCCCGAGCTTGGATACACACAGCCCGGCATGACAATTGTTTGTGGTGATAGTCATACCGCAACCCACGGTGCATTTGGTGCTCTGGCCTTTGGAATTGGTACAAGCGAAGTGGAGCACGTTCTCGCAACTCAAACATTGCTTCAGTACTTGCCCAAGACCTATGAGCTTCGCGTCGATGGAAGTCTCGCTCATGGAGTCACCGCAAAGGATTTGATCCTCTATCTAATCGGCAAGCTGACGACGTCAGGCGGAACCGGTTATGTTCTTGAATATACCGGCGACGTCATCCGAAATCTTTCGATGGAAGAACGTATGACCGTTTGCAACATGTCGATCGAAGCCGGTGCACGAGCCGGAATGATCGCTCCTGATCAAACGACTTTTGATTACTTGCGAGATCGTGAGTTCGGCCCCAAAGACTACGATGCAGCAGTCGCAAAGTGGAAGAGCTTGCCTTCGGACCCCGGTGCGAAGTATGACAAGGTCGATGTTTATCGAGGTGAAGACATTGAACCGCAAGTGACTTGGGGAACCAACCCAGGACAAGTGACGTCGGTGTCCAATAAAGTGCCTTCGCCAACTGATTTCTCCGATGAAACGGAAAGAAAATCGACAGCAGGTGCGTTGGAGTATATGGGCCTGAAAGCAGGAGTCCCACTGACGGATGTTTCCATCAACCGCGTCTTCATTGGATCATGCACCAACGCTCGGATTGAGGACTTAAGAGCTGTTGCGAAAGTCGTTCGAGGCTACCGCGTAAACTCTGCTGTTAACGCCATGATCGTTCCTGGTAGCGGTGCCGTGAAAAAGCAAGCCGAACAAGAAGGACTCGATCGAGTTTTCAAGGAAGCGGGCTTCGACTGGCGCGAGGCAGGTTGCAGCATGTGCCTGGCAATGAATCCCGATCAACTGTCACCTGGCGAACGATGCGCTTCTACTTCGAACCGAAACTTCGAAGGACGCCAAGGAAAAGGTGGACGCACTCACTTGGTCTCACCAGCAATGGCCGCCGCAGCAGCCATCGAAGGTCATTTTGTCGACATTCGAGGCTGGGAATACAAAAGCTAATTAAAAAGAATCTACTGCTAACTGAAAACTGCCCACTGACCACTGCCAACTCTTATGACTCCCTTTGTACAACACTCCGGAATCGCGGCCTTTATGGATCGCGCTAACGTCGATACTGACCAAATCATCCCGAAGCAATTTCTCAAACGAATCGAAAGAACGGGCTTCGGTCAATTTCTGTTCTTTGATTGGCGGTTCCTTCCAGATGGAAAGGTGAATCCCGAGTTTGAATTGAACTTGCCGCGAAACGCAGGGACATCGATTCTGATCGCGCGCCGAAACTTTGGAAGCGGATCGTCTCGTGAGCATGCTGTTTGGGCGATCGAAGACTACGGAATTCGATGCGTAATCGCTCCGTCGTTTGCTGATATTTTCTATAACAACTGCTTCAAAAACGGGACGCTTCCGATCGCTCTCACAGAAGCAGAAGTTGATACGTTGTTCGAGAACTTTTCAAAGAACTCACCATATCGACTTGTGATCGATCTTGAGAAGCAAACCGTGCAAGATGAGCATGGTTTTTCGGCAAGCTTTGAAGTTGAGCCGTTCCGCAAGCATTGCTTGTTGAACGGTTTGGATGACATTGCCCTTACGCTTGAGCACGAAAGTAAGATCACGCAATACGAAGCGACGCTGACGTAGGTTTTGGCAGTTGCTGAAAGGCATTGCCGTTAGCTCATGCTTAACGTTCGATACTCCAATTACAGGCAAGTGCCTAGAGCCAGAGCGCAAAGAATAATGATTACTTGTTTATCGCTGCCCTCTGCTCTGTGTCATCTGTGACTCTGTGTATCACCTCCCCCTGGCAGTTCCTGCTAAGCAAATCAATCTAAGTTACGCGAGCCGAGTTTTTGAAACACAGAGGCGCAGAGAGCACAGAGAAAAATACAGAGAAATACTTTACACAAATCGAGTTCATTGCCCGATTCGGATACGAAGGCGTGAAGAGCTCGCTAAGGCAGTTTCCGGAAAAGTGTACCGTAACACGACGCGCCACTTCAAAACTTGCGAGCTAGCGAGCTCCCAACAAGAACTACTAGCTCAAGCTTCATGTTAGGTACTCCAATTATTAGCAAGTGCCTAGAACTAGAGCGCAAAGAATAACGATTACTTGTTTATCGCTGCCCTCTGCTCTGTGTCCTCTGTTACTCTGTGTTTCATCTCCCCCTGGCAGTTCCTGCTAAGCAAATCAATCGAAGCTACTTGAGCCGAGTTTTTGAAACACAGAGGCGCGGAGAGCACAGAGAAAAACACAGAGAAATGCTTTACGCAAATCGGGCTCATTGCCCGGTTCGGATACGAAGGCCGGATAAGCTCGCTTAGGGAGTTGCTGGGAAAGTGTACCGTAACACGACGTGCACCTTCTGGGACTGCAGTCGATACTAGTAGTTTGGCGTTGGTGGACGGTATTGGTCCATGTCGACGGTTTTAAACCAAGCGATTGTTTTTGCTAAACCATCTCTGAGAGGAATCGTCGGCTCCCAGTCGAGATGTTTCTTGGCAAGCGTAATGTCCGGCCGTCGACGCGATGGGTCATCGGCAGGTAATGGCTTGGTGACCAATTTTACGTTGGCTCCAGTCATGGCAATCACCAACTCGCCCAGCTCACGAATCGTAAACTCGCCTGGGTTTCCGATATTAACTGGTCCGATGAAGCTGTCGGGAGCACGCATCATTCGTACGAATCCCTCGACCAAGTCATCGCGGTAGCAAAACGATCGTGTTTGGCTTCCATCTCCGAAAATGGTTATGTCGTTGCCGGTGATTGCTTGGCGAATGAAGTTCGAGACGACTCGACCATCGTATGGATGCATTCGCGGGCCATAGGTATTAAAGATTCGAACGATTCGAATGTTGACTTTGTTCATGCGATGATAGTCCATGAACAAAGTTTCTGCGGCTCGTTTGCCTTCGTCATAGCAAGAGCGAATACCGATCGTGTTTACGTTTCCGAAGTAGCTTTCGGGTTGTGGATGAACGTGTGGGTCGCCGTAGATCTCGCTGGTACTTGCCAAGAGTATCTTTGCACCACAACGCTTTGCCATTCCAAGCATGTTGATCGAGCCGAGAACCGAAGTCTTCATCGTCTTGATTGGATTGAATTGGTAGTGACCTGGCGCGGCAGGGCATGCGAGGTGATAAATTTCGTCGACTTCCAAATAGATCGGAAGCGTTACATCATGCCGAACAAACTCGAAGTTCTTCTTTCCGAGTAGATGTTCGATGTTGTATTTTTGGCTTGTGAAAAAGTTATCCAAGCAGATGACGTCGTGCCCCTCGGCAACAAGTCGTTCGCAGAGATGGGAGCCGAGAAAACCTGCGCCGCCAGTTACGAGAATTCGCTTAGTCGCTGTCATGTATTCCTACGTTCGTGAGATAAAGTTTGGACGGCAATCTGGATGCAGTTGTATCGATACGCAAACTGAGTTACCGAACTCGTTGGTTTCCAACCTTCATTGCTGCGGTCCAAAACTGATTATCTCGATAAACATAAAACTTAGCACTTGGAGAGGCAGCGAATTCTTCGTTTTCTAAGATCCAGCTTAGAGCCTTCAGGTTTGGAGTCTGCCAAGACATGATACCCACAATGATGTCGCCGCGAGCAATCTTTTCGCGTGCTGCTGGGGAATTACTTCGAACTTCAACAACTTTTAACCCGCCCGAAAACTTTTCGCTTCCAACCCCCGACTGGACGGACGACTTTGGAACTGCAACCAGCTTTACGCCAAGCCTTTCCCAAGTGTCTTTTGCAAGCGCTTCGTCGGCCCGGGATGTGGTAGTGGAATTCAGGCTCAATGACGAGGTCAACGATTCCCCGTTGCGTTTGACAACGATGGGAAGCGAGTCACCATTTTGTTGACCAATGAGACACAACAATGCATCCAAGCGGCTGTGCACTTCTTTTCCGTTAATCGACTCGATTACATCGCCAACTGCGATATTACTGTCTATCTGTGCGGTGTTGACCAACGCGCTATCGACCGAACGCACAACGGCACTCGTCCGCGAGTCGCTATATTTCGTTTCAACAGTTATTCCAAGCGAAAGATCTTTTGATGTTGCCGCTGCAATGAGATCCGCCATGACTTCACACGCCGCATCGATAGGAATGGCAAAGCCAATGCCTTGAGCCCCGACGCGTACTGCGACGTTGATGCCGATGACTCGGCCCTCGATGTTCACTAGCGGACCACCCGAATTGCCCGGGTTGATGTCCGCATTGGTCTGTATCAAGTCTCGATATTCTTGAGTGCCGTTTACAGGGATATTCCGATGGAGCGCACTAATGATCCCAACGGTCACTGAATGCTGATACCCAAATGGATTGCCGATCGCGATGACAGACTCGCCTCGCATCAAATCGTGACTTGAACCCATCGGGATTACTGGCAAAGGCTTATCGGTGGGTATGCGGATGAGAGCCAAATCCGTATCCGGATCGTAGTTCAATAACTTGGCGATGCTAACAGTCCCGTCGGAAAGCGTGACCTCGATGTTCGAGACGTCTTGAACTACGTGCAAGTTGGTGATGATGTAGCCGCGCGGGTCGATGATTACCCCGGTCCCCATTCCGTTGACTTCTTGTCGGCCTGGAGAGACCCCGCCAGCAGTCGTTGCTGCGGTTGTAACGGTTTTGTTACCCTGAATGTTAACAACTGCGGCTTCGCAGTTTCGGATCGCCCGAACCACTGGCGAAACACGAACAAGATGCCCCGCGTCATTTACCGAGTCATCTGCCCGAAGCGATTGATTGCAGGAATACCCAACGAGCAGGCTTCCAACAAGACCGACCGCAGTCAGACGGAAAAGACTTTTCTTAAAGACCATCGTCGGTGTTACGAAGGTTTCAACATCCGATCGTTGCATGCTGGGGCATTCTGTTAGAGTCCAGGTGCAGGTGTCGCCCCCAACGAATGGTTTTCGACACGCTTGTGCTTCCGCGTACGGGTTGAATCGGTTGCAACAACGGCAACGCATGAAGTGCCTCAAACGCGTGGGCAAACTCTACCAGTCTTGCCAAAACCACCTAGGTTTTCCGAAACACCTGTTCGTTAACCTGAGTTGAGCAACTCTTAGCAGATCTCGTAAGACATCTGAAGAATGCAGCTAATTCGGTGCGTCAATCGAGATCTGAATTCTTACGAATTCAGCTACTCCAAGCTTGAATTGGGATTTGTGCACCAGGAATTCGCACCGCCGCCGCGATTACTTCTAGAGCGTCTCGCGTAGAAACTCCATTTTTCGGCATTTTTCGTACTCATACTCAGTCATAAGCCGGTACTCGTACGCGTACTCGTTCGATGTGTATTCGAATCGAGTACGAGTACGAGTACCATTTCATTGAGTACGAGTACGATCTGACGGAAAGGCTAAGCGAGACGTACTCTTTAGCGTTCGGTTGACGGCTTCGGAGTGGAGTCGTCCGCTTTAGCTGTCAATTTCGACTCCGCTTTTTCAGCTTTGGGAGTGCTGTTTTCAACCTTCGGCTCACGTGTCGCTTTCACGGGAAAGCTATCACTAGTCAAAAGACCTCGGTCGACGATCCAAGCGTTACGAAATCGAACTGGGCAGTCGTGATCTTGGAGCAGAGTCGGAAGTAGCGATGGCTCTTCGGGTTTTCCGTGTCCGGTGCTGCTGGGGACATCCACGTCATCTTGAACCTTCACACCGTTTAGCCAGCTAGAGATCCTAGCGTTGCGAATCTTGGTCTTATCCGCTGCCCAACGAGGGGCCGTGAATCGGATGTCGTAGGTCTGCCAAACAAGTGGCGGAAGGCACATGTTGACGTCTGCTGGCTTGAACAAATAGATCGCACCGCAGCTGTTGTTAACCGCTTCTTGAGCAAACGAATCCAGGATCTGGCATTCGTATCGACTCATAATGTAGATACCGCTGTTACCTCGCGCTTGCCCTTCCTTTTTCGGCATGTAGGGAAGCATAAATTCCAGGTGTAAATCAAAGTCTTGTATCATCGGCTTCAGGTCCGCACCTTCTTGCAGAAGGCCATCTTCGGTCATCGTGGCCTTCTGAAACTGCTCGGTTCCCGATCCATCAAAAAGCACGATCGAGTGCTCGGGAGGCTTCGCTCCCAGCGTTGGGCTTTGGCGTTCAACGCGAGTTAATCTCCCAAGCGTCTTGCCCGTTTTGTCGACCAAATTACAGCCGTCTTTGTCCACAAAAATCGCCCACGGGCCACCTGAAAGAACTAGAAAATCTCCCGATCGACGTCCGATGAGTTTCATCGGCTTGGGTCGATGAGCTTTCTCACCAGGCAATCCGCCGTAGTAAGAAAGCCCTTCAAAGTTCTCTCCGCCAACGACTCGCAATTGCAGCCCTAGAACCTTTGATTCTGCCGCGGGCGCCACAGGGACTGCATCCTTCGATGCGTCCTTCGAGTCTCCTTCGGCATTTTCTTTCGAGTTCGCAGAAACAGGCGCAGGAACGGTTACCTCTCCGATGAACTCGCCTTGCAAGGTAAAGGACAAATCGTCCGTCGGTGGTTGCGTAAAAATAAACTCGAGGTCTTTCGCTTTTTCAGCGGCTTTCTCCGCAGCTCTTATCGCTGCTTTATCAACAACTTTATCAGCAGTTTTTTCGGCGGCTTTCTCGGTTGTTTTGGCATCATCTTGTGCTGAGACGACGTGGGGAGCCGCAGCAGCCAGGGTCGAGCAGATCACAAAGAGAGCGGGCCGGGCAATTTTGCTGCTACGAAAAAACGGCTGCAGAAAACGAAGTTGCGGATGCATGGGTGCAAATGCCAAAAAGGGAGGAACGGCTGAAAGAAAAATGGAACCGCCAGCGAATTACCCTGTCTACTCCACCGGGGAGCAGCGACCAGGGAATCACTACGATGGAACCTTAATCTTAGTTCCAATTTGCCCCATTTACCACCAAGTTGTTCCGGAATCCGGTGTTAGAAAAGCTATAAAAGCGAAGACACGGAGGGCCATCGGCTAAGCCACTGCTTCGTCAGCCGGCATCGCGCTACCGAATCATTGAGGCGGAGCCGAGTGAGGCAGGCGAGGTGGAGAGTTGTGCTGTTTGTGTAGGGGCATCCAGCATTTGCAGCAGAGCGGGAGACGGATTGGGAATCGAAACAGTCCTTTCGCGGCCAGAGGCGTCCCGAATTGTTGCGGTGATGCTGGAAGTCGCGACGAGCGATGCGGAGGCAGCTGCGATTGCTGAAGCATTGCTTCTTGCTAGTTGAGCTGCTTGGTCAACGGTTTGTTGCCAATCCTGTGTGTTTCGGTCGCTGCGTGCTTGCGAGCGAGGGTCGCGTCGGATCTGGTCAGGAAAAAGATTTTCGCTCGATGCGGTTCCCGTTTGCAGATTCGGGGAGGCTACGTTTAGGTTCGACTGCCCGCTTCTTGCAACAAGATTCGTCGCAACATTTGCGGGTGAATCGTTCGTGGGACTTGGTTCGGCGTAAAGTCGCGTTAGTCCCAATCTTGCGAGTTGCGCGTAGACGACTTCTGGTCCGCTATAAAGTCCTTCATCGAGTTCCTTGTCAGCGGCATAGCAAACGCCGATTAGCTGACCCGCTTGATTGAACAATCCTCCACCGCTTCGACCTTGAACGGGTGCTTTGGCTACTTCGACGTTGGAGGGGCCCAGGTAACGATTGAGTTTTGTGATTTGTGAATCACGTCTCGTTGGATCTGCACCGCCATCACAGCCGAAGCTTGCAACCGATTCTCCTTCGCGCAGAGCAGTCCCGCGTGGCAGAAGTCTTGCAACGGGAACCTCGACGCCTACTTTGAAAGATAAAAGTCCGATATCCGTTTCATCACACTGATAGTCGATTACTGTTCCGGCGAATTGACCAAGCTGACCATTCACAGGAGCTTCTACAATGATCCGCGTCGACGGTTTCATGTCTCGGAAAAGATGTCCGCAAGTAATAACAAGCACCTCTCCGTTGACTTGATCGATCATCGTACCAGTACCGTAGGCCATGCTGTTTTCGTCTTCGGTCTTGATCCGAACTGTAGTCGACATCGGGTCAACGGCTGGTTTTGCGGCTGTTGGACTTATGTTTGTTGGACTTATGTTTGTTGGACTGGATGTTTGATTGATCGCTTTGATGTTGCTTTGGCTGCTTGTGGTTGATGGAGAAACATTCTGGGAAGCGAAAGTAGTGTTAGGGCGATCGAGCTGAGGTTGATTTAGTTGAGACTGACCAAGCTGAGAATCGTCGGGACTAGCATCAAGCATGGGAAACGGCTCAAGCGATGAAGTTGGCAAATCAAGCGGTTTCGCTCCAGGTTGTGAGACTGAATCCAAGCGATTTGCGGAGGCTTGATTATCAATTGAAAGAAGTTTTGCGAGTTCCGGATAAGTGTGAACACCTGTGATGCGTTCCACTTC